>CAXAZV010000062.1:0-13799 GCA_963973375.1 uncultured Antarcticibacterium sp.
AAGATAGCGCCGAAGCTTTGGGAAGTACCTATAAAGGCCAAAAATGTGGTACTTTTGGAGAAATAGGGGTATTGTCTTTCAACGGAAATAAGATCATTACCACATCAGGGGGAGGTGCCCTCGTCACTAAAAGTGAAGAAGTAAAACAAAAAGCCATATTTTTAGCAACACAGGCCCGGGATGATGCCCCGCATTATCAACATAGTGAGATAGGCTACAACTACAGGCTGAGTAATATTTCCGCAGGTATAGGAAGGGGCCAGATGGAAGTACTGGACAAACATGTGGGTTACAGAAGAAAAATGAACGACTTTTATCGCGACTTATTTTCAGAAGTAGACGGGGTGAAAGTTATGGTTGAGCCTTCTCAGGATTACCACAGCAATCACTGGTTAAGTGTAGTGCTCATAGATGAAAATAAGACTGGCGGAATTAGCAGGGAAGACATAAGAGTTGCCATGGAAAAGGAAAATATTGAAAGCAGACCTTTGTGGAAACCTATGCATATGCAGCCTGTTTTTGAGGGTTCTCCATATTTTGGGAATGGTGTTTGCGAAAATGCATTTAAGACAGGTTTATGTCTACCTTCTGGATCAAATTTAACTGATGTGGACAGGGAAAGAATTTCAGCAGTAATTAAAGCAATATTTACAAAGTAATTGTAATTTTACAATATGGGGAATCGCTTGCAAAATGCCCTTAAATTTAGTTTAAACGGGGAGGACAGTTCACTTGATCTTCGCAATATTAAATACCTGCCCCGGTGGGCGGTGTTTCTTATTGACATCTTTTTGGTCGTGATCTCCTCAGTGTTTACTGCTTTGATCATAATTGACCTTACCCCTAATTATTATACTTTTTTAGATTTCCCCGGTAAAATATTATTAGGAGCCGTAATTCATATTTTTTACTTTTTCATTTTTAAAACCTATGCGGGTATAATAAGATATTCCTCCAATATTGATGCATTAAAACTTTTACTCGCTACCACCTGTTCCTTCCTTACGTTAGTTTTAATAAATTATATCACTTTTTTGATTATTGGAGAAAAGTTATACTTGATAGGCGGATTATTGATCAACCTATGGATCACTTTTTCCTTATTATTCCTTTTCAGGCTTGGGGTAAAACAAGTGTATGAATACTTTAAGCTGGCTCATAAAAATGAAGTGCTTATAAGGGCAGTTATTTTGGGAGCGGATGAAAATGCCATTTCTATTGCCGGTGCTTTGGATATTGAGCATCCAAAACGCTTTAAAATAGTTGGTTTCCTAACCAAGACCAAACATCATAAAAGTATCCGGATCCTGGACAAGCCTGTTATAAACTATACAGATACACTGCATCATCAGGTTAAAGCGCTGAGGGCCTCAGCCATAATTTTATCTGAAAATAAGTTTACTTCGGAAGAGAAATTTGCCATAGTTGCAAACTGTCTGGAAAACGACATTAAAGTGTATAATGCCCCCATTGTTTCTTATTACGAAGATGAGGAAAAACCAATCGCGCAACAGGTAAAAACCTTACAGATCGAGGATCTGCTTGAACGGGAACCTATTCAGCTGGATAAAGAGAATAAAACCGCTCAGTTAACAGGGAAAACTATTTTGGTGACGGGGGCTGCCGGTTCCATAGGTAGTGAGATAGTTCGGCAGGTAGCTTATTATAATCCGAAGAAAATTCTTCTTCTTGATCAGGCCGAGACCCCATTGCATAATTTGCAGCTGGAGGTTGAGGCCAAATTTCCAGGATTAAATTATAAAGCAATTATATGTGATGTAGGAAACCAGCGAAGGCTGGAAATTATGTTTCAGAACCAAAATATAGATGTGGTATATCACGCCGCAGCATATAAGCATGTTCCATTAATGGAAGAAAATCCGCACGAAGCGGTTTTCGTGAATATCAACGGGACCAAGAACCTGGCAGACCTTTCGGTAAAGTATAATGTGGGCCATTTTGTAATGGTTTCAACAGATAAAGCGGTGAATCCAAGCAATGTAATGGGAGCCAGTAAAAGGGCTGCCGAGATGTATGTGCAATCCCTTTATCACAATCAGCGGTTGCTTAACGAAAATACTACTAAATTCATAACCACCAGATTTGGAAATGTTTTAGGTTCCAACGGGTCGGTAGTTCCGTTGTTCAGGAAGCAAATTGAAAAAGGTGGGCCTATTACCATTACCCATCCCGATATTATCCGGTATTTCATGACAATTCCGGAAGCTTGTCAGCTGGTGTTGGAGGCCGGAACGATGGGAAAAGGGGGGGAGATCTTTGTGTTTGATATGGGGGAACCTGTGAAAATTATGGATTTGGCCATTAAGATGATAAAACTGGCGGGTTATATCCCCAATAAGCATATAAAGATCAAGATTACAGGTTTAAGACCGGGAGAGAAACTATATGAAGAATTGCTTACCGATGAATGTAAGACCCTGCCTACTCACCATAAGAAGATTATGATAGGGGTAGATAAAGTACAGGATTATGAAGTTATTAATGAAAAGGTTGGAACAATTATTAAGTCTGCTCACAAATTTAAAAATGACAAAGTGGTAGCAAAATTAAAGGATTTGATTCCTGAATTCATTAGTAATAATTCCTCTTATGAAAGATTAGACAGAGTGAGTTCTGATGCTTAATTTATTGTAATAATTAAATTTTAAATATAAATTTTACTTTTACCCTCAACTCCATTGTATGAAAAATATATATTTTATTTTATTTTCCATTGTTTTTCTTTCCAGTTGCTCCACTAAAAAAGAGATCATTTATTTTCAGGATGCCGAGAAATTACAAAACATGCAGAGTGTAATGGAATTTGAGCCGGTTTTCGAGGTTAATGATATTTTACATATTCAGGTATCTTCTCTCAACCCGGATGTTGCAATGCCTTTTCAAATGAATGCCGGTGGACAGGGTTCACAAGGAGGAGGAGGGATGCAGCAAAATCCGGCTATGATGGGATATATGGTTGATGTGGATGGGAACATTCAATTCCCTGTTTTAGGAAAGGTCCCGGTAGCCGGCAAAAGCCGGAGCGAACTTGAAGCATATTTGACAAGTGAAATCAGGCGTTATGTAACCGATGCTGTAATTGCGGTTAGGCTTCTTAATTTCAGAGTAGTTGTTTTGGGAGAAACAGGCCAAGCTGTGGTACAGGTTGAAAATGAAAGAATTAGCGTCCCCGAATTGCTAGCCACGGTTGGGGGAATTACTTATGATGGAAAACGGGATAATATTTTAATAATCAGGGAAGTTGATGGGGTTAAATCAATTGGTAGAGTTGATATGACGAGTGCTGATGTTTTTAAGAATCCTTTTTATTACTTAAAACAAAATGATATAGTTTATGTTGAACCAACTTTAAGAAAGGTGAAATCAGCCGGATGGGTAACCAGCCCTATGGGACTGGTTTCTATTGGGACTACAATCTTTAGTTTAATTATACTTTTTACGAAATAATTTAAATGGAAGAATTACAGGATTTTACAGAAGAAAAAGAATCAAATTTTGATCTTAAGGCTGAACTTTTTAAATACTTAGGTTATTGGAAATGGTTGGTGTTTGGTTTCCTGTTGGGGGGGCTTATTGCGTTCCTTTATAACAGATATACTATTCCACAATATTATTCAGAAGCATCTATGATGGTTCTGAATGAAAATGAAAACAATATTGCAGGAGCTTTACCTTCCGGCGGCGGTGGGATTTTACAACTTAAGGATAATTCCCTGGATAATCAAATTGTTACCCTTCGTTCCAAACGTTTGGTGGAACAGGTGGTTAAAGACCTAAAGCACAACATTTATTATTATATTGAAGGTAATGTAATAGCAACGGAAGCATATAAGAACAGTCCGGTCCTAATTCAGTTTATTTCTCCAGATTCAATTGTTCATAAAGTTTCCAAAAATTTATTTGTTACCCCGGTTTCGGAAACTGAATTTAGCTTAGTGGATGAAAGCAAAAACTACGAGAAAATCCATAAGATAGGAGAAGTTATTCAACATGACGGGTTGCAATTTTCAATTGTTCCCAGAACTGGTGCTGAATCTTCTTTTAACCGGACCAGGACCATTCAAATTGTAATTGTTCCCGTTACTGAAGTGGCCACTTTTTATAGTTCTGCACTAATAATAGGGCCAAAAGGGAAGGCAGCTGATATTTTATCCCTGGGCATTACACAACCAGAAAGTCAAAGGTCTGAGGATTTTCTCAATAACCTTATGTTTAGATTTAATGAAGATGGGGTTACAGATAAGCGGCAGGTTGCGCTAAGTACAACAGAATTCATCCAGGAGCGACTGGAATTAATTACTGAGGAACTGGATTCTGTGGAAGGTGGTATGGCCGATTTTAAACGCGAGAATCAGTTCATGGATGTAGCCAGTGGTGCTGCGGAATTTCAGGGTAAATCTACTCAGGCAGAACAGCAAATATTTGATCTCGAAATGCAGTTAAATATTATTAGATCGGTCGAAGGAGTTTTGAATTCCCGACAGGGATATCAATTGCTTCCTGCCAATCTTGGTATCCAGGATGGCGGCATTTCAGGTTTAATTTCTACCTATAATTCAATGGTGTTGGAAAGAAATGCTTACCTGCGAACTTCAACCCCTGAAAACCCCGTCGTTCAAACTATAACTTCCCAGCTTGAATCGCTTAAGGGGAATTTAAAGGACAATATCAATAGCACGGTCAATTCACTAAATATTCAGCTCAATCAATTGAGCCAACTTGAAAGAAGCGCCCAGGGAAAATTCAGCACTTTTCCGGGGATGGAAAAAGGGATGCGTGGTATAGAAAGACAACAGGCAATTAAAGAAGAATTATATTTATTTCTTTTACAAAGGAGGGAAGAAGCAGCCATAGCATTTGCAGTAACTTCCCCCGTGGCAAAGGTAATTGATGCAGCATATACTTATTCCTCACCAGTAGATCCCAAACCTTGGTTAATATTGGTGGGAGGATTTTTAATAGGGTTAACATTGCCAATTCTGATATTGTTTATAAAATTCATGTTAGATTCGAAGGTTCATCACAAAGGTGACCTGGCTTCCCTTATTAAAACTATTCCCTTTTTAGGAGAAGTGCCGAGGATAGCCGATGAAACCCAAGAAGTGATCCAGGTGAATGACAGGTCTCCGCTTGCAGAATCTTTTAGAATACTCCGCACTAACCTGGCCTATTTAATGAAAGCCAAAAATGAAAATCGCGGTGAGATCATCTTTGTTACCTCTACAATAAAAGGGGAGGGTAAAACTTTTGTTTCCTATAACCTGGCCAGAACTCTTGCAACGACCAAGAAAAAGGTGATAATTATTGGCGCGGATATTCGAAACCCAAAACTGCACAGGTATATTGACCTCCCGATGGATACTACTGGTTTAAGCGATTATTTATATAATTATGAGGTAACCTCTTTGGATATTATAAACTCCTCTCAGGATAGAGAAATTAAGGTTGATCTGATCCTCTCCGGAACTATTCCTCCCAACCCTGCTGAGCTATTCATGAGCGACCGTATGGAGTTGTTACTTAAGGATCTTTCTCATCAATATGATTTTGTAATTGTTGATACCGCTCCTACTATGATCGTAACAGACACACTTTTAATTAGTCCGCTTGCCGATACTACCCTGTATGTTACCAGGGCCGGATTTACCGATAAAAAGTTACTTGACTTTCCAAAAGATCTTAAACAGCAAGGAAAGCTTAAAGGTTTGGCACTTATCCTGAATGATGTAGATTATTCTAAATTCTCTTATGGAGCTAAGTATGGATATTCCTATGGGTATGGATATGGTTATGGGGTTGATAAGGAACCAAAGTGGAAGAGAATGCTCAAGGGGAAGGCTAAATCGTAAAAACTTCCTTTGTTTTTTCAATCACTTTTTGAACCTGGATGGTGAGTTTTTTGTTCATCTTTATATTTTCCAGTTTGTCAATGTGTTGTTCCCTGTGGGTATCACTGCCTATGAAATCTATCATTCCGGCTTCAAGGAGTCTAAATCCTATTTGCTGCATATTGGTCCCATAATGTGGGGAAAGTGACAGGGCATTCATTTGCATAAGGCAACCGCGGTTTCTTAATTCTTCGTATTTTTTTAGGTCTTTTGAATGGTAAAAGGCATATCGCTCAGGATGAGCCAGGACGGGCTTATATCCATAGGTTTGTACTTTAAAAAGGATTTCTTTCAAATTTATAGGTGCCTGAAAATAGGACATTTCCAGTAACACAAATTTTTCTTTTAAAGGTAGCAATTCCTCCCCTTCAAGCAGTTCCAAAAAACTTTGGTCCATCATATATTCCGCAGCAGCTTTGATCCTGATATCTTTTAAAGCGTGATTGGTTAGGATTGCTTCTTTTACTTTAGCTAATGCATTTTGAATACTCGCCGGAGTATTCGTATAATAGTCGTTCATTATATGGGGGGTGCATATAAAACTTTTAACCCCCAATTGGCTGAAACGCAATAATAGCTGGATGGAATCTTCTATGCTGGCCGCTCCATCATCTATTCCGGGCAGAATATGATTGTGTATATCTGTAATTCCTTCTAACCTGTCTTTAAGAAATTCTTTTTTCTGAAAAATGCTTATCATAGCTAAGTTTGTACAGTAAATTTACATATTTTTAACACGCATTCCATGTATGTTGTCACATCATTCAATGATAGAAAATACTCGCTAAACGAACAAAGATTTTTGACCCCAAAAAATCAATTGTTCTCCAATATGTGAACGAACCAATTATTGTACCCCTATGAAAATTAAAATTCTTATTCCGCTCCTCTCCTTCGTTATATCATCTTCATATGCACAACTTCAGTTTTCCGGAAATTTTACCGGGAAGGGAATTGTTTTTTCTGGTGACGAATCTCCTTTTTGGATGCATAGCAATCAACGTGGTAGGGTTAATGAAAAAACAAATGTATCTGCTGTATTATCCGGCCTAAGCACTTATAATATTTCTGAAAATGCCAGATTCAGCCTTGGATTGGGAGCGCTTTACCAGGATGGTTATATGGATAAACTCCAGCTTGATGAATCTTATCTGGGTTTTGATAATTCCTGGCTGGCCATCCATGTGGGAAGAAAACAAAGTGCCGAGTTATATAAGGGTTTAAGTGCTTCTAATGAAAATATTCTTTGGTCTCTTAATGCACGGCCTATGCCGGGAATAAGTTTAAAAACTATCAGGCCGGTATATTTTCTTAAAAGTGCCGGATTGGCTTTTCAGGCAAGCCTGGAAGAATTTATTACAGATGATGACCGGTATGTAAAAGATACAAGAGTACACCATAAAAGTTTTCATTTGATCTTTGACAAGATCCCTAATGTGGAATTTACTGTTGGAATTCAACATTTTGTGCAATGGGCGGGAACTTCTCCGGTGTACGGAAAACTACCCGGGAGCTTTCAGGATTATTTGAACGTTGTTACAGGAAGGGAGGGCGACGATGATGTTGGGGGAGAGGAGGCTAATGCCCTTGGTAATCATCTTGGAAGTTATGTGGGCGGGATTAAAACCTCCATAAATGATTATAATGTGGAAATTATTTATAATCATCTTTTTGAAGATGGTTCGGGGAGGGTTTTGGCCAATACTCCTGACGGTCGCTACGGCATCTTTATTTCGGCTCCCGAGCAGGGAAAATGGATAGATGCTTTTATGTATGAATTTTATTATACTAAAAACCAAAGTAAGAACAGCCCAACCACAGATGGGTCCGATAATTATTTTAATAATAACCTCTACAGATCAGGCTGGACCTATGAAAGCAGGATACTTGGTGTTCCCTTTATTTTTCTGGATAAGGACAGATTTCGGATTATAAATAATAAAGTGGTAGCCCATAATGTAGGAATATCAGGGATTGCTTTCTCAACAATTCCTTATAAATTGCTTAGTAGCTACCGTAAAAATTACGGAGGTAAGGGCGGGGTGCAAAATAAAAACAATATTTTGTCTACCTATCTTGATCTCAACGTTTACCAAAATATATTTCAGGTGAACCTGCAGGTGGGTGCCGACTTTATTTCAGATGATTCGCCAAATTTCGGAGCCGGGCTTCAGCTAAGTAAATCTTTATTTTGATTGGTTATAGCGGGTTTTTGTTTATTTTAAACCTTTAAATTTGATTCACCCCTAATGTATCTGTCATGCCCCGTAATTCCAGTAAACCTCAAAGCAGCAATATAGTTGGTGATTCGGCGGAATTAAGTAAGGCTAAAAGCAAAAATCCTCCACCGTTAATTATTATCAATACTTCAGGGGAAATCCTTTCCATTTCATTAACCGCAAAAGAAAGGATAGATAAATTTATAACTACTACAATTTCTTCGGGTGATTCTATATTAACAATACTTCCCCAGGATAAGCTAAGTAATTTTAAAAATGTTTTGCAGAAGGTCATTGATAATTCTGAAGTAGAATTATTCCATAGTTTTTTGGGAGAAGAGGTTATCCTAAAGATTACACCTGTCTTCGATCAAAATTTTCAGATTGAAAAGTTCCAGATTTCTATAGAGGAAAGGTTACCCCTCCTGCACGGGTCAGGAAAAAGGTTTCCAAAGATCATGGAGCAATCTCTTGATATAATTTGCACGCTTGATGAAAAAGGGATTTTTCAGGATATGAGCTCTGCTTCTTACAGGATACTCGGCTACCATCCGCAGGAATTAATTGGAAGAAAATATCTTGAATTTATGGATCCCGAGGATAAAGAGACTTCCGCCATTAATGAATTGGCCATTAGGGCAGGCCAGGAAAAAAATTATCTTACCAATAGTTTTGTACATAAGGATGGAAATCTTGTTCCAATTATCTGGTCAGCCAAATGGGATGAAGATGAAAATTTGATGTTCTGTATAGGTAAAGACGCTTCAGAAATTAGAGAGATTGAAATGAGGAGCCAGGAGGAGCGCTCTATGCTTAAAGCAATTATTGATAATATTCCCGATTACATTTTTGTGATAGATCAGGATCACAAAACGATTTTAACCAATAAAAAATTCTATTCAGATTATTTAGGAAAAAATTCTGAAGAAGAAACACTTCAATTACGCCCGGTTGATTATTTTCCTGAAAAGGAAGGCCTGGAGATTATGGAAGATAATTCCAGGGTAATGAAAAATGGAATTCCTGTATTAAACCGCAGAGATGTTGTGTATGATCATAAGGGAAAGAAAGATATAATATTACTTACTAAAGTGCCATTTAAGGATGAAAATGGCAAAGTCACCGGGTTAGTAGGAATTGCCCGAAATATTACCGATTCTTACAATCTGGAAAAGGAACAAAAATTTGTATCTAAACTTGTCACCTCCCTCGGGAAATCTGATTCTCTAAGCGCAGCCTTTTCAAAAACTCTTAAACTTATCTCAAAATTCCTGAATTTTGAATCTGCAGAGGCCTGGGAAATAGGCTATGATAAATCTACCCTGCTTAAAAGTGCCGATTATAAAGGAATCGCAACCCATGAATATAGGGACTTCTCACGGGGTGAAGGTTTGCCGGGAATAACCTGGAAGACCGGAAAAGTGCAGGTATGGCAAGATCTTGAAAACGATACCAGATTTATCAGGAAACAAGTTGTCATAGAAAACGGTTTAAATCTTGGAATAGGAGTTCCAATTATTTATAAAGAGGAAGTAATTGCTGTACTTACTTTTTTTGGAAGAAATGAGAAGCACCAGGGATCAAAAAGTAAAGCAATCTTAAAAAGGTTGGCTTATCAAATTTCCAATGTAGTGCAACGAAAAATGACCGAGAACAGGCTTAATGACCTTTTCCTGCACTCAACAAATTTGATTGCGGTAGTAAGGCTGGATGGTTACCTTAAAAAAGTGAATCCTTCATTTACACGCATTTTTGGATATCCAGAAGCCGTGCTTCTTAAAACACCTTTTACAGAATTTTTACATCCTGATGAAAAGGAAGCCGCACTTTTGGGTTTAAAAGAAGTTGCCGGTGGATTACCACCCCGCCCTTTTCAAAACAGGTGTTTAACCAATTTGGGAGAGTGGAAATGGATCTCATGGACGCCATCACTTCTCCTTGAAAAAGGGATTGTACACATTTTTGGAATGGATGTGACCCCCATAAAAAATGCCAATCTTGAACTTTTAAAATATAGAAATATAATAGAAAGCTCTAGAGATGGAATTGGCCTCTACTCTGTTGGAACCGGAGATGTATTTCTAAATAAGGCTTTTAAGGAGACGCTGGAATATGAAGAGGATGAATTGTTGGGGGATGGAGCTCTGGAAAAAGTTTATGTGGATCATGAGCTCGCTCATCAAATTTTTAAAATCCTTATATCAGGAAATTATTGGGAGGGAGACCTCAAGCTAAGGAATAAAAAAGGAAACTTCCTGGATTATTATTTTAGCGGAGGACCCATTTATAATCATAAAAAGCAACTTATTGCAGTATTTGCAATACATACTGATATTTCGGAACGAAAAAGTTATGAAGCCGCCCTAAAAGAATATGGAGGAAGAATTGAAAACATCCTGGAAAGTATTACAGATGGATTTTTCTCCATAAAACCCACCTGGGAAGTAACTTATTGGAATAAAGCAGCAGAAAATCTTTTAGGTGTAACCCGCGATGAAATATTGGGTAAAGACCTTTGGAATTATTTTCCTGAGGCTAAAGCCTTGCTGTTTTATACCAAATATGAGGAGGCAATGCGTAAGAATATAAAAATATCCTTTGAGGAATATTTTGATCCCCTGGCAACCTGGTTTGAGGTGAATGTATATCCCGGAGTTGATGGATTATCAGTTTATTTTAAAGATATAACCGGCAAGAAAAAAATTGATAGTGAGATCAAACTTGCTAAGGACAGGTTTGAAATTGTAGCACGTGCCAGCAGGGAGGCGGTTTATGACTGGGACATTTCCCAAAATCTATTAGAATGGAGTGATTCCTATTATGAAGTATACGGATTCCCCAAAATTTCCCCTGAAAAGGCTTTAAAGCAATGGGAATTGAATATTCATGATCACGACAGGGAAAATGTATTAGAAAAAATGAATGCCTCTTTAAACTCCCAAGATGAGGTGTGGAAGTGTGAATACCGGTTGGTGCAGCCAGATAAAAAGACTTCTTATGTAAGGGAACGGGGTTTCATTATTAGAGATGAAAAAGGCCATGCGGTGAGAATGATTGGCTCCCTTCAGGATATCACTGAATTGACCCAAAATGAACGGGCTCTTGAGGAAGTAAATTTTAAACTTGAAAAGCATTCCCGGGAACTTGCCACTTCAAATGCGGAACTGGAACAGTTTGCCTATATAGCATCCCATGATTTGCAGGAACCCTTAAGAATGGTTACAGGGTTTTTAACTCAGTTGCAGAAAAAGTATGATGACCAGCTTGATGATAAAGCCAGGCAATATATTCATTTTGCAATGGATGGAGCTTTGCGAATGCGCCAGATAATCCTGGACCTGCTGGATTATTCACGAATTGGAAAAGTGAATTATAACTACGAGAATATTGACCTTAATGTGTTGATCAATGATATCATTAAACTACATTATAATTTAATAAATGACACAGGAACCATAATTGAGTTTCAGGATCTTCCATCAATTAATGGCGCGTTGACGCCATTACAAAGGGTTTTGTCAAATTTAATTACCAATAGTATTAAATATTGCAAAGAAGAAGTTTCACCTAGAATAAAAATTTCATTTATTGAACATGCCAAAGAATGGGAAATTATAGTTAAGGATAACGGGATAGGTATTAATAAACTTTTCCATGATAAAATATTTGTGATCTTTCAGCGATTACATTCGCGTGATGATTATTCAGGAACGGGAATTGGGTTGGCAATTTGTAAAAAGATCGTGGAAAATCATGGAGGGAAAATTTGGGTTGAATCTAAAGAGGGGTTTGGAAGTTCTTTTCATTTTACAATCCAAAAACATTTTTAGTATATTTACGAACCCCAACTTTTGAATATTATGAAACCTATTGAGGTCCTGCTGGTTGAAGATAATGATGGCGATATATTATTAATTACGGAAGCTCTTAAAGAGGGAGATTTCGTAAAAAAGTTAAGTGTCGTAAAAGATGGTTGGGAAGCCTTGAACTATTTGGCTAAAAAGGAGAAATATTCTACAGCAACAACTCCGGATCTTATACTATTGGATATAAATTTGCCCAAATTAAATGGTCATGAGGTGCTAAAGCAAATAAGGGCTGAAGAACTTCTTCGACATATTCCTGTTATAATATTAAGTACTTCTTCTTCCCAGGAGGATATAAGTAGCTGTTACAGCAATTTTGCAAATTGTTTTATATCAAAACCTGTTAATGCGCATGAATTTATAATGCTGGTTTCTTCGATTAAGGAATTTTGGACTTCAACCGTTCAATTACCTCAAACTCCTTAATTCTACTATGAAAGAAAATTACTTTTCCTTACATATTCTGGTAATTGAAGATCACCTGGGGGATTATATCTTGATAGAAGATTATTTAACGGAACAACATGAAGAAATTGAGCTTACCAGAGCAGTATCATTTCGGCAGGCCAGTGAAATTCTTAGCAAAAACTTGTTTGATACCATTCTTCTAGACCTGTCCTTGCCTGATTCTGGTGACATTGAAATTTTGGTAAAAGATGTTATGAATTTAGCGGGCAGGACTCCTGTTATAGTATTGACAGGAAATTCCAATAAAGATTTTGGTGTAAAAACCCTTTCTTTAGGGATTTCAGATTATTTATTGAAAGATGAACTAAACCCCGTTCAACTATCTAAAAGTATATTTTACAGTATTGAGCGTAAGAAGGTTGAAAATCAGCTAATTGAATCTGAAAAGAAATATAAAAATCTTTTTAACCATAGTCCCCTGCCAAAATTTGTACTTGACCTTAATAGTTTGGATTTCTTAAGTGTAAACCAGGCAGCCACCCAACTTTATGGTTATTCTTCTGAAGAATTTGCTAAAATGAATGTTCGCGATTTGTGGGTGAAGGAAGAACATCAAAAAATTGAGGAGGAATGGAAATCCCAAATTAAAGATTGGTTTCATATAGCTCTGAAACACAGGAAAAAAAATGGCGAGGTGATCTCTGTTGAAATTACAAGTAATCCTATAGAATTTGACGGTAAACCTGCCCGTGTGAGCCTTATAAATGATGTTACTGCACAACTACAGGCAGAAAGGGCATTACAGCACAGTGAACAGCGTTTTAAGGCCTTGGTTCAGGATGGATCTGAATTGGTAATGATAATGGATTATAAAGGAAATCTCTCTTATGCAAGCCCCGCTTCCCAGGCAATATTGGGTGTAGAAATTGAGGTTTTGCTTCGCAATAATTTCTTTTACCTTATTCATGAAGAGGATATAGATGAGGTTAAAGGTGCTATTGCCCGTCTTAATCATCAAAAAAGGATACAGATCCCGTCTTATAGGATTAAAACAGCCAATAATGAATGGAGATGGATTGAAACCATTGTTACAAATTTATTTGACGACCCGGCGGTTAAGGGAATTGTTGCCAATTCCAGGGATATTACGGAATTTGTTAATCAGGAAAGAGAACTTATTGAGAGTTTAAAAAGATACAATGTTGTTGCAAAAGCTACCAGTGACACAATTACAGATTATGACGTAGCGAACGACAGAATGGAATACAATGAGGGGATTCAAAATATGTTTGGATACAGCCCGGCACAAATTGGACGTGAAGGCAGCTGGTGGGATGATAAAGTTCATCCAGAGGATAAAGAGAGGGTAAGAGAGAAAACCCGTGATGTTTATAAGA
>CAXAZV010000063.1:0-13787 GCA_963973375.1 uncultured Antarcticibacterium sp.
GGTTTGTAATACAAATCCAGTTTCGGCATCCTTAGCCATTTCAATGATCTCATTAGTCTCATTCACATACTCGGTAAGATTGGCATAATGCAGGTTATAATCCCGGGCCATAGCCGCAATTTTAGGGGCAAGTCCTCCCGGCAGGCAATCCAGTATTATATCTGCCTGTTTAAAGATTTCCTCCATTTCATTACTTACCTCATCGGTGGATAAAGAAAAGCTGTGAACTTCACATTTTTCAGAAGTGCCCTTCTGTATCCAATCAGCAACATCCCGGGCCCTGGAAAGGGTTCGGTTTCCAATATAAAGGGTAGGAGAGACGCTGCTCCATTCCATAAGGATTAATCCTGCAGCCCGGGCGATCCCGCCTGCCCCAGCAATGATAATGTTATGGTGATAGTTCATAACCCTAAGGTACAAATTTATTGTACCCGGACTTTGAAAAATAAACTGCTTATACAGTTTAAAAGGTAGCCGGTTTAAATAATTACCGAATTAAATACTTCGGGAAAAATACCAGATTTCCCCAATTGATTTATAAAGATGTTAATAGGTAAATTGGGGATGATCGTATAGAAGAACTTAAATAAAACTGAAGGGATGGTATAAAATTACTTACAAATTCTAACAACCGGCACCTGGGGCAATTATGCCCTCTAAGCGGTTATTTTATTTCCCCTGCAATTTATTTATTCTCTTCAATTACCGGAGCGGAAATTTTTCGATTTCTGATTTTCTGTTGTAATAATGCCCAGTAACCCTAATACTTTAAATTATGAAAGCAATGAATGTTTTTTTTGAGAATTACCGAAAGGCCACTAATGGGTTTAATATTCTAGTGAAGATCATAATTGCACTTATCCTGGCATTTATTTTCATTGCCGTGATTTTTGCAATTGTAGGAATAGTTCCAGATTTTCTTAGCTATTAATTACCTGGAGAAATAGTGATAGGAAATAAGACTTTTTTTAAGCCTTTATATGTTTTTCAATGCGAAAAAGTAAGTCATCTACATCAAAAGGCTTAGCTATGAAATCACAGGCTGTCTCATCTACAATTTCTGTGTGAGCCGACATTAATATTACCGGGATTTCATTGGTTTCTTTATTTTGAGCCAGCATTTTACACATTTCCTGCCCGTTACCATCCGGCAACATGATATCCATGAGAATAAGGTCCGGCTTTTCCCGGGCGATGCTTGTATTAAATCTTTCGGCATTTGGAAACGAACGTACCGTATAGGAATCACTTAACAGAAGTTCTATCAACTCCCGGATATCCTGATCATCTTCAACTATAAAAATCTCTTTCATTCCGCTAAAATAGAAAAGTGTGGTTTGACTAATTGAAAAACTTTTGTTAAACATTAATAGCAGATTAAGATCTTGATTTCCGGGGGTTGCGAGAATTCGAATTTTTTTGAAGAGGAAGCGTAAAAAAGAACTCAGAGCCTTGTCCATATTTACTTTTTACTCCCACCTCCCCATCATGGTTCTCTATTATTTGCCTGGTAAGATATAGTCCTAAACCAAGTCCGCTTATTCCTTTGGTATTTTCCGCTCGATAAAAACGGGTAAACACCTGCCTTTGCTGTTCCGCGGTTAAGCCGGTACCTTCATCCCGTATAGATACCCTGGCCATACTATCCTGAATATTTAGCCCTATATAAACCTTATCTGCTCCCGGAGAATATTTTATGGCATTGGAAAGAAGATTGATCACCGCCTGTTCTATCCTTGGACGATCACAATTCACCAGTACGGGATATTCATCCATTTTCAATAGGACGGTGTGAGAAGTATGAGAGTACAAAAATGTTTCAGCGATCTCGCGTAATAATTCGCTAATGTCAAATACCTCCAGGTTAAATTCCATTTTCCCTGACTCAATTCGTGACATATTCAACAGGTCATCTACAAGGTTATTTAGTTTATTCACCTGGTTGAGAGATTTGGTAATAAAAAGCTCACTCAAGCTGTCTTTATCCTTTTTAGCCAAAACCTGTAAATAGCCTTTAATGGTGGTGAGCGGTGTTTTAAGCTCGTGACTGGCAAGAGCTATAAATTCGTCCTTCCTGTCACTAAGGGTTTTGACCTGTTCAAATAATTTTGAATTATCCAGGGAAACTGCTGCTTGTGCGGCTATGTTAATCACAATATCCTCATGAAATGCCGTAAATTTTCCGGGCTCAGGATGTCCAAACAACAGCCCTCCAATTACTTCGCCCGTTTTTGATATTACAGGTACTGCAAGGTAACTTCGCACCGGTAAGTGTGCCGCAGGCATTCCGGCCTCAGGTAAATTCTTTCCGTAACGGGGATCCAGCAAAATGTCATCAATCCTTACCACTTCTTTATTGGCAAAAGTGGGCTGGAAGAGCGCGGTATGTCTTGGCATTCCAAGTTTTTCAAACGATTCTCTCGCTGCCCCAGAGAGAGTATACAATTTAAAGGATTCACCATTTTCATGGTAACTATTGTAAAAGAAAGCTCCATAGGAAGCTCCGGATAATTTTGTAGTAGCATCTGTAACTCTTTGCATGACGCCTTGCACATCAAGATTTTCAGAAATACTTTTTCCTATTGAATTAAGGATCTCAAGATTGCTATTTTGTTGATTAATTTCGGCTTCGGCCTGTTTTCTGGCGGTGATATCTCGGGCCACTTTTGAGGCACCCACAATATTGCCCCGTAAATCTTTCACGGGTGAAACAGTAATTGAAATGGGAATTAATCGCCCATCTTTCGCTTTTCTTATTGTTTCAAAATGGTCAACCTTTTTTCCCCTTTTTATATTTTGAATAATGTGCTTTTCTTCTTTGAGCCGTTCCTTCGGAATTAACATTGTAATAGATTTTCCAAGGGTTTCCTCTTCGGTGAAACCAAAGATCATTTCTGCACCCTTGTTCCAACTGGTAATTTTTCCCGATAAGTCCTTGCTTATTATAGCATCATCTGAAGATTCTACGATGGCCGAAAGCGTAGTTTGTTTTATTTCATTCAGCACCTGGCCGCTTATATCTATAAGCGTATTATGTGCACCGGTAATTTTTTGATCTTCATCAAATACAGGTTTTGAAAAAATGAGGAGGTGTTTAAAACTCCCATCCGGGCACTGTATCATGATCAATTGGTTCTCTAAAGGAATTCCTTTTAGTACGGTTTGAGCCATAGGACTATCTTCCCGGAGCATAGGTGTACCGTTGGTATAGAACAACTTCCATGACCCACTCCACAGATCCTTATTTAAATCTGGTATGCGGCCCCAAAGTTCTTGTGCTGCCTCATTGAAAAATGTTATAAATCCATTTTTATCGCAGGTATAAGATGCCACAGGAGATTCAAGGACAATTTTTTTATAATCGGGAGCCAACGCTGGTCGGGGATCTGCGCCTTTATCCGTAACTGATGAGACTGGAACAATCGATTTCATAATCTCGAATTTTATACAGTATCTATTAAAATTTTACCTTCTCTGAAGTCTGAAATTCACCCTCCATAGACGGTACTTTAAATTTTTAAAAGGCTGACAATAAAAACGCTAAATATAAACCAATAGAACAATATGCTGATGTGATGCGAAACGTTTACAGAATAAATTTTGAGGTAAAAGCCTGTAAAGCAGTGCGTTAAACGGATATTAATGTTTTGTTAAAGCTAAATGTGGGTATAGAGATTTGTGGAAAGTAACTAACCGGATAATTAAATTGATGTATTTAGCAGTACGAAATAAGGAAAAGAGCAAAAGATAGAATAAGCTATTTAAAGGTGAAATAGGTAAGGCCTGGCAGTTTTAAGTTAATCCCTGGATATCTTCCTTTTTCCGTACACGGAATTATAAAGAGAATACCAATAAACAAATGCCAATCCAAGAGTAAACAGCCCCCCTATATAGAAAAGAATACCATAGATCATAATAAGGAGTTTTAAGGTGAAAGAATAAATTAAAAATAAACTGAAATTCGAAGTATCTATTACAATTTTAAGAGTTCTTGGTTTTCCCTGTGTTTTATCTTTACAATCTGTTGAAAAAACCTAAGAAGCTAATGAACAGCCCCAACTGTTCATTAGCTTATTTCTCTGAAGTCTACCCCTAAATTTCAGAACGGTGAAAACTACCACATAATTACCCCAAATTTTACAGGAAGCTTCCTTCCTGTGGTTGTGATTGATTTATTTTCACAGTTATAAAATTACGCAAATACCTCCTTATTGGAAATTATTTAGGTGTGTTCCATCGCACAAATAAATGTGATATAGCGCAATTTTTTGTATATTAATGGGCTCAAATCCCCATTTCATGATTAAGCCGCATTGTAAGCTTTGTAACCAGCAATCTAAGGCAGCCCATATGTTAGATTCTTGTCAACTGGAGGAATTGAATGAGCATAGTTCACAGGTGTTTTACCAACCCGGCGAGGTTATAATAAAGCAGGATTCTCTTACTAACTTTATAGTTTATATAAAATCTGGCCTGGTTAAAATTCATACTCAGGGTCCCAGTAGAGAGCGTATTATGAATATTTCTAAAGCTCCTTCCTACCTATGTTTACATAGTACGTTTGGCGATAAGATCAATCATTTTTCAGCCACGGCTCTGGAGCCCACTACAGTATGTTTTATTGAAAGCAATGTCTTCACCGGTTTAATAAGGGAAAATGGAAAATTTGCCTTTGAAGTTATTCAAAGTATGGGACGAGGTGAACTTCAAAATTTTCATTATCTTATAGATATTGCACAGAAACAAAATATGGGTAGGATAGCGCACGTGTTGTTGTATTTTGCTAAAGAAATTTATATTTCCAATACTTTTAACCTGCCCCTTTCAAGGCAGGAACTTGCAGATCTTGCCGGTATTACCCGGGAGAGCATCAGTCGCATTTTGCATAAATTTCATAATGACGAACTTATTTATATAGAAGGGAGAGGGATAACTTTAAAAAATGAAAGTGTATTAAAAGAGATCAGCGAAAAAGGCTAAGTCATTTAGGAATTGCAAGATCATTTAAAATAGCTTTGGGAAATTAATGTTTATTTTTCCACCACCTAAAATTATACTTTGACCTGAATATTTTTTCCAGGGGTAAAAATTTTGACATGAAAATCAAAAATGCCAGGATCAAAATAAGTATGGACTTTGGTTTTTTTGAAAAGTTTGGAGGTAGTGCGGTAATACTCTTGTTGAGGTTATTTCTTTTTAACTGTACAGGGTCCTCCTTCTCGGGCTCGGATATATAACCCTCTTTTCTCGCACGTTCACCTTTTGAGGTGAGAAAGAAATTTTCGTCCTTCACAATAACATAGTCATCCCGGATCAATTCATTTACTCCCTCCGGAAAATTAGGATGGGAAAGGATCTCAACCGTTTTCTTCTTCCCTATCAATTCCAATAACTCCTTCATCCTTTTTATCCTTCTTAACCTTTCCACCTGCAGAGTTCTTATTGTAGATTAATTCTACTATTACCTGAAAGTGGTTTAATTTGTAAAAGTACCCTTGTTAAACGTAGTAGTGGTTCATGAAACGTTAAATAATTTATTGAAAATCTAAGAATTATGCTGGATTTGGTCCACTTCTTCTCTTTATGGGCCAAAAGTATTTTGTAACAAAATAGGGCCTTTGAATACAAACATATAGATCACCGGTATAATCAAATCTTTATGTTTAAAAAGTTTTTTAGCCTTGAATGGAAGTCGTTTGTACGATCTGCCTCTTTCCGGACCAATATGTTTATAAAAATAATTATGGTGCTTGCAGCGCTGTATTTTATTTTGATTTTTACGGGACTGGGAATTGGATTGTTTTATATTCTTAGAAAACAGGAAATGGAGCCTCTGGAAACCGTGAATAGGTTTATCATATTTTATCTGCTTCTTGACCTGGTGTTTCGGTATTTTCTGCAAAAAATGCCGATAATGAACATAAGGCCTTTCCTGGTCCAGAACATTTCCCGCAAAAGTATTGTGGGATATTCCCTGGGAAAAACAATGGTCTCAATTTTCAATGTTCTGCATTTATTTTTCCTGTTGCCTTTTAGTATTGTACTTATAATTGAAGGTTATGATCCATTAGGTGCTGTTGCCTGGTTTCTAGGAATCTTATCACTTATTTATTTAAATAATTTTCTCAACATTCTTAGTAATAACAGGAGTTTTGTACTTTACACTGTAGCATTGATCCTGGTTGCCCTGGCACTTTTTACTTATTATGGATTTATCGACATAACCCAATATACACAACCATTATTTGACGCATTATATAACACCCCCTGGGTAGTTATTGTTCCTGTGCTTTTATTGCTTATTACAGCCGGGTTAACCTTCTCGTTCTTCCTGAAAAACCTTTACTTGGATGCCGGCTTGAAAGTAAAAGAGAAAGATGCCCAAACCGAACATTATACATGGTTAAACCGTTATGGAGTGTTGGGAACTTTTATTAAAAATGATATCAAACTTATAAAAAGAAATAAACGATCCCGTACCACCATTTTAATGAGTGTGTTGTTTATTTTTTACGGACTTCTATTCTTCACCGGGGCTATAGAGGCATATGAAGGGCCGGTATGGCGCATATTTGCAGGCATATTTGTAACCGGAGGCTTCATTTTCACCTTTGGGCAATTTGTGCCAAGTTGGGACAGTTCCTATTATCCGCTTATGATGAGCCAGAATATACAGTACCGGGAATACCTTAACTCCAAGTGGTGGTTAATGGTGATCACCACAATTGTTACCACAATGATTGCGAGTTTCTATCTGTATTTTGGATGGGAAGTTTATCTCGCTATTCTGGTAGGGGCAGTATATAATATTGGAGTGAATGCCCACCTGGTTCTTTTAGGGGGAGCTTATATAAGAACCCCAATAGACCTCACCCAGAACAAAAACGTAATGGGGAATAAGCAGGCTTTTAATTCCAAAACCTTACTTCTTACATTACCAAAACTTATCCTTCCGCTGGGACTATATGCTCTTGGTCATTATTTATTTGAACCAAATGCTGGGTACCTTATGGTTGCCGGAGCGGGTGTTATAGGCTTTGCCTTTAAAAATAAAGTTTTTGTGTTGATTGAAAGGATCTATAAGACCGAAAAATATAAAACAATTGCTGCATACAGCCAAAAAGCATAACTCTGTTTGATATGATACAAGTTGAAAATTTAACCAAATCTTACGCGGGCACCACAGTGCTTAACATTCCACATCTTGAAATTCCAAAAGGTGAGAGCTTTGGCCTGGTTGGAAATAACGGTGCGGGAAAGACCACTTTCTTCAGCTTGTTGCTGGACCTTATTTCTCCCGATTCAGGTAAGATAACCAGCAATAATATCCATATAAGCAGTGATGAAGGCTGGAAACCCTTTACAACGGCGTTTATAGATGAAACTTTCCTTATAGGATATCTTACTCCTGAAGAATATTTCTATTTCATAGGCGAGCTTAGGGGTAGAAAAAAGGTAGAAGTTGATGAGTTCCTGGTGCGCTTTACTGAATTTTTTAATGGCGAGGTGCTCAACGGAAAAAAATACCTTAGAGATCTTTCAAAGGGGAATTCCAAAAAAGTGGGAATTGTAGCGGCTTTAATAGGTGATCCTCAGGTGGTGATCCTTGATGAACCTTTTGCCAATCTTGACCCCACCACCCAGTTCAGGCTTAAAAAGATTATCAGGGAAATTGCGGCTACTAAGGAAGTTACTATCCTTGTATCCAGTCATGACCTGCAGCACACTGTTGAAATTTCTAACAGGATCGTTGTTCTGGAAAAAGGAGAGATAGTTAAGGATATTCAAACCACCCGTGAAACCATGCAGGAACTGGAAACATTCTTTGCGGTTTAAAAGTTGTTCAGGGTTCATGGTTTCATCAATGGCATAAGTCATTAGTTGTTTTTTTAGGTTGGGAACCTTTCTGGTCTCCAGAAACTCACAACTGATAACCCACAACTGATAACTCATAACCGATAACTTCATCCAACCATCAAACCAAGTTACCGGACTCCCCTAAAAGTATCACCCTGTGAGATATCTCCGGTGGTATAACCTCTTTTAAACCATTCCATTCGTTGCTCGGAGGTACCGTGTGTAAACGCATCTGGTACTACGCGGCCGGCTGTGCGCTTTTGTATGGCATCATCACCCACCGCGCTGGCTGCGCTCAGCGCTTCCCGAATATCACCATCCTCAAGGTACTGCCTGTTATGGTGCGCCCAGACCCCGGCATAAAAATCGGCCTGCAGTTCAAGAGCTACTGAAAGTTTATTGGCTTCACCCTGGCTTAATTGCTGTTGCCTGTTTCTCACTTCTCCGGCAGTGCCCATAAGGTGCTGAATATGGTGACCTACTTCATGGGCAATTACATAAGCAATGGCAAAATCGCCACCCTCAGCCCCAAAGCGGGTGCGAAGTTCCTCAAAAAAAACCAGGTCCATATAGATCTTTTCATCTCCGGGGCAATAAAACGGCCCTGAAGCACTTGATGCTCCTCCACAGGCAGATCTTACGGCATCTGTAAATAAGACCATTCCCGGTTCACGGTAACTGGCATTGTTTTGAGAAAATATATTGTTCCAAATATCTTCAGTATCTGCAAGAACAGTAGCTGTAAACTCTCCCAGTTCCTTTTCTTCAGCAGTAAGCTCACGCTCTTCAGTAGCACCTCCCGGGCTTGTTTGTATCTGGTTGAGGATTTCAGTTGCATCGCCCCCGGAAAATAGTTGTATTGCCAGGAAGATAAGACCAATAAGTCCGCCACCTACCGCAATTTTTCCACCTGTAGATTTCCCTCTGCGGTCATCTACATTGGTGCTTTGTCTTCTTCCCTGCCATTTCATAAGATTCAGTTTTAGTTTAAATGTTTCGGCAAATTACTTAAAATAGGAAAGTGAGAATGTTGCCAAATTCATAAAAGTTCGAATAATCTATAATTCCAGGGAGCCGAAATTTTCAGTACAACATTATAGTAATTTGAATTTAACTTAAAATCAGTATAAAAACCACGCTGGCTATACTTAGAAACCCCCTTGAGAGTGCGATCATTGCTGTGCCTCCTTTCAAGGGGCTAAAGAACATCCCATATTATCAAAAAATTAAAGCACATAGGCCTGAAAAACTTAAGTAATAAATTTTTAAATTCTAACTCATTTCCTTTAGCTATTGATTATCAATTCTTTTTGTTTAATTTTAATTACACGAAAATAATTTCCCGCTTCGGGAATTACATCTCAACTAGAAAGTTATGATAAAAATTACTTCACGCTCAACAGCCACGGCTGCATTTTTGTCCCTTTACCTGCTTGCAGGAGTAGGTTGCAGTGGTAGCAAAACCACCAACATTCCAGATACCGCACCTACGGTAGAACAGGCCCCTCAAAGCAATGACCAGGTAATTACGCCACCACCGGTTGCCAATAAAATTCCAAAGGAGCTTTCTATCCATGGCGACACCCGAATTGATAATTATTACTGGCTTAATGAGAGAGAAAACCCTAAGGTGATTGTTTACCTTAATGCAGAAAATGCATATACCCAGGAAGTGATGGCCGATACGGAAGAGCTACAGGAAGAGCTTTTCAATGAAATAGTGGCACGAATAAAACAAACAGACGAATCTGTACCCTACAAAAGAAATGGTTATTTCTATTATACCCGATATGAAGCAGGTAAGGAATACCCGGTATTTGTACGCCGTAAAGAAGTAATGACCGCGCCAGAGGAGGTTATGCTTAATGCCAACGAGCGGGCCGAAGGAAAAAGTTATTATTCTCCTGCGGGAATGAGTGTGAGCCCAGATAATCTTTTGATGGCATTTGGTGAAGATACGGTGAGTCGCCGGCAATACACTTTAAGATTTAAAAACCTAAAAACCGGGGAAATCCTGGCAGACCAAATTCCCAATACCACAGGTGGGGCGGTGTGGGCAAATGACAATAAGACCGTGTTCTATACCATGAAAGACCCTTCGCTGCGCTCTTTTAAAATTTTTAGCCATACCCTTGGAACTCCCGCATCCCAGGACAAAGAAATATATCACGAAGCAGATGAAACCTTCAGCACATTTGTTTATAAAACAAAATCACAGAAATATATTATTATTGGGTCCGGCAGTACGCTGTCCCAGGAATACCGTTTTATAGATGCGGCTAACCCAAATAGTACATTTAAAGTTATACAGCCCCGGGAACGAGGCCTTGAGTACAGTCTGGATCATTTTGGTGATAACTTCTACCTTCTTACCAATAAAGATGGAGCTACCAATTTCAAACTAATGAAAACTCCTGTTACCAAGACTTCGAAAGAAAACTGGACTGAGGTTATCCCGCATCGCGCAGATACCTACCTGGAAAATGTGGAGATCTTTAAAGACTACCTGGTTTTACAGGAACGCAGGGATGCATTGACCCATTTGCGAGTTAAGAAGTGGAATGATCCGGCAACAGATTATTATGTAGATTTTGGTGAAGAAGCTTATACAACAGGTATAAGTATTAATCCAGATTTTGACAGTAAGGTTTTGCGATTTGCATATAGCTCCCTTACCACCCCCAGTTCCACGTTTGATTTTAATATGGAAACAAAACAAAAAAGTTTACTGAAAGAACAGGAAGTGGTGGGCGATTTTGATAAGAAAAACTACGAGTCAAAACGCATCTATGCCACCGCGAAGGATGGCACCAAAATTCCCGTATCACTTGTTTACCGTAAAGGAATTAACCTTGACGGACAAAATCCTACCCTGCAGTATGCTTATGGTTCCTACGGCTCCAGTACCAATCCCGCATTTTCTTCTACCCGGTTAAGTTTGCTTGACAGGGGGTTTGTATATGCGATCGCACACATTCGCGGGGGGCAGGAAATGGGCCGTCAATGGTATGAGGACGGAAAAATGATGAAAAAGAAAAATTCTTTTACAGATTTTATCGATGTATCTGAATTTCTCATAGCACAAAAATATACCAATCCCGAAAATTTATTTGCACAGGGTGGTAGTGCCGGCGGACTATTAATGGGAGCAGTGGTGAATATGCGTCCAGACTTATATAAAGGAGTGCACGCAGCCGTGCCTTTTGTAGATGTTATCACAACCATGCTGGATACCAGTATACCTTTAACCACAGGAGAATTTGACGAGTGGGGGAATCCTGCCGAAAAAGAAGCTTATGATTATATGCTTTCCTATTCTCCTTATGACAATGTGGAAAGAAAAAATTATCCAAACCTGCTGGTAACAACCGGTCTTCATGATTCCCAGGTGCAGTATTTTGAACCGGCCAAATGGGTAGCCAAATTACGGGAGATGAAAACAGATGATAACCTGCTTCTTTTGCATACCAATATGGACGCTGGACATGGAGGAGCCTCCGGCCGATTCCAGCCTTATAAAGAAACAGCCCTTCAATATGCTTTTTTCCTGAAGTTGGCGGGTTTAACCGAATAAATTTAGTTGAATAAAGAGAAAATCCCCGCTGCAATTTTTGCAGCGGGGATTTTTATATAGTGTAAAAATTAAAGAACTAATATTTACCTGAAAGCAGGCAGATACCACAAAATAAATGCAACAATACCCAAAAATAAGATGCTTCCAAAAATTGTGAGACTCTTGAAGAATAACCAGTCCCAGTTGATCTGGGATATATAAGCCTGATAATATTCCTTTTTTACAGTAGATGGGGGGACGGTTTTCATAATTTATTTTAAGTGGTTATTTAACTCTATTCAATTTTGGAACCAAAAATTTTCAAACCATCGTGCCGCGAACAAAAAAGGGTAAGGATTTATCCTTAAAACCAAAACCGCTAGAGGTAGGATCTATAGAGAATATATAAGCGGCCCTCTATAACCAGTACTTAAGGAGACAATTGCTGTTTTATTACAGGTTTTTATCTGCACATAATCTTAATGTATTTTTTTTGAATAAAAGTTTATATTCACCAAAACCATGTCCATTTTTTCTACAAGGATGTGGATTAATAATTATTCTTTAAACTCAAATCTTTTAAACAACCCGAAGATTATTTGGGCTGCTTAACAAAATCAAGATCCTGAAAATCAAAACTGAAGTCGGTCATAGGAGAGACAGGTTCCATCTTAAAGCCATTGGCTGTTCCTTCGCGATCCAGAGAGAACACGGCAAATGCATCGCCATTGAGGCTGCGGTCATCCCATTTGACCACAAAAGAATTTCCTTTGTAGAAACTCATTTCCCCATGAAGGTCCGGTGCTTTTTCTGCTTCAAATCTAAGTTTTCCGTTTTGAACGAAGATATTTACCTTGCCAAACCAGGGATCGAGATACGTTCCTGAATATTTGGAAAGATCTTCCTTACTCATTTTTTGATTTTTCTGAACCGCTTCCACATTTTTCCAAACATCGGCAACCACAGAATCTGAATACTTCTCATTTCGCAACACATTTTTGTGATATTGGGTAATGCGGTCTTTTCCTTTTATTCCGAAGTAGGCATCTTTTATACTGTTCGTAACAGACCTGAAAGCAGCGCCGGATTGCTGATTGGTGAGTACAATAATTCCAAGTTCCAGTTCAGGGATCATAGTAACCTGGGAAACAATTCCTAAAAGTCCGCCGGTATGTGTAACTTCCTTGTATCCATTTACATCACTAAGGTTCCAGCCCAGGCCGTAAGCTTTAAATTGGGTGTTGTAATCTCCGGGTCCAGTCCTAATAATTGTTTGGGGAGTCCACATTTCCCGGTGTTGATCCTTGCTAAAAATGCTATCCTGTAATTGCGCACCAAATTTTCCATTGTTGAGCTGCATTTGAACCCATTTGCTCATATCATTTACAGAGGAGTATACTCCCGCAGCAGGATCTGCCGCAGGTGTGAAACTAAGGCCTACTGTTACCAGTTTGCCATCTGTTGGGGCATGACCATCAATTACATTAGTCTTATCCTTTATTAGGTTCCAGTTTACTACTGAATTGTTCATTCCCAAAGGCCTGAAAATATTTTGGGTGATGAAGGTCTCATAATCTACCCCGGAGACCTTTTCTACTACCACTCCCGCAACTATATAAAGCAGGTTGTCATAATCATATTTCGTCCTGAAGGAGGAAACCGGTTTTAGATACCGCAAATTATGAATAAGTTCCGCTTTACTTGTGGTATTTAAAGAGGGCCAAACCATCAGGTCTCCTGCGCCAAGTCCCAGCCCGCTGCGATGAGTGAGCAGGTCTCGTACTGTGAACTCGCTGGTTACATAGGGATCATATAATTTAAATTCGGGGATAACTTCGGTAACTTTGGTATCCCATTCCAGTTTACCCTGGTCAATAAGAATAGCCAGTGCCGCAGCGGTCATCGCCTTGGTATTTGATGCCACCCCAAAGAGGGTATTTTCGTCTACCATTCCGCCTTTTTCTATTGATCTTGTACCGTAACCTTTCATATGAAGAACCTTTCCGTCCTTTAATACGGCTACCGCCATACCCGGAACTTCAAAGGTCTTCATGGTTTTTTGTACCAGGCTGTCAATTTGTTCAGGACTCAATCCCTGACCCAAATGGATTTGAGTAAAAATTAAAAATAATGAAACAAGCAGGAATGAATGAA
Organism: uncultured Antarcticibacterium sp.; assembly: GCA_963973375.1. GTDB lineage: Bacteria > Bacteroidota > Bacteroidia > Flavobacteriales > Flavobacteriaceae > Gillisia. Next base: position 13,565 of record CAXAZV010000063.1, read on the forward strand.
CGGACGATTTTTTCATGGATTGGTAATTTTGTATACACTAAAGATATAAAAATAGGCGAAGTGAATCTTACCTATAGCCACATCTGGGGAAGTTAATATGGAAAACTTCCCATATTTCTATAAAGTTGGGGGATCTTCCAATGGCCCTAATTTATTTTTAAACATAAAAAAGAGGAATTTTTCAATTCCTCTCTAATCATATGCAACTAAGCAATTATTATTG
>CAXAZV010000064.1:0-13716 GCA_963973375.1 uncultured Antarcticibacterium sp.
ATATTACACTTTCATTTCCGCCGGAAGCGGACTCATGCACGCCGAAATTTCTTCAGACGATTTTAAAAAATTTGGAGGAGATCTTGAAATCCTTCAACTATGGGTGAATCTTCCTGCAAGTTTAAAAATGACCACCCCAAAGTATAAAGGCCTGCAACAGGACCACATTCCAACCATAACTTTTGATGAAGGAAAGGTAGCCGCCCGGGTAGTTTCCGGGGAACTTTCAGGAACATTGGGTGCCTTTGAGACCCTTACCGAAATCAATCTTGCAACAATTAATTTTAAAGACACAGGGAAACTGAAATTAAACATTCCACTTGATCATAACATCTTTTTTTATGTGATCAAAGGCGAACTGCTGGTGAACGGAACTTCAGCAAAATCGCTTCATTTAGTGGAATTTGAAAATAATGAAGAAGGTTTGGAAATAATTGCATTGGCTGATAGCACCTTACTTCTTGGTCACGCCAAACCCTTTAATGAACCTGTAGTAGCGCGGGGCCCTTTCGTTATGAATACAATGGAAGAAATAGACCAGGCCTATCAAGACTTTCAGCAGGGGAAATTGGGAAAATGGAATCATAATTAATTGATATTCTATTATAATCCTATCAAAAATCTCCATTAGATAATTGGAATATTGCACTGCAAGAGATAAATATAGCATTTTGGAGAACAGCCAGGATGTTGCCAATAATGCCGTAAATAATTTTAAATAATATAAGAGGTTGTTTCAAAAAAATTTGAAACAACCTTTTTTTAATGCCTTGCCTGCAACACCTTTTCAATGTCCTTAAGAGTGAAACCTTTTGCCTGAAGCAGAATGAGGTAATGAAAAAGAAGATCGGCACTTTCACTTAGAAAAAGTTCATCGTTCTCATCTTTTGCCTCGATCACCGTCTCAACCGCCTCTTCCCCAACTTTTTGTGCTATCTTATTAATTCCCGCATCAAATAGGGAAACAATATAACTCGCATCCCCTTTGCGCAGCTCTATAGGTGCTTCACTCGTCTTTTTGCGCTCTCCAATAATGCCTTCCAGTTGTGAAAGAAACCCGAAACCGGAAATATTCTCTTCACCCCAGCAGGTATCTGTCCCTTTGTGACAGGTGGGTCCGGTAGGATTTACATTTATCAATAAGGTATCCTTATCACAATCATTCAGAATACTTACCAAATGGAGGAAATTTCCGCTCTCTTCTCCTTTGGTCCATAAACGGTTCTTTGTTCTGCTGAAAAAAGTAACCTTACCCGTTTCATTGGTTTTTAAAAAAGCCTCCTCATTCATATACCCCAGCATCAAAACCTTTTTTGTGGTATTGTCCTGAATTATGGCCGGTACCAGGCCATCGCCATTTTTATTGAAATCAATTTCCATATATTTTATTTGTTGTGCCCAATTGCGGACTTTCTATTTATTTTTAATTCTTCTCACAGGAACTCCCCGGGAATTCAGTTCTTCCTTTAGCTCCCTGATATCTATTTCCTTAAAATGAAAAACACTGGCCGCCAGTGCTGCATCGGCTTTTCCAAGAGTAAAGGCATCACAAAAATGCTGCATATTACCAGCACCACCGGAAGCTATAATTGGTATATTCAGCTCTGTAGAGAGACGGGCCAGCGCCTGGTTTGCAAATCCTTCCTTTGTCCCGTCATTGTTCATAGAGGTGAAAAGTATTTCTCCGGCACCTCTTCGTTCAACTTCTTTTGCCCAATCAAACAAATTAAGCGACGTAGGGACTTTCCCCCCAACAAGGTGAACAAGCCAATCCCCGTTTATTTCTTTGGCATCAATGGCCACTGTAATACATTGGCTCCCAAACTTGGCCGCCAGGTCATTTATCAACTGCGGATTCTTTACTGCTGAAGAATTTATCGAAACCTTGTCGGCTCCATTTTGAAGGAGAATATCCACATCTTCCACCGAAGAAATACCGCCCCCCACCGTAAAAGGAATGTTCACTTTTTCAGCTACTCTAAGCACAAGATCTGCAAGAGTCCTTCTGCCCTCCTCTGTAGCTGAAATATCCAGGAAAACCAATTCATCTGCTCCTGTTCTTGCATAAAATTCGGCAAGCTCCACAGGATCGCCTGCATCGCGAAGGTCAATGAAATTTACGCCTTTTACCGTTCGGCCATTTTTAATATCCAGGCAGGGAATTATTCTTTTTGTAAGCATATTCTATCTTATTAGCCTTCTTCTTCCTTTTAGTTATTTTCGATCCAGGGAAGTTTGAGGAGTATTCAAAATATAATTTTCCAATTGTTTCAGGCTTATCCTTCCTTCGTAAATAGCTTTGCCAATAATGGTTCCCTCGCAACCCATTTCAGCGAGTGCAGGAAGTTCGTCAAAAGTAGAGATCCCCCCGGAGGCAATAAGATTTATATTATTTCCCTCTGTGCTGGTTTCCTCCAGGATCCTTTTATAAAGCTCAAATGAAGGGCCTTCCAGCATTCCGTCCTTCGAAATATCTGTACAAATCACGTATGTAACCCCTTCAGTTTGGTACTCTTTTATAAAAGGAATTAGATCTTCCCGTGATTCTTCCAGCCAGCCGCTTATCGCTACTTTTTCATTCTGAGCATCTGCTCCAAGGATGATCTTATCACTCCCGTATTTTTTAAGCCAGGATTTGAACATTTCCTGATTTTTCACAGCAATACTACCCCCGGTGACTTGTTTGGCTCCACTTTCGAAGGCTATTTCAAGGTCTTTTTCAGTTTTTAAACCGCCACCAAAATCAATTGATAATCCGGTTTGTGAAGCGATCTTTTCAAGAACTTTATGATTCACAATATGCTGTGATTTTGCCCCGTCCAGGTCTACCAAGTGTAAATACTTTATTCCGTGAGCTTCAAATTCTTTTGCAACCTCCAGCGGATTCTCATTATATATTTTTTTTGTGTTATAATCTCCCTTTGAGAGCCTTACACATTTCCCGTCTATAATATCTATGGCAGGTATTATTCTCATATTTTCTTAAGTTTATTACTTATTGGCTATTCTATAAGTCCAAAAAGTTTTTTAAAATTCGTTCCCCGGCATCGCTGCTTTTTTCCGGATGAAATTGAACCCCGTAAAAATTATCTTTTTTGATAGCGGTGGTATATTCAATTCCATATTCGGTTTTTGCAATGGTTTCCCCGCATTCGGGAATATAATAACTATGTACAAGGTATATATAATCATTCTCCTCTACCCCTTCAAAAAGCATAGATTCCAGATCGTAGATCTTATTCCATCCTATTTGCGGGACTTTTAAACCATTATTGAACTTCACAACTTTTGCTTTAAAAATTCCGAGTCCGGCAGTATCCCCTTCTTCAGAGGATTCACACATTAATTGCATTCCCAGGCAAATTCCCAACACCGGTTGTTTTAATGTGGGAATGAGAAGATCTAATCCTGTGGAACGCAGCATTCTCATTGCGCTTCCCGCTTCTCCCACCCCCGGAAATATTACCTTATCTGCCCTTTTAATTTCAGTGGCATCACTTGTGAGTACTGCCTCATATCCAAGCCGCTGAATGGCAAATTTGATACTCATGATATTTCCTGCACCATAATCTATAATTGCTATTTTCATCTTATCGCCTGTTTGCAGGGAAGTTTGGGGATTTTTATCTGTATTAGTTTTCATTTCAATTTTTCGGTTTAACCTCAGGATATAAATTCAGGCTATAGCAGTCCTTTGGTAGAAGGAAGGATCATTTTTTCAGCATCACGTTTTACCGCCATTTTTATGGATTTCGCAAAGGCTTTGAAAATAGCCTCAATTTTGTGGTGTTCGTTGGTGCCTTCGGCTTTAATATTCAGGTTGGCCTTTGCCCCGTCACTAAAGGATTTGAAAAAGTGGTAGAACATTTCTGTGGGCATTTGACCAATCATTTCCCGTTTAAATTCAGCTTCCCACACCAGCCAGTTTCGTCCCCCAAAATCAAGGGCAACCTGTGCGAGGCAATCATCCATTGGCAAACAAAAACCATAACGTTCAATCCCAAGCTTATTCCCCAGGGCTTTGCTGAATACCTCTCCAAGCGCTATTGCGGTGTCTTCAATGGTATGGTGCTCATCTACCTCAAGATCTCCTTTAACGTTAACCTCAAGGTCCATTTGCCCGTGCCTTGCAATTTGATCCAACATATGGTCAAAAAAGCTGATGCCGGTTGAAATTTTAGATTTACCTGTACCGTCCAGGTTTAATTTTATAAAAATATCGGTTTCATTTGTCTTTCGTGTAATTTCAGCAGTGCGTTCTTCCAGTTTTAAAAATTCATATATATCCTTCCAGCTATCGGTCTTTAAAACAATGTATTTTTCCACTTCGTCCGGATGAGAACCTATCTCATCGGCTCCCAGCTCTGTATGGGTATCAATAAAAATCCCCTTACCTCCAAAGTTGCGGGCAAATTCCATATCTGTTAGTCGGTCACCTATCATATACGAATTGGCAAGATCATACTGCTCCGGTTTATCCAGATATTTATCTTCCAGCAAGCCCGTATTGGGTTTTCTTGTGGGAGCATTATCCTTTGCAAAAGTGCGGTCTATAAGAGAATCACTAAAGTTCACCCCCTCATTGCCAAATGTCCTCACAATAAAATTCTGTATAGGCCAAAAATTTTCTTCCGGAAAGGAATTCGTTCCTAGTCCATCCTGATTGGTCACCATTACAAGTTCATAATCCAGTTCTTTAGCAATCCGGGTTAAATAATAAAGTGCACCTGGATAAAATTCCAATTTATCAAGGTGATCAATCTGGTAACCTTCAGGTTCATGAATAATAGTTCCGTCGCGGTCTATAAAAAGTACTTTCTTCATAATAACTTATTTGTTTTCTAAAAGGGAATGTTTCCCCTGAATTTTTATTTTAAATCTTTTAAAACCTCGATCAATTGACGGTTCTCCTCACTTGTTCCAACTGTAATTCTTAACGTATTTTCGCAAAGAGGTTGTGAGCTACGGTTTCTTATTACTACCCCTTTTTCCAGCAATTGCGCATATCTTTTGTTGGCATCATCCACTTTTATAAGTATAAAATTTGCCTGAGAAGGATAAACTTTTTCTACAAATTCAACTTGAAGTAATACTTTAAATAACAACTCTCTTTCCTTCAATATACCAGTAATTTCCTCTTCAACGATATTAATGTCAGAAAGCCTTTTAAGAGCCCTTCTTTGGGTAAGTTCATTCACATTATATGGTGGTTTGATCTTATTAAGGATCTTTATTATTTCTTGTGAGGCATAACATATTCCCAAGCGTATTCCTGCCAGGCCATAGGCTTTGGAAAGGGTTTGGGTTATAACCAGATTGGGGAAATTCTCAAGACTATTTATCCAACTCTCCCCTTCAGCAAAATCGATATATGCTTCGTCAATTACAACCAATCCCTTAAAATTGTTCAGCAATTTCAATATGTTTTCCTTCTTAAAGGAGTTACCTGTTGGGTTATTGGGAGAACATAAAAATAGCATTTTGGTATAAGCATCCATATTTTCAAGGATTGCGTCTACATCTGGTTCAAAATCGCCGGTTAATAATATTTCCCTGTTCTCAATATTGTTGATGTCTGCCAGTACCTTATACATTCCATAGGTTGGAGGCAAAGAAATTACATTGTCTATTCCTGGTTCACAAAAGGCCCTGAATAGCAAATCCAGGACTTCATCACTTCCATTTCCTAATAATATTCCGGCAGGGTCTACATTTTTTAAAGTTGCTAGTTTAGATTTTAAGGTTCTTTGTTGCGGGTCTGGATACCGGTTCACATCTGTAGCAAAAGGATTTTCATTTGCATCGAGAAAAACCATGTCCTCACCGGTAGATTTGAATTCGTCACGGGCAGAGGAGTATGGTTTTAATCCCGCCACGTTGGGTCTTACAAGATTTTGTAAATTAAAGGTTGTGGTCATTTTATATAGTTCCTTATGTTCTGGAATAGCTAATAATTATTCTTTGTTCAATTCATTCAATCTTAGGCTTACCGCATTTTTATGTGCCTGTAAACCTTCTGCCTCTGCCATTAATTCTATTGCAGGACCAATGGTTTTTATTCCCTCTTCATTTATTTTTTGAAAGGTCATACTTTTCAAAAAACTATCCAGGTTCACCCCGCTATATTGTTTAGCGTATCCATTGGTAGGTAGCGTATGATTGGTGCCTGATGCATAATCTCCGGCACTCTCTGGTGTATAATTACCAATAAACACAGAACCCGCATTAATAACCCTGTCAACATAGAAATCCTCATTACGGGTACAGATTATTAAATGCTCCGGGCCATATTCATTGATTATTTCCAGGGCTGTTGTGTCGTCTTCTACAAATATAAGCCGTGAATTTTCAATCGATCTTTGGGCTACGTCTTTTCGTGGAAGGTTTTCTATCTGGATCTCTAGTTCGTTTTCCACTGCATCCAAAAAAGTTTTTGAGGTTGACACCAGAATTACCTGACTGTCTGCGCCATGTTCCGCCTGGCTCAAAAGATCGGAAGCTACAAAGGAAGCGTTAGCAGTATCATCGGCCACTACAAGTAATTCCGAAGGCCCTGCAGGCATATCTATGGCTACATTGTGCCGGGTTGCCAGTTGTTTGGCAACTGTTACAAACTGGTTTCCCGGCCCGAAGATCTTGTAGACCTTAGGAACAGTCTCTGTACCAAAAGTAAGTGCCCCAATGGCCTGTATCCCACCAATTTTGAAAATCTGGGTTACACCGCTTAATACAGCGGTATATAAAATGGCAGGATGCACTTTGCCTTCCTTATTTGGCGGGGTACAAAGTACAATTTCCTTACACCCGGCTATGTTCGCGGGGGTTGCCAGCATCAGGATTGTTGAAAACAATGGCGCAGTGCCTCCGGGAATATACAATCCCACTTTTTCTATGGGTCTTTTCTCCTGCCAACATTCTACTCCAGGGGCGGTAGTTACGTTTATTCTTTGGGTAACCTGGGCCTTATGAAATTTTTCGATGTTTGATTTAGCAAGTGCAATTGCTTCTTTTAATTCAGCCGAAACCAGAAGACTTGCTTCATTCATCTCTTCTGAAGATACCCTCACCTCCTCAAGGTTCACTCCGTCAAAAAGAGCTGTATATTTTGCCACCGCAGTATCTCCCTTTTTTCTAATTTCAGAAAAAACCTCTGTAACCGTAGCTTCAATATCATCAAGTGTTTGAGTAGGCCTGCGCAGGATCTGTTCCCATTCACTTTTTTCGGGATTGATTATTTTTTTCATTTCTTGCTTTTTGAATTCTTACATTACCATTTTTTCAATTGGTGCGACAAGGATCCCCTCAGCCCCATTTTGTTTTAGTTCGTCTATTACTTCCCAGAACCGCTCTTCTTTTATAACAGTATGAAGTGAGCTCCAGCCTTCTTCAGCCAGTGGAAGTACAGTTGGACTGCGCATTCCGGGCAACAATTTTATTACAGCGTCCAGTTTATCATTAGGAACATTCATTAGAATATATTTGGAAGTTCGTGCATTTAGCACAGATCGAAGCCTGAATTGCAATTTTTCAAGAATGGCTTTTCGTTCCTCATTAATTCCGGGAGAAATTGCCAGAATAGCTTCACTCTTCAAGATCACTTCTACCTCTTTCAGGTTATTTTTAAAGAGGGTACTCCCACTGGAAACAATATCACAAATAGCATCTGCCAGGCCAATATTAGGAGCAATTTCTACAGATCCGTTAATAATGTGAAGCTCGGCCGTAATTCCATTTTCAGCTAAAAAAGCGTTAACCGTATTAGGATAAGAAGTAGCTATTCTTTTTCCCTGCAGGTCCTCTATCTTGTTATACCGCAAAGATTTTGGAACTGCAATAGAAACCCGGCATTTGGAAAATCCCAGTTTGTCGCCGGTGATAATATCCTCTCCTTTTTCAATTAGGACATTCTCTCCCAAGATTGCCACATCTACTACCCCATCCCTTAAGTATTGAGGAATATCGCCATTCCTTAAATACATAACTTCAAGGGGGAAATTCCTTGCTGAAGCCTTAAGCTGCTCCTTTCCGTTATCTATAGAGATCCCGGCATCTTTTAGGATTTGAAGGGAATCTTCGTTTAGCCTTCCGCTTTTTTGGATTGCTATTCGCAATTTGGTTGTACTCATAATGCTGATAATTAATTATTGACCTTGGCCATTAGTATTAAAATTTAAAAACAAAAAAACCCGTTTGATTGCTCAAACGGGTTTTTAAAATATGTTGACTTATCTACATATCAATTCACCTCGCTGGAGCGCAGTAGTGAAATATGATGATGATGTAGTTGTATTGTTCTCATTGTTGACTGCAAATCTAAATTATTTTTTCAATAAAAAAACTGCTTTAGATTTTTTTATGTTTTGTTTAAGCTTAATTATTGCCTAAGATCAATGGCATTCCACCGTCTCCACCTCCTATAACAACTACTTTTGAGTTGGGAGATTTGGCAAGTTCAACAGTTGCCTGTATCCCCTTTTCCTTAAGAATCTGGTCATTAAGAGAAGCACTAAGTATCCTGTTGGCAGTTGCTTTACCTTCTGCATCAATACGCTGTCTTTCGGCCTCCTGTTGTGCTTTTTCAAGCCTGAACACATATTCCAGAGATTCCTGTTCCTGTCCTAATTTTCTTTCTATCGCATCTTTGATAGATTTAGGCAGGGAAACATCTCTTACCAAAACTTCATTGATCTGTACATATTGATTGGCTAAAAGGATCTGGGTTTCCTCAAAGATCTCCTTTTGAATTGCCTCTCTTTTACTGGCATATAACTGCTCAGGAATGTACCTACCAACAACACTACGTGCGGCCGATCTTATTGCAGGCTGCAAAACACGTTGTATATAAGCCTCTCCTCTTTCCTGGTGTAATTTTCCAAGGTCGCTGTAATTTGGCTGAAACCAAACGGTCGCATCAAGGTTGATCTCAAGACCGTTGGAAGACAATACCTGCATTTTCTCATCAAGAGACTGCTGGCGTACCTCATAAACGAAAACACGGTTCCAGGGCGCTACCAAATGGAATCCTTCACTCAATGGTGGTGTATCTGTAACAACTCCACCTCCAAATGTCTTATAAAGCACTCCGGCTTCTCCGGAATTGATGGTAACGGTTGATTTTGCTATTAAAATAATTAAAACGACTACTGCAAATAAAATTGGTAATCCAATTTTGGGTAATTTGTCCATATATGAATTTTTGTGATTATTAAATTAAACCGAAATATTTTCTCATAAACCATTCGGCAGCAAGGCTTAGAATAAGGAAAAAGAGCAAAATCTTCCAATTTATCAAAGGTAGGGTTTTTTCACGGCTTTTTTGCACAGAAACGTATACATCCTCAGTCATTAGGCGCTCTATTAAACTCTCTGGATCATTTAAATAATAAAGCGCTGCAGAATTATTTTCTGCCAGGTTTTTCATTGCTGAAATATTGGCTGAAGTAAACTGCTGTTCTATGTTATTTTCAATTACCATAAAATTGCCGCGTTTCATTATTCCACTGTCAATTTCCTTAATTTCATAGGAATAATCCCCCGGTTCCAGATTATCAATTTCAAATACAAATCTATTGGATGAAGCCAACATAGATCCTGATATCGTCTCACCGCTCTTGTTATTTTGTAGCTTTAATTCCAGTTGGCCCGAAGGATTGAACACATAATTCTGGTCAAAATAAAGGGCTTCTATTTGTATATTCTCTCCCTGAAGGTAAACTGGTTCTAAATTTACACTTAAGCGTTCTTTCTTCTTCGTGTTTGCCAGGAATTGAACCAACTTACTTATGAAGTTATCAAAATTCTCAAATGAACCTGATTCTACATAGCTTTGAGCCCGCCATTTCCATATATTCTCACCGAACAAGGCCGCTTGTTTAGCATTGTTATTTTCAAAAACTGCAAGCAATGGATCTCTGGTGTCTACCCCTTCCATCTGTTGGTATAAAAGAGTGCTATATGGGTTACCTTCAAATTGCATATTACCAAACCTGTCCTCGAGAGGAGGTAACTTTCCAAAATCAAAATCTTCGAATTGAAAACCCGAATAGTTTGGATTGTAGGTTCCAAAAAAATCCTGGGTTTGAGAACTTGCATTCCGTGAAAAATTCCCCTGGGCAGAATTAAGAAAACTCCAGTCGGTTTGAGTTCCTGTGATGATCCAGGAAGATAGGTTTTTGGTTTCAATTTCTTTAAAAACCGAGGTGAACTTATTGTTTGGTTGATATAGTATAATTAATTGATAATCAGTTATTTTATTAAAATCAAGATCTTTAATAGAAGCAATACTAACTTCCCGTTGCTTGTTGCTTTCAATAGCTTTTTTTAGAGCTCCAAGATCGGGATGCAATATGGAGCTTAAGATTAAAACCGAAGTCCTTTCATCTATTACTTCCACTACAAATTTTCTCGAATTATTTACCACATTGGTTTCTGCAGTCACCAGCACAACAACAGCTTCATAAACAGTTCCACCCAACCTATTAGCAGGTAATGTGGTAGTAATAACTACAGAAGTGTTTTCCGAATTGAATTTCAAATTGCGGGAATACAGTACGGCATTTCCCTGCCGTATTTCAAATCTGGTTTCAATCTCCTGCTTTCCGCTGTAATTAATGATTGTCTCTACAGGGAAATTATTATTGAGAAATGCATACCGGTTTACATTTAGATTGGATATATACAGATCTGTTTGTGCCGTAGTGTCGCCAACCACCACGGGAAATATTCCGGTGTTATTTCGGGATTTATAATAGGAATAATCTTCTCCCATTGTCTGGTTTCCATCTGTAAGAAGAACTATAGCGGTTTGACTCGTGCGGTTGAGATTTTCCAGGTTTTTTAAAGCTGATGAAATATTTGTTTGTGAGTCATTAAAATCTACACCTTCTTTTTCTTCCATCCTCCTTATCTCTTGCCCAAATGAAAAAGTTTGAATGTTAAACCTCTCCTGAAGTTCAGGATGGTTCTTCAGCATACCGGCTATTAAATGCACACTGTCTGCTTTTTCTATATGTGTAATGGAGGAGGAACCATCTACTGCAAGGAGTAAAACCGGTTTCTCTATTTCCAGTTCAAGTTGTTTGAAACCCGGGTTTATAAGCAGGAGCAGCAAGATGAAAAGGGTCAAAAAACGTAGGCCCGCAAGAATATATGTGTTTTGTCCGGGATTCTTGTTCCCAGAGAAATATTTAAAAAAAACAAACCCCAGCGCAAAAATTGCAGCCAGGGTTATTAATAAAACGGTTGTTACGGGCATTATTCTTTATAGATTTTATTGCTTGTTTTTTGACATGTAATATACCCGTTAAATGAAAAACTTACATTTTATCCTTCCCGTATCTATTCAAATATTAGGTAAGCATTCCGCCGTTTACCTGGATTACCTGCCCGGTAATATAACTGCTTAGGTCACTGGCAAGGAAAACACACGCATTTGCAATATCTTCAGGAGTTCCCCCACGTTTTAGCGGAATTGATTCTCTCCAACCTTCTACTGTTTTTTCATCCAGTTTTCCTGTCATTTCAGTTTCGATGAAACCGGGAGCAATCACATTTGTCCTTATGTTCCTTGAACCTAACTCCAGTGCCATAGATTTAGAGAAACCAATGATACCAGCTTTTGAAGCGGCATAATTGGCCTGTCCTGCATTCCCTTTTACCCCAACCACAGAACTCATGTTTATAATGCTTCCGTTGCGTTGTTTAAGCATAGTGCGCTGCACCGCCTTGGTCATATTGAAAACAGATTTTAAATTAACTTCTATCACCTGGTCAAAGTCTTCCTCACTCATTCGCATAAGCAAATTGTCTTTGGTGATACCCGCATTATTTATTAAAATATCAATTGCGCCGAAGTCTCCCGCCACATTTTTAATTAATTCTTCGCATTCATTATAATTGGCAGCATTGGATTTATATCCTTTTGCTTTGACTCCAAGGGAAGATAGTTCTTTTTCAAGTTCATTGGCTGCTTCTACAGATGAGGCATAGGTAAAAGCAACATTTGCACCGTGTTTGGCAAAAATCTGGGCTATACCCTTTCCAATTCCGCGGCTTCCACCGGTAATTATGGCATTTTTTCCTTCTAGTAATTTCATTTTATAGATCTCTTTGATTAGTAATAATAATTCCGCTAAACTGTAGCAGGGAAATTTTGTTCTAAAGTCAAATATAACAAAAGCGAAAGGCTTAAAAATAAAAAATCCCCCTGAAATTACCTTTTTTAAAGGCAAACAAGAGGATTAATTAAATATTCTTGAGTATTGCTTAACCTCTAAGGATCTCAGCAACTTTTTTACCAATTTCAGCAGGAGAATCCACTACGTGAATTCCATTCTCCTTTAAAATAGCCTTTTTAGCCTGGGCAGTATCTTCGCTACCTCCTACAATTGCACCTGCGTGGCCCATTGTACGTCCTGCCGGAGCTGTTTCTCCTGCAATGAATCCAACAACCGGTTTTTTATTTCCGTTGGCACGAATCCACATTGCGGCATCTGCTTCCAGTTGACCTCCAATTTCACCAATCATTACAATGATCTCTGTTTCAGGATCATTCATCAATAACTCTACAGCTTCTTTGGTTGTAGTTCCAATGATAGGATCACCACCTATTCCAATGGCGGTAGTAATTCCTAATCCTTGCTTCACCACTTGGTCTGCTGCTTCATAGGTAAGGGTTCCAGACTTGGAAACAATTCCTACGCTACCTTTTTTAAATACAAAGCCAGGCATAATTCCTACCTTAGCTTCACCCGGAGTAATAACTCCAGGACAGTTAGGTCCTACCAAACGACAATCCTTATTTTGAATGTACCCGTTTACCTTTATCATGTCTGATACCGGGATACCTTCAGTAATAGTAATAATAACTTTAATTCCGGCATCTGCGGCTTCCATAATCGCATCGGCTGCAAAAGCAGGTGGAACAAAAATTATAGAAACATCGGCTCCGGTTTCTTCAACAGCCTGAGAAACTGTATTAAAAACAGGCTTGTCAAGATGAGTTTGCCCACCTTTTCCGGGTGTTACCCCACCTACTACATTTGTACCATATTCTATCATTTGCTCAGCGTGAAAAGTACCTTCACTTCCGGTAAATCCCTGAACAATTATTTTTGAATCTTTATTGACTAAAACGCTCATAGTTACTGTTGATTTTTGCGCTACAAAAGTAGGTTTTTATATAGAAACCCTAAAGGCTTTTTAAAAGTTTGTTGAGAGAAAAGAGCTTAAATTCTCAGGGGTTTCATCTGCCGGTTGGCTTATTTGATATCCCCGGTACATTTTATCATCCCGCATGGTCCAAATAGAGATGAAATGAGCCAGTGGAATTTCTTCATCGGGATTTTCAACCGTTCTTACGTGATAGGTGAACCTGATGGTTACCTGGTCCTTATCTTTGAGCAAATGACTTACCTCTGCCCTTATAGATTCAAAAGACCGGGACATTTCAATTCCCAAATTCAAAATATCACTGTAATTCATTTTACTGAAACCTACACTATTGTTCCAGAATAGTTCGGCATCAGGATGCAAATAGTTCTTTATTACTTCCGGATTTTTATAAAAATTTGACGTGTAAAAATCTTCCACTAATTTTTTTCCGCTAAAACTCATAGTTTTCCTATTTTAATTTATCGATTATACCCGGCAATTTTTTTACCGCGGCAAATTCTTTCAATTTTGTTCTGGACTCTCCATGTGGAGTACCCCAGTACG
>CAXAZV010000065.1:0-13676 GCA_963973375.1 uncultured Antarcticibacterium sp.
AACCCGAATTGGTGTTTTTGGATATTCAAATGCCGGAAAAGAGCGGATTTGAACTTTTCCAATATTTTGATGTGATAAAATTTGAAGTCATCTTTACCACGGCCCACGATAAATTTGGACTTAAAGCAATTAAGCGCAGTGCGCTGGATTATTTGCTAAAACCCATAAATCATTTAGACCTCGCTGAAGCTGTAAAAAAGTTTGAGAAGAAGAATGAAGGCACTTCGGCTCAAAAGAAATTGTCGCTCTTACTTGAGAACCTGAATGTAAATGACCAGAACGTAAGCAAGATCGCATTTCCTACACTGGAAGGTTTTGAACTTATACATACCAACCAGATCTTATATTGCAGAGCTGAAAGTAATTATTGCTGTATAAAAAAGATTGACGGCATATCAAAAATGGCGACAAAAACCTTAAAATATGTGGAAGAAATCCTTCCGGCCAATACTTTTAAGAGGATCCATAAAAGCTACGTGATCAACTTGAATTACGTGGTGAGATACAACAAGGCAAATAAAGCAATTGAATTAACCAATGGAGAGAAACTTCCTGTTTCTTTCCGGAAAGAAGAGGAGTTTATCAATGCCATTCTGCAAAATCACTAAACTTTTCCTCTTATTCTTCTTCTGGTTCCATGTAGCTTTTTCCCAAAACTATCCCGGTAAAAACTACACTGCAGCCAATGAATTGCCAAATAATTCCGTTAGGTCATTATTGGTTGACAGCAATAATATTCTGTGGATTGGCACAGAAAACGGAGTTGTTAAAAAAGAAAATGACGTTTTTACTTACTTTTTTGAAGAAGACGGCTTAGCCTTAAACAGCTGTTGGGCCATTGCGGAAGATAAAAACAACAACCTGTGGTTTGGCAGCTACGGGGGAGGCATCAGCATTTATGACGGATTCCAATTCAAAGTGCTTTCAAAAAAAGACGGACTGGTTCACAACGAAATCACCAAACTCTATGCGTCCGGAAGCTATATGTATGTGGGCACCAGTGACGGGGTTTCAGTGATAGATATTAATACGCATAAAGTACTTTCCTTAAATAATCCCGCCGGCGACGAACTTTTAAGGGTTCAGGATTTCTTCGTCTTCCAAAACGAAATTTATGTTGTCACTTACAATTCAGGGACCTTCAAAATTTTGAATAAAAATGATCAACCAGCCCTGGTTGAGGTAAATGATCATACCTTCATTTATTCGATTTTAGTAGATAATGACAGTATTTTCAGCAGTAACAAGGGTTATTTTACCAAAAGTTCGCTTAAAGATTATGTGAGTGAAACCGAATCTCTTCCGCAGGAAAAATTGGGAAATTCCATTATCTGGGATTATGTAAAAACCGGGGACGATAAAATTTTCGCGGCGGCCTGGGGAATATATGATACAGATGGGGGAATTTATGAAGTAGAAAACAAGCGGTTAATTTCAAGGGCATCAGAATTTAATGTGCCCAGCAAAGAAGTGATATCCCTGGCGTATGACCCAAAATTTGAAAAAATTTATGTTGGCACCAAAGATGCCGGTTTGTTTGAGATTGCTTTAAATACGCAAATAAAATTCCATAAGACTGAAGGAAAAAGTATCACCGGGTTTGCTGAAACCAAAAATTCTTCCGCGGTAATAAGAAATGATGGCATTGTTTTAAAAAGAGGAGGGAAGGAACAAATTATCCCCCTGTCACAACTTAAAAAATGGCAGGAGAATTATGTAGCAAAAACCAAATTGCCCTTACCCAGGCACAGTGATGATTTCTATGAACTGGACTATTCTATAAAGGCCGGGGAGATTCGGTTTTATGACATAAAAGTTTCAGGGAATATGTATTGGGTAAACACCAATATAGGAATATTCGCCATAAAGGAGTCCCCGGAATTGGATAGGTATTTACCCCTGCATTCAGAAGAGATCAATTTCACTCAGGCCGGGGAGCTTATAGAAACCAATCCGTATGGTGGAGTAAGAGTTTACAGCGATCTGGACGCATTCACATACACCCATTTTAAACCAACAGCGCCTAACACCCCCACGATGGTGGTAAGCAGTTTGAGAAAGGGAAACAAAACATATTTTCTGTCTGTCTTTTCGGGACTTTATACCTGGGAAAATAACGGGTTTATATCATCTTTAAATAAGCTGATATGGCAGGAGAAAAAATTGAAACACATTACATCTTTAGGCAAAGATCTCGCGATTTCAAATGAATTTGGCGATGTATATATCGTAAATGATAACGCCTCCTTTAAAATTTTAAACAAAATACCCCGGGCCCAAATTCAGGGGAATTCCATTTCATTTTTGAACGAATATCGCGGGACTTTGATCATTGGAACCGAAAAGGGATTAACGCTCTATAAAGCCGGCCGATTTATATTTTTAGATAAGGAACAGGGACTGGAACAACCTTTATTGAGTGCCCGGGTGCATCAAAATATTTTGTCTATAGGCAGCAATAACGGGGTTTATGATATAGACCTGGATGCCGTTATTGAGCCAAAAGCTTTGGTAAAGGAAATACTGCTGAAGGAGATTTTCATCAACAATAATAAATTTTCCCCGGGACCAATAGCCTCCGGGGAGAAATTAAAATTGGCTCACAATAAAAATACAGTTTTGCTGAAGTTCAGTACAAATGCGCATCCTTTCCCTAATAAATTAAAATATCAATACCGCCTTAATGTAAATGACAACTGGAGCCTTCCTTCTTCCAACCCGGAAATATTCCTGCCGGCTTTACCGCCAGATGATTACGAGCTGGAGGTACAGGTAATGGACGAAAGTACAGGTTTGCGTTTTACCCATTCCTTGCTTAAAATTGCAATACTACCTCCTTTCTGGAAAACCTGGTGGTTTATTTTATTGATTATTGGTATAATCCTTACAGCGGTTTACAGCATTTATAAATACGAGTTAATGCAGGCCCGGAAATTTGAAGAACAAAAGGGCCAGATCCAGAAGCGTTTTGAAGAAACCAAAATGGAAGCCTTATTGGCGCAAATGAATCCGCATTTTATTTTTAATGCCATGAATTCCATTCAGTACTATATTATGGATAGCGATATAGACAACGCCACTAGATTTTTAGGGGATTTTGCCAAATTGATAAGGCTCAACCTGGATCACTGTACCAAACCCACTATTTTACTGGTGGAAGAAATTGAATACCTGCAATTGTATACACGGGTTGAAAACACGCGCTTTAATAATGCCATTAAGGTGATTTTTGAAACAGATCCTTTGATAGACGTTTATGAGCTGGAAATTCCCACGATGTTGTTGCAAACCTTTGTGGAAAATGTTTTTGTGCACGCTTTTCCCGCGGGTATTAAAGACCCAACTTTAAAAGTGTCTTTTAAAGTTGTTGCTGAAGGGGTTTTGCAATGCAAGATCCAGGACAACGGCATTGGAATATCAAACACTTCTACCCATAAATTGCACGAATCCAAAGGCGTAAGCCTGGTAAAAGAGCGATTAAACTTACTGGAGTATGATGTTGAAGAGGCAGTACAGGTAATTTCTGCAAAAGATAAGGGCACCACTGTTATTCTTACACTACAGGTTTAATATCTAAAATCGCTTTTTCGATTTATCAGGCCAGGCGCCTTTTGCCGGTTTTAATAAAAAAAATTATATTTATATAGAACCGGCAGCTTTCAATAATTCCATCCGGCCAATTGTTGTCTCAATTAGCCTTGCGGTTTATTATTAAGCTCAAAAAGAAGTGTAAGAAATTAAAAAAATGGTTCCTAAACAGCTTTTTCTTTATGAACCCGCCTTAATTGCTAAATATGCAAGAACCCGATTCCAAAATAAGTGATTTTATCAACACATTTTCCGGTAAACTCATCTTACCAGATCATAAGGATTACGAGGAAGTACGCCAATTATGGAATGGGCTTTATGATAAATACCCGGCCGGAATTGCAATTTGTAGTAATACGGGAGAAGTGGTGGCCGCAGTAAATTTTGTTAGGGAAAATGATGTGAAATTCTCTGTAAGAGGTGGCGGCCACGACTATGCCGGTAACTCGGTTTGTGATGGAGGTTTGGTAATTGATATTTCCCAAATGAATACGATCCTTGTAGATCCCGATGCTAAAACAGCGGTGGTTCAGGGAGGGGCTACTATTGGACAACTGGATGAGGCAACCCAAAAATATTCCCTTGCAATTCCTACAGGCACTGTCTCCTCAATTGGTATTGGCGGACTCACATTGGGTGGAGGATCTGGTTATTTATCGAGGAAATTTGGCCTGGCACTCGACAGCCTTATTTCTGCTGAGGTTATCACTGCCGGAGGAGAAATAGTCCAGGTTAACGAAAATGAAAATAAAGATCTATTTTGGGCGATTCGTGGCGGCGGCGGAAATTTTGGTATAGTAACTACTTTTAAATTCCGGCTTCACCAGCAGGAGCCGGAGGTGCTTTCTTTTCAGGCATATTATCATTTTAAAGACAGTAAAAAGATCCTGGAGTATTACGGGGAATATATGAAGTATGCCCCGGATGAATTACAGTGTTACGCATTCTTTCTAAAGGTTCCACCTGTAGACCCATTTCCGGAAGAGTTTCATGGGCAAACCACCTGTGCCATAGTTGCCTGTTATTCGGGAGATATTGAAATAGGAAAAGCTGAACTCCGGCCATTAAATGGCCTGGGAGATGCTATTTTAAGTATTCAGCAAAAAGTAAAATATACTGATATTCAAAAATCTTTTGATGCCGGAATGCCAAAAGGATTAAGATGGTATACAAAGGCCCTTTACCTGCCGGAGATCAAGACTTCAACCATATCTACAATATTGGATTACACGGCATCTTTACCCGGGGATTATACATTGGTATATTTTGAACCAAGTGGTGGGGCCTTGACCAGGGTGCCAACACATGCCACAGCTTTTCCACATAGGAAAGAATCATTTGGTTTTCACATTCTTCCGGGTTGGAAAGATACCGGTGATGACGAAAAAAATATCAATTGGGCCCGGGATTTCCATTTAGCTGTCGCAAAAGATGCAACAGGAGGTGTGTATGTTAATCTAATGAGTCACGATGAAAAGGACAGGATTAAAGATGCTTATGGTGAAAATTATAACCAATTGGTACAGGTGAAAAAAAAGTGGGATCCGGGCAATCTCTTCCGGATGAATCAAAATATTCAACCCTGAAATTTTATCAATCATTTTCAATTAGGCATACTCCCATCTTCCTTCAGGTTCCAGGATCGGTTTACGTGAGCGATCAATTGGGGGTAGCGTTTGTCATTTCTTAATGGAGCCAAAACTTCCGGAAAAAAGTATCGAATAAATTCAGTAGAAAAGGAGGTCCAGTCCTGCACCCTGTTGAAAGTTTGAAAAGCTTCATCTAATTCTCCAAACAATGCCTGCAGCATTCCCAGGGGAAATGGATCTATTCTTCCGAAGATCTGCTCTTTATAATCCAGTCCCCATTGCCGGTCTCCTAAACCATAATAGGTAATAGCAAGCGCTGTTTTCACTTCTGAATGGCTGGGGGTTCCCCGGGCGGGTATTATTTCCAGAACATTTTGAAAAGCCATAACAGCCTCTGTCAATTTTCCCGTATGGTAAAATGCCAATCCTTCCATAAAATGGGCCAGGCCATAATCCGGATTTATTTCACGCGCGCGTCGTGCTTCAAAAAGGGCTTTTTCGTATTCGCCGTTGCCAAGGTAAATATCGGCAAGGTATACCCTGAAGGCGGGAGCCAGAGGGTTCAACCTTAATGCCTGAATACCATATTTTAAAGCTTCCTTCGGGCGGTTTATGATAAGATTGATCCACCCGTACCAAATAAGCGCTTCGGCATACCCCGGGGTGAGCTTTACTGCCAGGTCCATTTCTTCAAACCCGGCCGCGCCATTCTGGTGGGTGGCATAGACAATTCCAAGAGAAGCATGGGCTTCACCAAGACTATTGTTCAATTCTACCGCCTTTTTCGCAGCTTCCAGAGGATCGGGACTGTTTTTGGGGTAAGGAAAACCATAAAATTTAAGCAGCGAAAGAGCATCTGCAAGTCCGGACCAGGCTAAGGAATAATCGGGATCAATTTCTATTGCCCCCTGGAAACAGTCAAGGCCTTGGTATAGGGCCGTTTCTGTGCGTTGGTCCAGGCAATTACGCCCCTGGATATACAGCCGGTAGGCTTGCAAATTATTGGTAGGGGTTTGCTCCTTCGGCTGTTTTTCTTTTTCAGGAGAATGCACTTCCAGTTTTTCCAGAATATCTTCAGTGATAATTTCCTGTAGCAGAAATATATTTTCAGCAGTAATTTTCTTTTTATACACCCCTGTCCAGATCTCAGATTTTGTGGTGACATTGAAAAGCCGCAGGCTTACTTGGATGTCTTCCCCCGTTTGTTTTACCTCTCCATTCAATACCCATAAAACCCTGAGCTCCTCTCCAATTTGAGCTAAAGTTTTACCGGAATTTTCATAATATCTCACAGAGGTACGGTAAATTACCTGAAGATCCTTTATCCTGGAAAGGGAAGTCAAAATGTCTCCGTGGAGCCCATAGGAAAACTGCGGATCGCGGGAGTGAAGATCTTTAAACGGTAGAACCGCAATACTGTATTTTGACAGCGACCGGGAATTGTCTACGGTCTTTTCGGGAAATTGCTTCCGGGATACTTTTCTTCCGGGAGAAAATCCCCAGTTTGAATTAACTTTCCTGAGGATCTCAGGAAACCGCTCATCCTCCCTTATAGGATCCAGAAGATCCGGATAATAATGAAAGATGGAAAGCATCTCCCAGTAATTCCAATGTTCTATTTTGGTAAGGCTTTGAAAGGCTAATTCCATCTCACCCTTAGCTGCGAGAAATAAAGCTTTCGCAAACTCATCTTCTTTAAGCTGTTGTTGAAGTTTTTCAGCGGTTAACTCATTACCAGATCTTATGCAGCAAAGGATCCTGGTGATCAAAGGACCATTTCCAGCCCAGGGAACTATAAGATCTCTGAGAATTTCGTTTGCTTCTTCAAATTTTCCCAGGTGATAGAGCGCCACCGCCTTTTCCAATAGACCGGTTGTGAAATCGGGTTGCACTTCCAACAGGCGTATGGCTTCCCTTAAAGCTCCCTCATAATCCCTTATGCTGAGCAATGACAGGGAAAGGTTACTAAGCGATTCCTGTGATAAAGGATTGTAAGTTACCGCGGTTCTGGCGCTTGCAAGACCTTTTTGGCTGTTACCGGTTAACAGCAGTATCCAGCACAACCAGGCATGAGCATCGGCATTCGAAGGCCTGAGTTCTACAGCTTTTTCCAGATTTTTTATAGCTTCTTTTCCTTTTCTTCTGGTTGTGTAAAGGAGTCCGAGTGATGAATATGCTTCGGCCAGGTTGGGATCCAGCCTAAGAGCTTCCCGGGCTGCATTTTCGGCTTCAGGCAGTACAGTATGCCCATCTACTTCATAACCATAATCATGCAAAAGGGATAGCGCATCAGCCAGGCCAAGCCACCCTTGTGCATAATCAGGGTCCAGAGCAATAGCCTTGCGGAAATAATCTTCGGCCAGTTGCATTCCTTTTTCAGAACGTTGATCGAGATTCCACCTGCCATATGCATGTAGACGGAAAGCTTCAAGATTTTGAGTAGGAATTTGCCGTATTGCTTTTTCCTCTTTGTTGGAGAGGCGCATTTTCAAGGCCTCGGTGATATTTTGGGTGATCTCTGCCTGGATGTGAAAAAGATCTCCGGCTGTTAAATCCCGTTCATAAATTTCGGCCCAAACGTGTCTGTCTTCAGCAGCATTAATCAATCGTACACTTACTTTTACCCGGTGTTCTCCTTCCTGGACTTCCCCGGTCAATATCCAGCCCACCTTGAGTTCACGTGCTATTTGTGGCAGTAGTTTTACAGGGTTGTTATAATGTTGGGCAGAAGTTCTGGAGGTAACAAAAAGATCTGTTACCTGGGAGAGGCGGGGGAGAATATCCCCGTAAATAGCTTCAGTAAAGGCGGTAGCTTTTTCCATCCCTAAAGTTTCAAAAGGGAGAACAGCTATGGAAGGTTCAGCCTGCTTTTTTTCGATGGTGATTTTTTCCGCAGGGAGTTTTACGGGGGCCTTGAAGCTTGCTTTTACCTCTTCCGCCAACATTCTTAAATTCCTGCCGGGTTCTTCTCCAAATTCTCTGTGAATGAGCTGTGCGTAATTCTCATACATATTTATGGCAGCCGGTTGATCGCCTATAGTATTCAGAAAAGAAATAAGTTTGGAATGCAGTGCTTCAGAATAAGGATCTAATGAAGCAGCGTTTTTGGCATAAATACCTGCCTGGCGAATGTTTCCATCCTGAAAAAAATTTTCTGCCAGTTCCATATTTTTTTCAATGGCAAGTTCATGAAATCTTTTTCTTTCCTGTTCCAGCCAATAGTCAAATTCTGTAGAAACGTCGCTCACGTGAAAACCCTTTAAAAGTTCACCTCTATAGAGTTCCATAGCACCGGAAAGGTCATTTTCGCGGCAGGCTTTTTTAAAGCTTATAGTATCTGCCCATAAAGTATCGGGATTGAGCTTCACCTCTTCGGCTCCCCGGTTCTCTATAGCCTCTTTTCCAAGGGTTTTCCTTATATGATACAACATATTGCTAAGCGCATTACGGGCACTCCTTTGATCCTGCTCCGGCCAGAAAAGCGGCAACAGGCTATCCCTGCGGTGAAAACCCTGGGGGGTGCTTAACAGCAGGTAAGAAAGTAAAGCCAGGCGTTTGGGTCCGGCAAGAAAGGAATGCTCCAGTTCCCCTTTTTCATTCCGAATCTCGGCAGGACCTAATAAGTATAATCTGGTCATGGGCTAAAAGAATTTTCTCTTAGATATTAATCTAAGACATAAAACTGACATGGCAAAGACTCTCTTTTAATTTTACTGATAATTAGCTTTTTAGCCTTCCGAAAAGGCAAATCAATTTTCAAATTAAACTTAATAATCAACTTAAACCAACTCACATGAAAAACACAAGATCACTTAAATTAATGCTATTGATGATGATCCTTTTATCTGCTTTCTCTTGTAAGACTGAAGAGGAAAAGCATCTTTCACACGAGATGTCTGCAGAGCAGGCTGTGATCGTGAACCGTCCCACATTTCCCGCGTACGGCAACCTGGTAGAGGTAAGAACCACGGGAATGAACTTTATTCTGCCGGCGGAGATCCCTTCCGGCTGGACAACTTTCCGCTACAGCAATGAATCTCCCTTTACCCATTTTATGTTAGTAGATAAGCTGCCTGTGGTTGAAGGAAAACAAATTACATATGCCGACTTTGGGGAGATAGCTGCCGTTTTTCGGGATGCAATGGATCTTATCAATGTAGGAAAGTCGGAGGAAGGTTTTGCCAAATTTTCAAAACTTCCTGCCTGGTTTTCTAAAGTGATCTTTTCAGGCGGGGTGGGCCTGGTTTCCCCTGGGGAGACTGCCCAAACTACCATATTTGTTGAGCCCGGGACGTATGTGGTGGAATGTTATGTGAAAACCAACGGGGTTTTTCACCCCATGTCCAAACAGGTGATTGTAAAGGAAAGTTCCCTTAATCAAACGCCGCCAATAGCAAGCCTTGAACTGGAAATTTCAAGGGAAGGTGGGATAGAAATGCCTGCAGAGATAATGGCAGGGCAGCAAACCATAGCAGTACACTTTAAAGATCAGGGACCGCATGAGCATTTTCTGGGTCACGATGTGCATCTGGTAAAATTGGAAGAAAATACAGATACCGGAAAACTTAATTCCTGGATGACGTGGGCAACTCCCGAAGGTTTAAATACACCCGCTCCCGTAAAATTCCTGGGTGGGGCACAGGAAATGCCTGCCGGTGCTACAGCCTACATTGCTGTTGACCTAAAACCCGGAAACTATGCCTGGATTGCTGAAGTCCCGGATCCTAAATCGAAGAATATGTTCAAAACCTTCTCGGTTACCGATTCTTCTCCGGCTTTAAGTGAAAACAAATAAAAACCAAGCACTCTTTATTAACTAAGATTATAAACCAAAAATTAAATATTATGAAAAATTCAATTAAAATGATGAGAAAGAACTTTACCAAACTTATCTGGATCTTTGGTCTGGCCATTTTATTCTCCTGTGAGAAAGACCAGCTGCCTCAGGACTCTATTATTGATGCCCAGGCCAGGTATGATATGACAGAGACCAAAAAGGCTACAAACAATGTGGTAGAGGTGGTAACAACACATATGAATCTTGAGATGCCGGCTTCTATTGCTTCCGGTTGGACCACATTTCGCTATTTAAATAATAGCCACAACCCTCACTTTTTTTTAATTCAAAAACTTCCCGGAGATAAAACAGTAGAAGATAGTAAAGCTGAGGTTGTTCCGGTTTTCCAGGAAGGAATGGACTTTATAGGTGAAGGGGATTGGGATAATGCTTTAAGCGCTTTCGGTAAATTACCGGCCTGGTCTGCTCAAATAATTTATTGGGGTGGGGTAGGCTTACTCTCACCCAACGGAGTTGCTGAAAGCACGGTTTATCTTGAGCCGGGGAATTATGCCGTAGAATGTTATGTTAAAAACTCAAACGGAGTATTTCATTCCTTTAATGGAATGATTACCGGCCTCGTTGTCACTTCCAATGATAACGGTTACCGGGAACCAAAACCCACTATGCAGGTAAGCATATCTTCCACAAATGGTATTTGGTTTGATGAAAAGGTTCGTCCGGGAAAACATATGATTGAAGTGATATTTGAAGACCAGACAGTACATGAACACTTTTTGGGTCACGACGTACACCTGGTAAAGTTGGATGAAACAGCCAACATAGCTGAATTGAATGCCTGGATGAACTGGGCAGATCCCAACGCTTTTAAAACGCCGGCACCACAGGGAGTAGAATTCCTTGGTGGGATGCAGGAGTTGCCTGCCCTTGATGGCAAACCAAATTCGGCAGTGGGTTATTTTGAAGCTCATTTAAAACCCGGCACCTATGCCTTTATAGCCGAAGTGCCAGATCCTATGGGTAAGAATATGTTCAAAGTCTTTACGGTGCCTTTATAAAAAGGAGTAATGCGGCTCAAATATAGGATTGGTCCAATTGAATTTGAGGTGGACTCATTCTTTTTAGTTTGGTGAGTGAGGTTTAGCTTGCAGCCCATTTTCATTTACCTTAATAAGGTAAAAGCAGGGCTGTTATTTTTTGCCTCTGGGTTTAAAGTTGTCTCAGGGCTTAAGCTATGATTGGGTCCGCTTTCAAAATTTAAAAATTTTTTCCGGGCCGCATTATTTTTAGGATGTAACTATAAAGGGCATAGATTTGGTTAAATAGAAGCAGGATAACTAATTAACTTTTTTATGTATGAAAAATATTGTTCAAATCTTTATCATTCTATCTTTCCTGAGCTGTCAAAATGATAGAACAGTAGATCCTGCAAAATTTAAAACCATAATGATAAAATCCTATGGAGAGGTAGAAACTCTTCCAGATGTGGCAAACTTCCATATTAGTTTAAATTGTCTAGACAGCTCCATTAAGGCGTCCAAAAATTGTCTGGTTGAAAAGTCAAATGATCTTGTCAAAGTACTTAAGTCCTTTGGAGTAGCCGAAGAAGACATACTTACCACTGCTGTAAACCTTCACCGAAGTTACACCTATAGAAACAATACCCGGGTGTTTGAAGGTTATAGAAGTTCTACTTCGGTTTTTGTAACGGTCAAAAATATTGAGAATTTAGATGAGATATATACTGAATTGTTGGAAAACCGAAATCTTGAACTGGGGGAGTTGAGCTATTCGCATTCTAAAATTGACAGTATAAAAAATGAAGCTTATGTAAATGCGCTTGAAAATGCAGGTGTTCTGGCAGATAAGTTACTGGAGAAACTTCCGGAAACAGAGAAAGAGATCCTTAAAATAGGAAATGTTGAGATCTCTGCATCCTTGCCACAAGAGCGTAATGCTGAGTATCAGCTGGAAGCAGTGGAGGAGGCCCAAAGCGCTAATGCAGCATCAATAGCCATAAATAAAGGAACTGTAAAGGTGAAAGCAATATTGTTTGTAGAATATCAAATTCTTGAATGAATTCTAAAAAATCCACAGCTTCTTTAAGGTAGAAGTGCTTTAATTATTTAAAGGATCTAACACTTACTTAAAAAACCCATACGTTTACTAAATGGGTTAGCTTTACTTTAACATAACGGTTAGATTTATCAAAAATTAAGGAAAAATGCAGTTGTTGTCCCGCAGTATTATAGGTAGGGCTTTAATATTTATGGTGCATTAGTAACAGCTATTTCTTTGATCTTAAAAAGCAATCACTCGTTTTGATAGAGCGACCAATTGTTCACAAAACCACTAGCTTCCAGTTAGTGGTTTTTTTTATTGGGTTTTTTTAAGCCGCATCGAAATCAAAAAAATGTCCTGTTTATATCTAACAGTTGCTGTGTGACCAGGGTGGCTTTATATTACTTTAAACAACGTAGTTACCAAAACTCCTTTAAAACCGGGAGAATGAACAGATAGTAATTGTTTTTCTCCTATGACCTCCAAGTTAAAGGGCGAAGCGGAAAGATTTACACCACTTTGTTTTTTCAATCTGATTCCCTGTCCGGAGATAATATCCTTATTAGGTGCAAAATCTTCTTCCGGTAAGTGTTCGGTGAGGATAACAAATTTAAAAGCGTATAATTTCTCTACTACACTTTTTATTTCTGTATTCGATAAATGTTGTAACACCTGCCTTAGAATCGCGATATCTCCCGGTGGCAATTCATCCTTCGCAATATCTAAAGCATGAAATTCTAAATGATCTGCCTGGAATTCTTTTTTATTATGTGTTATAAGATCCGGAACGATATCCACCGCTATATATTTTTTTGAAAACCTTACCAGTTCTTTCCCAATATTAAAATCCCCGCAACCCAGGTCACAAACCACCGGCGGAGCATCAAAATCTTTTAAAAAAGCAGATACTACCGCTATATATGGATCTACAGTTTCAGGATGATGAGAGCCTAAACCGGAGTAGAATTTTGATTTCTCTCCACCCCACAAGTTGTTTTCATAGATCTGCACCATCGCATCTTTGGTTGGCCAGGGCTTTTTTATTTTTTTATTTTTTGTCATTTAGTGATAGTCAAAAAGGACATTTTTGAGAGGTTTTTTTTGCAAAGCACCAAATTACAAGTACCAAATCCAAATATAAGTTTCTCCTGATCTTTAATTTGAATTCTAATTTGAAGTTCCTTAGCCGTCAGTTCGAGTGATTTTCAAAACCTGTTCTCGATACACCCCGATAGCTATCGGGGCACTCGAACTGACGGTTTTGAAAATGGTATCGAGAACAGAGGCGACATTGAAACTTCCGTCTTTCTCGATATAAATCTGTCCCTGCTACCGCAGGTCCAGATTCACCTGCCGGCCGGCAGGCGGGCTCGAACTGACGGGAGCATTGAACTCATTAGGGGAGAGTCAAAAATGTTATTACTATGAAATAATTCCCTTCCACTTAAATTTTTGATAAAATCCAAATTTCGGTTTTTTTCATAAGCTCTCCGGCATTAAAGTCAAAACAAATATAAGGATGAAGTTTTTACGCTAAATTTGCCGTTACTCAATACATTATGAAAAGAACTTTAGTACGATATAAAAAAAGTGCTTTTGGAAGGTATGTTATTCGCAATCAAAAGTACGCTCCCATTCTT
>CAXAZV010000066.1:0-13322 GCA_963973375.1 uncultured Antarcticibacterium sp.
ACTCCTAGGGGGAGAACCCGGGATAGGTAAGAGTACCCTTTTACTCCAGATCTCGCTGCACCTTTCTCAAAAAACCTTGTACGTCTCAGGAGAAGAAAGTCAGCAACAAATTAAGATGCGGGCAGAACGTATTAATCCCAATCCCGCCAATTGTTTCATTTTAACCGAAACCAAGACCCAGAATATCTTCAGGCAAATTGAAAGCCTGCAGCCCGAAATTGTCATTATAGATTCCATTCAAACCCTACATACAGACTATATTGAGAGTTCCCCGGGAAGCATCTCTCAAATAAGGGAATGCACTGCAGAACTTATAAAATATGCAAAGGAAACCGGTGTGCCCGTAATTCTTATTGGGCATATTACTAAAGAAGGCAGCATAGCAGGACCAAAAGTCCTGGAGCATATGGTAGACACTGTTTTGCAATTTGAAGGAGATAGGAACCATGTGTACCGCATCCTGAGGGCACATAAGAACAGGTTTGGTTCTACCCAGGAACTTGGAATTTACGAAATGCAGGGAAGTGGCTTAAGGGAAGTTTCCAATCCTTCAGAAATTTTGATCTCCAAAAATGATGAAGGTCTTAGCGGAACTGCAATAGCTTCAACACTGGAAGGGATGCGCCCGTTAATGATAGAGATTCAGGCTCTGGTTAGTTCGGCTGTATATGGCACCCCGCAACGCTCTACAACCGGGTATAATGCCAAGCGGCTTAACATGCTGTTGGCCGTTCTGGAAAAACGTGCCGGATTCAGGCTGGGAGCTAAAGATGTGTTCCTAAACGTTACGGGAGGAATCTCAGTTGATGATCCTGCAATAGACCTTGCGGTAATCGCGGCTATTTTATCTTCCAATGAAGATATTTATATTGAAAAGGACATCTGCTTTGCTGCAGAGGTTGGCCTTGCCGGCGAAATAAGGCCGGTGACACGCGCAGAACAGCGCATCCTCGAAGCCGAAAAACTAGGATTTGCTACTATTATGGTTTCCAAACAAACCAAATTACCAAAGAACAATTACGCCATTAAAATTCAAAAGGTGGCTCGAATAGAGGATGTTGTAACCTATTTGTTTGGCTAAATATGGCATAATTCCTGCATATTCATTGAGCAGAAAGAAATGAGAATGCATCGATGGAAAATAATTATTATCCCGGTCCTTTTACTGTTTGCAATAAGCTGTTCCCAGCTTAACAAAGCGACAGACCTTATTACCAACCCCACCGCTAAGGAGCGCTATAAGCGGGATCTTAAAATTTCAGATGAGCTCTTCCTTATTTGGGAGAATCAGGGGAACCTCGCATTACAGGATAGTGTTAAGATAAAGACACCCTATTTTCAGGAAGGCCATTTCAAGCCTAAAACTTTTCCCTTCCTGTCTTTTGACCTTGAATTAACAGTAGGAGAAAAGATGGATATCACGGTGGAAGCCGACAGTACCTTTACCCTTCTATTTATTGACCTTTTATTTCAGGAGAACGACACGCTTCGGGCTTTTAAAAATGTAGCAATTTCCAATTTTGGTAGTAAAAAACTTTCAGAAGAAATTGAAGAATCTGGCACGTATAAGGTTGTGATCCAGCCGGAGATAAATGCTTCGACTGCTTTCAGCCTAAAAATTGTTACAACTCCTGTGTACGAATTTCCAGTTGCAGGCGCAGGAAACACTAATATTCAAAGCTTTTGGGGAGCAAACCGGGATGCCGGTAGAAGATCTCACGAAGGGATAGACATCTTTGCCGCCAGAGGAACTCCTGTAATCGCGGTAACTAATGGCCAGATTACATCTTCGGGAGAAAGAGGTCTTGGCGGTAAACAAGTTTGGTTAAGAGACCAAAAACGAAATCAATCTCTTTACTATGCACATTTAGACAGTATAATGCCCTTAGCCAATAATCGTGTAAAAACCGGAGACACCATAGGATTTGTAGGAAATACAGGGAATGCCAAAACAACAGCTCCACATCTCCATTTCGGTATTTATAAAGGATACAGGGGAGCTATTGATCCACTTTCGCATGTATTCCAGATAGCTAAAATCGAATTTAAACCTACTGCAGGAGTGCCCAATAATTTGAATTTTGTAACCAGGGCTGTTGCCAATTTAAGAGACCTTCCAGCTACCAATGGCTCCGGGATAATTGCCAACCTACGGGCGAATGACACACTTGTTATGCTGGGAAGGACAAATGACTGGTACCATATTCGCACTGTTAACCGGCAAGCCGGTTTTATTCATGAAAGCCTGGTAGGGCCGCTATAAATTTCAGTTTAAGGTGCAGGATTGGGAATTGCCTCATGTACGGCATCAATTTCCTGAAGAACCTCTACAGAAAGCTGAAGATTAATACTTTCAATATTTTCCTCCAGTTGTTTAAGGGAGGTAGCGCCAATTATTGTGCTGCTCACAAAAGGCTGCTGCTCTACAAAAGCCAGGGCCATTTGCCCGGGAATTAAACCATATTTTTCTGCAATACTATAATACCTTTTTGTAGCCTCCAGAGACTGTTCATTTGAATACCTTGAATACTGCGGAAAAAGGGTGAGCCTTGCATTTTCGGGCATATTATTTAAATACTTTCCGGTAAGCGTTCCCATTCCCAGTGGCGAATACGGTAGCAATCCAATATTTTCTCGGTGATATATTTCGGTAAGACCTATTTCATCTTTTCGGTTTAAGAGACTGTAAGGATTCTGGACAGTTATGATCTTAGGCGATCCCTTTCGGGCTTCTTCCAAACAACGCATCACTCCATATGGCGATTCGTTGGAAAGACCAATATGCCTTACCTTACCAGATTTAATAATTTCATCCAGGCAAGATAATATCTCACTGAAATTGTCCTGCCATTCTTCCTCATCATCTTTTTTATAACCTCTTTTACCAAAATAATTAGAATTGCGCTCCGGCCAGTGAAGTTGATAAAGGTTCAAATAATCTGTGTTCAACCTTTGAAGGCTTAATTCTAAAGCTTCGGTAATAGCAGCTTTGCTAAAATCCAGATTGGACCTTATATGAGCCATGGCTCTTCCCGGCCCTGCAATTTTGGATGCCAGGACTATTTTATCCCTGTTCCCTGTTTTTTGTAACCAGGTACCAATGATCTTTTCTGTATTTCCCTGGGTCTCTTTTCTGGCAGGGATAGGATACATCTCTGCAGTATCTATAAAATTGACACCTTTTTCAAGAGCCATATCTAATTGTTGATGCCCCTCTGTTTCAGTATTTTGTTGCCCCCAGGTCATGGTTCCAAGGCAGAGTTTACTTACGTTTATATCTGTATTGGGTAGAATGGTATATTTCATTAGATCTATGCTTTTTTATTCCGCTTAATAAAACGGTGTAATTAAAAAAAGAAACTTCTACGGAGGTTTCAGCCGAGAAAATTTTTATTGTTTAAATGGCTTTGGAAATTTTTTAAAATATTATTCCATTTCATTCAGCAACTGGTTAATTTCATCCAGCTTAGGGGTAAGTATGACTTCAATGCGGCGGTTCTTCGCTTTGCCTTCAGCTGTCTGGTTACTTGCAATGGGAGCGTATTCTCCCCTTCCGGCCGCAGTTAAGTTTGAAGCATCTATTCCGGAGTTCTCCCTTAGGATTTGAACAATTGAAGTCGCCCTTTTGGTAGAGAGGTCCCAGTTATCTGTTAATTGGCCTGTTCCTCCATAAGGCACATTATCTGTATGCCCTTCAATAAGCACAGCAATATCTGGATTTTGAGCAAGCACCTGTCCCAGTTGCTGTACTGCTTTTCTACCTTCAGTATTTACCGCCCAACTTCCGGAACTGAATAATAATTTGTTTTCCATGGACACATAAACTTTCCCATCCCGCTGTTCTACGGTAAGACCTTTTCCTTCAAAATTGGTAAGGGCATTGGAAACAGCAGTTTTCAAGGCATTCATCTTGGCATCTTTGGCCGCAATCAAACCTTCCAGTTCATTTACTCTTTGAGAGCGTGCTGCAAGGTCACGCTGAAGCTTCTCCAATCGTGCCTGTTCTGTTGTCAACGCCTTTCCCTTTTCTTCCAGCTCTGCCAAAAGTTCCCGGTTTTGCCTGGAATTTTCAGCTATTGCACTGGAACTGTTGGCTTCCAGCGCATCATAAGACCTGGTAAGGCTTTCCAAATTCTCGCGGGTGGTCATTAACTCGCTGTTAAGTCGGTCTCTTTCTGCTCTAACCCTGTCGTGTTCCTCCCTCAGGGAAGCAAGATCTTTTTCACTTTTGTTCCGGGTTTCTTTTAATTCATTTGATAATTTCTGATTCCTGGTTTCCAGAGAATCATATTCAGCCTGAAGTTCTTTATGTACTTTGGAGGACACACAGGAAGAAAAAAGTAAAACGCTTACTAATGCAACAACAAAAGTTCTAATTGCCATAATGGGATTATAAGTTAATTTTTAATGTTCAATTTCAAGCAAAACAGGACAATGGTCACTGTGGTAGGCTTCGGGCAGAATTACAGCCCGTTTCAGTTTGTCTTTAAGAGTCTCTGAAACCAAATTATAATCAATTCTCCAGCCTTTATTATTGCTTCGCGCACCTGCGCGATAGCTCCACCAGGAGTAGTGATCTCCCTCTTCATTAAAATGCCGGAAGGAATCTATGAAGCCGCTTTTCATAAAACCGTCTATCCACTCCCTTTCTACAGGTAAAAATCCTGAGGTGTTCTTTAACCTTACGGGATCGTGAATATCTATGGCCTGATGGCAAATATTGTAATCTCCACAAATGATAAGGTGTGGTATCTGATCTTTAAGACGGTCTACATATTGCTGAAAATCGGCCATATACTGCAGCTTGTGCTCCAGCCTGTTAATATTTGTGCCTGATGGAAGGTAAAGGCTCATGACAGAGAAACCGTCAAAATCTGCCCGAAGGTTTCTTCCTTCAAAGTCCATATATTCTATTCCTGTACCAAATTCAACATGTAAAGGCTTATGCTTGCTAAGGATGGCAACCCCACTATAACCTTTTTTCCCGGCGGGGTACCAATAGTGATATTTATACCCGGCATCTTCAAAAATGGAAGTATCAAATTGTTCGGGAGTAGCTTTGATCTCCTGAAGGCAAAGAATATCTGGATCGGCAAATGAGAGCCATTCTAAAAATCCCTTTCGCAAGGCTGCTCTTATCCCATTAACATTATAAGAAATTATTCTCATTGAGGAATTTAATTTTTTCAAAAATAAGCATTCCCAAGAGGTTTCTAAACCATTTAAACCTATTTCTGCGGAGGTAAATTAATGCAAAAGAATTTTTATTTTACAAGGAAGCGTTTGACTATCCCCACATCCCGCGTACCTATTCTTAACAAATAGACTCCGGTAGCAGCGTAGGACATATCAAATTCATAAAGGTACCCATCCCCAATGCTCTCCACTTGATTCTCGATCATTTTTTGGCCCAGAATATTGTGAATTGTAACCCTAAGTGGTTGATCAAAAGTAGTCTCCAGAAAAACCCGGAAAATGCCATTGCCCTGCTCAGCTATTTCCAAGGCAGCCTCGTTGAGCAAAAAGTCATCTAGTTTTAAAGTACTGTCAATTATTCTCACTGAATAATCATGAGTTGTGCCATAATCCATTACGCTACAAGGGTCATTAAGGTCACCGTCAAAAGACACATCCCCTGCTCTTACCCTCATTAAATGCTGGCCCAGTGGAGCATTGGCCGGCAAGGTAAATTCATAGCTGTGCCAGGTGCTGGGAGTTGGAATAACCTCACTGGAAATAAATCGCTCTGCGTCATCAAAAACCCCATTGTCATTAAGATCTATCCATAAAGAGAATTGTTCGTTTTGAGGAGAATCAAATAAAGTTTTTACCCTCACTGTAAAGTTGCGTTGGGACCTGTCCAGATCTGTAGAAAAACCTATATAATCTGCATAACCATCCACGCAGGGAATTCTTTCATTTAAAATATCTTCCAATTCAAAGGAATGGATCCCGTCCCCAAAACTGGTACAGTCAGATCCTACAGGGATACAGTTCAGGTTGGCTACAGATTTGGTATGGCTGTCATTTGTTGTATCCTGATCTCCCTGTAAATTTGTTTCAGCATAAATTAAAAACCTTCCAAAGGCAGAAAGATTTGCCTTTTGAGAAAATGTATAAACTGCATTCTCACCCACGGGAATTGTTCCCGGAAAAACCTCTCTTACCTTAACATTATTCTCTATCCTATAAGCCACCGGAATATTGGATTGTGGTTCTCCCCCAAAGTTTTCTATAGTAATTGTAATATCCTCAGAAGAAGTGAGCTCCAAACCTGTGTTAGGTGCATCAATGGAGGTGACCCCAACATCTCTGGGGAATAAATTGGTAACGCTGGTTGTAAAAGAATCATTCTCCGGGGCTTCATCGCCCGGAAGTGCTGTAGATGCAGTGATCTCATAAGTTTGCCCAATCACTCCCAAATTGGCGGGAGTTGTAAAGGTGTAATCAACAGAGCTGGTTCCTTCTACAGATCCTGTAAATATTTCAGTAACCACCGGTCCCCCGTCTACAGAATAACTTACGGGGATATTTGTTTGGGTGTTGACCCCAAAATTTCTGATGGTAACGGTTACCTGTTCAGAATTGGAAAGTGTAGCATCGGTAGGATTTACAACCGCAATTATTCCTACATCATTGTTAAAGTCCGGTGCAAGTTTAAAGACTCCCACCCTGTTTTTGCGGTCTAAACCCTCAAAGTATTCTCCATTGTGCCAGAAGGTAACCTGGTCAAAAGGATCTACCGTAAGATGGGCATAATCTCCATATCTTGAAGAGGGGTCCGGGCTTATTCCCTCAACTATACTTGTCTCCACCACGGTCATTACCCCCAAGGGATCATTAGCATACCTTCCTGTATAACGAATGGAGGGAAAAATGGGGGTCGCCGGACTATTATCAAGCACTGTAAACCCCAAACCAATATTTCCTTCTTTATCCATGCCTATGCTGCCGCTCCAGCGATCACTTTTATCAGGAGCATAGGTACCTTCCTGAAATACATACCATGAACCGCCGGAGGAATCCTGGCGCAATTCATACCAGCGTATACCGGCATGCTCTGCAGCAGTAGGATCTATATCTACCACGAAGTTCATTACGGCCGAGTTATACGAAGGAAAGCGCCTGTATTGGGTCATATACATCATTGTAGCCTGGAGCACATCAAGGTCCGGGGCACTGCCGGGTTGTTCAAGGTTGGAAAAGGCCCCGCCGTCAAAAGTTGCAATAAAAGGACTTACACCTTCTCCCGTGCCCAATTCCTGAAATTCAGCTATTGAAGAGGAAGGGGGATTACTCCAGTTCATATTTATATTCCAAATCTTTAAATGATCTTCAGATATTCCTGCCCAGGAATCATCCTGCATAAAAATGATAGGTGAATTGCCCGGTGGAGGCAGGTCATCTCCCATTGCATGAAATCCTGCGGGACTGTAAAAACCATTGGTAGTAATTCCCGGTAGTGGAAAACCAACTACTCGGGCTGTTTCTCCCACTAACATTCGGTCTCTTTCAAAAACATACACCACCTGGCTTGTACTTGCTGTACGGGAATTTTTATTTGTTGTAACATAGTAACCATCACTCCAAACAGAAATTTTTGGATAATCAGGCAAAGCTCCGTTGGTATTAAAGCGGTAAGTATACCATCCATCATTTACTGGGTTAGGACCCCTTGAAACTGCCACCAGAAAACTTTCAGGCGTATCGCTAAATTGAGTGATAAGAAACCTGTCGGCAAACTCGTCGTAAAGTATAATAGGATCTCCAAGGGTTTCATTGGTAAATTCTCCACCAATACTTGCCAGGGAAGCAGGGGGCACCAGTTGATTACCTATTTTATCAAAAATTGAAAATGCGGAGTTCCATCCATTGACATAATGAAAAGGTCCGGCCGCACCTGTAGGATCTGTAGGTGTAGAGCGGGAAACCGCAGCATCAAAAGATAAAATCGGGGATTTTACAGGGACTTTTCCGGGTACGGCCTGGCGGGTCTGGTCCATTGTTTTTGGCAGGCCCTTTCCGGGAACCACCTTATTTATTCCTCTGTTTCTAGGGTTAACAATTTTAAACTCTGTAGAAGGCGGAATCAATTTACGCTTAGACAGGGCCTCAACTGGCACTGCCCGGGCAGAATCTATATAAACCGGACCGGAAGTTTCTCTTTTTTGAGCAAGAGCCGGGTTAGAGAAACACCAAAATAATAGAAAGAAAAAAAATAATGATCTGGTCATACCTAAAAAATGATACCTGATGGAATAGTCTTTAAAAATAGGCATTTAATAAAAATAAGCAGAGGCAATTAACGAATTAAATGCCTCTGCAAAATAGTTAAATAATTTATAAAATTTATGCTTTCAACCAACTTTTAAAATCTATCTCCTGCTGTATCAGGGATTTTAGTTCAGTAATTTTTACCCTTTTTTGAAGCATGGTATCCCGGTAACGAAGTGTTACACTCTTGTCCTCAAGAGAATCGTGGTCTACGGTAATACATAGTGGAGTACCAGAGGCATCCTGCCTTCGGTATCTTCTACCTATTGCATCTTTCTCATCATATTGCACCTGGAAATCCCATTTAAGATCTTCAATTATCTCAAAAGCAAGTTCCGGCAGGCCATCTTTTTTCACCAAAGGTAAAATGGCTGCCTTTGTAGGTGCCAGGATAGCAGGAAGTTTTAAAACGGTACGACTAGAACCATCCTCAAGGGTTTCTTCCTTCAATGATGAAGAAAGAACTGCCAGGAACATCCTGTCCAGTCCAATGGAGGTTTCTATTACGTAGGGAACATAATTTTCATTCATTTCAGGATCAAAGAATCTCAGTTTTCGTCCTGAATGTTCTTCGTGGGCCTTCAGGTCAAAATCTGTACGGGAGTGAATACCTTCCAGTTCTTTAAATCCAAAAGGGAAATTAAATTCAATATCGGCTGCTGCATTTGCATAGTGGGCCAACTTATCATGATCATGAAAACGGTAGTTTTCTTCTCCCAAATTAAGGGAGTAATGCCATTTAATACGCTCTTCCTTCCAGTGTTCATACCACTTGAGTTCCTCACCCGGGCGAACAAAGAATTGCATCTCCATTTGTTCAAACTCCCGCATCCTGAAGATAAACTGCCTTGCAACGATCTCGTTCCTAAAAGCCTTTCCGGTTTGTGCTATTCCGAAAGGAATTTTCATCCTCCCTGTCTTTTGGACATTTGAAAAGTTCACGAAAATTCCCTGGGCAGTTTCGGGCCTTAGGTAAAGATCAGATGAGGTATCGGCCGAGGCACCCATTTTGGTGCCAAACATCAAATTAAACTGTCTTACATCGGTCCAGTTTTTTGACCCGGTCTCTGGATCGGCTATCTCAAGCTCTTCAATCAAAGCTTTGACATCCTTAAGATCTTCACGGGTAAGTGAATCTCCCAAACGCTTCAGGATATCCCTTCGCTCTCCTAAGTATCTTACTACTCTGTCATTAGTGGCTACAAATTGTTCTTCATCAAAAGCATCTCCAAAACGTTTTTTGGCCTTGTCGATTTCCTTTTGCGCTTTCTGTAATATTTTTTCAGCGTGATCTTCTACCAGCACATCTGCCCGGTAACGCTTTTTAGAATCTTTATTATCAATTAAGGGATCATTAAAAGCATCTACGTGTCCAGAAGCTTTCCAGGTTTTGGGATGCATAAGGATTGCTGCATCCAATCCAACAATATTTTGATGCAATTGCACCATGCTCTTCCACCAATACTCCCTGATATTTTTCTTCAACTCAACCCCATTTTGACCGTAGTCATAAACAGCGCTAAGCCCGTCATAAATTTCACTTGATGCGAAAATATACCCATACTCTTTAGCATGGGATATCACATTTTTAAATAGATCTTCTTGTTTTGCCATAGCGCAAAAATAAAAAAACCGCCTTGATAAAGGTCAAGGCGGTTCCGTATTTTTATTAAATTAAATTATCTTAATGCAAAAGAGCTTGTTCCTATTAATTGATTCCCTGCATAAATATACACTTTGTATGTTCCTTCCATTAATTTCTCTCTATCTGTATTTGAAAGAATACATACATCCAGTTCTTCATTTTCATAGAATATTTTTGAAGTTGCACTGTACACCATTACCCCGCCATCGTGTTGCACCGCGAGTTGATCTCCCACCAATTCATTTTCGGGATTATACACCTGTACAAACATTTCCTTTTCACCGGCCTGAGATAATGCATTTTCTGTAATTGTAAAACAAGTACGTATCTGGTCTATTCTGTTCGTTCTGTTATTGGTAACAAGTTTCCCGTTGTTACGTACTATAACTCCTTCACCTTTAAGCCCAGTAACCTTTAATTGAGCAGCGCGGTCAACCTTGGTAGAAAGACTTTGGTTGGTAACCTGTAAAGAATCGCTCATTCTGGTTCTTTGTGCAAGGACCATATTGGTGCTATCTATTGTAGTAGCAAGTAAGCGGTTTTGATTGCTCAAACTATCCACCACCCGGAATAACCTATCCTTTTCGCTTTTAAGGGCGCCAATTTCCCTTCGATATCTGGAAATAAGCACAAGATTGGCTTCTGAATCCTTTACCGAATCAAGCAACACAGCTATTCGCTGGCGGGCATCCACAAGATCTTGATCCATTACTTCATTAGTTGCAATTGCTTCATCATATTTTACAATAAGATCATTCAGCTCATCTTCAATAACTGCCTTTTCCTTTTGTAAAATGGCTGTATTTTCTTTTTCCTCGTTATAGAATTTAACCGTATATATTCCAAGGGCTATTAATGCCACGGCCAATATGCCCGTAAGAATTTTTAAAGCGGTATTACTTTTGGTTTCGGTCATCATATATGTTAATTTAGTTTGTAAATTTAGAAGTTTAGTGGTGTAAGTTACAATTCATTAACAAATGTTTCACGATTTCCTTAATTTATTTTACCCTGAAGTCTGTCAGATATGCGATAGTATCCTGGTAAAAAATGAACACGTGATTTGTATTAATTGCATGCACGAACTCCCCATAACTAATTTCCATTTAGATAACGAAAACCCTGTAACAAAAGTATTTCACGGAAGGGTGAAAGTAGAAAATGCTACCGCTCTCTTATTATTTCAAAAAAAAGGCGCGGTGCAAAAACTTATACATAACCTGAAATATAAAGGCCAACAAAAAATTGGGAATTTTCTTGGAAAATGGATGGGCGAGGAACTCATCAATAGTGATGGTTATTCTGAAATTGATGCGGTGATTCCCGTGCCGCTTCACCCCAGGAAATTAAGGTCCCGCGGATTTAACCAGGTAGAGGACTTTGGAAAAGAAATCGCCAGTGCATTACAGGTGCCATACCTTGACAACGTACTTTTAAAAAGGTCTTTTTCCGGCTCTCAAACCATTAAATCCAGATTTGCCAGGTGGGGAAATATTGAAGAATCCTTTGTATTGGCTAATCCCGGGCTTATTCATAAAAAACATCTTCTCCTTGTAGATGATCTTATTACTACGGGTTCTACCCTTGAAGCTTGTGCCACAGTTTTAAAAGAAGCAGGAGATGTGAAAATAAGTGTGGCAACCATGGCTTTTGCCAATTAACAAAAGAAAAATTAATTGTTTCTTTGTGTTTCAAATGTGGTTTTCATGAATAAAAGATTCCCTGTTATACTTCTTTTACTTTCAACCTTTTTCCTGGTGCAATGTGCCAAAAGAGGAAACCCAACCGGGGGTGATATTGACACTACCCCACCTAAATTTTTACGGGCTTCTCCTGAGAATTATTCCACTAATTTCAACAGTAAAGAGATCCGCATTTATTTTGATGAATATATAAAACTGGATAAACCCCAGGAACAAATAATTATATCCCCACCAATGTCTCCCCGCCCGGAAATTACCCCTATGGGTGGGCCTCAAAAATATATAAGGATAAGGATTACAGATACCTTGCAGGAAAACACAACCTATGTTGTAAATTTTGGGAGAAGTGTGGTAGATAACAATGAAGCAAATCCACTGCCCTTTTTTAAATACGTTTTTTCCACAGGAACCTATATAGATTCCCTTACTGTAAAGGGAACTGTACAGGATGCACTACTTAAAGAAGCAGAGCCATTTATATCTGTAATGCTCTACGAGGTAAATGAAAATTTTTCAGATTCCCTGGTTTTTAATGAAGCGCCACGATATATTACCAATACCCTTGATAGTCTTCGCAGTTTTGAACTCACTAATTTAAAAGCCGGAACCTATCAACTTGTAGCCGTGAAAGACCTTAACAACGACTATAAATTTACTCCGTCAAGAGAAAAGATCGCGTTTATGGATAGTCTCATAACGGTTCCATCAGACACCTCCTACAATCTGGTCCTTTTCAAGGAAAAGCTTGAATTCCGGGCTGAGCGACCAAAACAGCTGGCCGGCAATAAACTTTTAATTGGATACAGGGGAACTGTGAATCCAGACAGCATTGCATTTGAACCGCTGAGCGAAGTGCCTGCAGATTTTGATTACACGCTCACCAAGGTGCAGAATAAGGATAGTATTCATTTCTGGATGCGGCCACTTATTGAAACCGATAGTTTGAAATTGCGGGTTACAACCTCCACCAGGGTAGATTCTTTAAAATTGAAGATTACAGAAATGAAACCCGATACGCTTCAGGTGACAATGGAACCTTCAGGATCTATAGAATTTGCAAAAAATGTGATCTTAAGAGCGACTACACCAATTGTGGAGAAAAATGATGAATTCATCTCTATTATGAACCGGGATTCGGTACAAGTTGATTTTACTTCAGAAATAAGGCCATTTGAAAATGTGGTGGAACTCAATTTTACAAAAAATGAGAATCAATCCTACAAAATAACGGTACTCCCCGGTGCATTAAAAGATTATTACGGCACTTCCAATGATACGCTTATAAAAAGCCTGACCACAAGGGCATTTTCAGATTATGGAAATCTTAGCCTCAACCTTCAGAATGTGAAAAGCTTCCCCATAATTGTCCAGCTTACAGATGAAAATGGTGTGGTTAAAGCTGAAAAATATTCTTCTGGCCAGACCGGATTACGGTTTGAATTTATTACCCCCGGGAAGTACTTGATAAGGGTTATTTATGACCGCAATGAAAACCAGCAATGGGATACGGGTAATTATCTGCGAGGCTTGAAACCTGAAGAGATCATTTATTTTCCCGAAGTACTGGATGTGCGGCCCAACTGGGATATTAATCAACCTTTTATATTAAATTAAAGTGATCCCGGTCCTGTAAAAACTTTAGTTTATCGCGGGTCTCTTTTAGATGGGTACTTTCAAGAGCAACCACTTCAGTAAATTCC
>CAXAZV010000067.1:0-13064 GCA_963973375.1 uncultured Antarcticibacterium sp.
TGGGCTTATATACTTGTTAGCTCTGATTTATCCCCTTTAAATTGGATTTCTCTTAAAATCTGATGACCAGAATAATTTTTAGATAGTTCATATAAATTGACGCAATTCATAATATTATCATTTCTTGGGTCGGTTAATATCCAATATTTTCCTGCAGCATCTAAAAATCCGCTCTGAAAATATAGGTTTGCAAGACTATTTCTTAATTCTAAATCATTTGGATATGTATTAATCAAGTTTTTCAACTGATCAACGGATTTTAACTTTAATCCCTTCTCAGCATCAGATTTAATTTTATTCAATTTTTCTTTCAAACTAATTTTTTTTTCTAAATGCACCACAACAAGTATATAAGCCCAGAATTACGAACATACTACCTGTTTCCCAAATCTATTAAAATTCTGTTAAAGGCAGTAATAGGATACCCTAATTCTGTTAAAATAATTTCAATCTACCAAACAGATCACCGCTCCTATAAACCAAAACATTGCTTATATTTAGCGCTCTTTAAAAACCAACATTATATGCTTCATCGAATTTTGCTGACCTTACTCCTCGTAATGTCTTCCGCAGCCTTGTTTGCCCAACAGGAATCACCAAAAAATGATACGCTTAAAAAAGACGAAAAAAAATGGGATGTAAACGATCCTTATACCAATGATTGGAAGATCAATAAAGTAGCGCTAAATACCAATGAAGGTACCTGGATGAACCTGGACGTGAGCCCCGATGGTAAAACCATTGTTTTTGACCTTTTGGGTGATATCTACTCTATGCCGGTCACCGGCGGGGAAGCCACTGCCTTAACCAGCGGAATGGCTTATACGGTACAGCCAAGATTTTCGCCAGATGGGAAAAGGATCTCTTTTACAAGCGATGCCGCCGGGGGAGATAATATATGGATTATGGACGCCAATGGTAAAAATGCAAGGCAAATCACGAAGGAAACTTTTCGACTGCTGAACAATGCCGTCTGGACTGCCGACGGAAATTCGGTGATCGCCAGGAAACACTTTACATCCGGCAGATCCCTAGGTGCAGGTGAAATGTGGCAATACCATCTTGCCGGAAGCGCAGGGATTCAACTTACCGAGAAAAAGAATGACCAGCAGGATGTAAACGAACCCAGCACCTCGCGCGACGGGAAATACCTGTACTACAGCGAGGATATGTACCCGGGCGGGAACTTCCAGTACAACAAAGATCCTAATAACCAGATCTATGTGATCAAACGATATGACCTTACCACAGGGGAAACCCTTACTATCACCGGTGGTCCCGGTGGGGCAGCAAGGCCGCAGGTTTCTCCCGATGGAAAGAAGCTTGCCTTTGTAAAAAGGATACGCACCAAAAGTGTGCTCTACATACACGACCTGGACACAGGTGAGGAATGGCCGGTTTTTGATGCTTTGAGCAAAGACCAGCAGGAAGCCTGGGCGATCTTCGGGGTGTATCCCGGTTTCAACTGGATGCCAGATAACCGCGATATCGTGGTGTGGGCCGAAGGAAAAATAAAAAGAATAAATACTGAAAATATCGCCGTTAGCGAGATCCCGTTTACTGTGGAGAACACCATTGAGATTGCAGAAACCCACAGGTCGCAACACCAGGTGTTTTCAGAAAATTTCAGCTCAAAAGTGATACGCAATGCGGTGACCTCACCAGATGGAAAGGTCCTTGTGTTTAATTCTGTAGGACATCTATGGAAAAAGAACCTTCCCAACGGGAAACCTCAGCGACTCACCAAAGATGAAAATTTTGAATTTGAACCTGCCTTCTCTCCCAACGGGAAGGAGATCATCTATGTTTCGTGGAGCGATGCCGGTTATGGCGCAATTAAAAAAGTTTCGGTAAACGGCGGGAATCCTGCTACTCTTACCTCCAAAAAAGGGATTTACCGTAATCCGGCTTATTCAAATGACGGGAAAATGATCGTGTTTACTCGGGAATCTGGCAACAGTGATATGGGTCGCACTTTCTCCAAAGAACCGGGAATTTACATGATGAATGCCAATGGAGAGAATGCACGAAAAATTACCAAAGAGGGAGATTTTCCGGTTTTCAGCAAAAATAACGACAGGATCCTGTACCAAACAGGCGGGGTTTTCTTTGGAAATCTTACGAAAAGCCTTAAAAGTGTGGACCTTAACGGAAAGGAAGAACGCACCCACATCACTTCAAAATATGCCAACAGGCTGGTGCCAAGCCCGGACAATCAATGGATCGCTTTCACCAATTTGCACAAGGCCTATGTGGCCCCGTTTGTAATGACCGGAAAACCCATAGACCTGGATGACAAAAGCAAGACGGTTCCTGTTACTGCAATTACCAAAGACGCGGGAATGAACCTGCACTGGAGTGATAACAGCCAGAATATTCACTGGACCCTTGGAGATGAATATTTCACCAACCGGGTTTCAGAAAAATTCACCTTTTTACCCAATTCGCCTGACACTATTTCCCCTATTACCGCCTTTACAAACGCCAGGATCATTACTATGAACGGCGATAAGGTGATCGAGAACGGAACTATCCTGATTAAGGAAAATAAAATTGTTGCCCTTGGCGCAGCAGGAGAAGTAAATGTTCCAAACGCTGCAAAGGTGTACGACCTCCAGGAAAAAACCATTATGCCTGGAATAGTAGATGCCCACGCTCATATTGGTGCTTTTCGCTATGGTTTAACCCCTCAAAAACACTGGCCGTCTTATGCCAATTTAGCATTTGGGGTAACTACCGCGCACGATCCTTCGGCATTGAGTGAGACTGTCTTCGGAATTTCGGAATTGGTGAAAAGCGGCAAAATGGTTGGCCCAAGAATATTTTCAACAGGGATCATTCTGTATGGCGCTGAAGGAGATTTCAAAGCCGA
The DNA here is from genome assembly GCA_963973375.1 of uncultured Antarcticibacterium sp. GTDB lineage: Bacteria > Bacteroidota > Bacteroidia > Flavobacteriales > Flavobacteriaceae > Gillisia. Next base: position 2,873 of record CAXAZV010000067.1, read on the forward strand.
TATCAACAGCCTCGAAGATGCACGTTCGGCTTTGAGAAGAACAAAAGCTTTTGGAGCAATTTCAGTAAAAAGTTACAATCAGCCACGCCGGGAGCAGCGCCAGCAAGTGATGCAGGCCGCGAAGGAACTGGGAATGAATGTGGTGCCTGAAGGAGGGAGTACATTTTTCCACAATATGAACATGATCGTAGATGGCCACACCGGTATAGAACACAACATACCCGTAGCCCCGGTTTATAAGGATATCTATACCCTTTGGAGCAACAGCACTACCGGCTATACCCCTACCCTTATTGTAAATTATGGCGGTATAAACGGGGAATATTATTTCTATGAGAAGTCCAATGTTTGGGAGAACGAAAAACTATTGAATTTCACTCCGCGACACATTGTTGATTCCCGCTCAAGACACCGCACCATGCTGCCTGAGGAGGAATATCAACATGGGCCTGTACTGGTTTCAGAAACTGCAAAAGCGCTTACAGATAAAGGAGTGAAAGTAAATCTTGGCGCCCATGGACAGTTACAGGGACTTGGAGCCCACTGGGAATTGTGGTTGCTTCAAATGGGTGGAATGACCAATATGGAGGCCCTGCGCGCTGCCACCCTAAACGGTGCAGAATACCTTGGCCTTGGAAAGGAAATTGGTTCTCTGGAAGTTGGAAAACTCGCCGACCTTATAGTGCTGAATGAGAATCCGCTGGAGGATATCCGCAATTCTGAAAGCATCATTTACACTATGGTAAACGGAAGATTGTATGATTCTGAAACCATGAACGAAATTGGAAATGAGCCAAAAGAACGCGGACAGTTCTACTGGGAAAACACCCGAAATAATGAAGCATTTCCCTGGCACGAAAGCACCGGAAGTTTTACCGCCCCGGGTTGTACCTGTGCAGCGAGTCATAACTAAAATAGTGAATAGTTGTTATTCGTTAGTCGTTATTGAATAGTAGTTTGGAGTTTGGAGTTTTAAAAAAAATAATACGTATTGACTATCCACTTTTCACTTTCCACTTTCCACCTTTAATGGCGGGGAAAGCGAAAAAAAAGGTTCGGAGTTAATGAATAGGGAATTTTAATTTGTCATTTTAGAAATGAAAATGAGAAAAGTAAAATTCGGGAGTTTATTTACTACCCGGAAAATAGATGAAGCCCTGATTAGAGAGCATCTGGCGTTGGAGCGCACGAAGCTGGCCAATGAGCGCACTTTGCTTTCCTATACGCAGGCGGCCATGTATTTTCTACTTGGGGGCCTTGCTCTTATTCAGTTAAAAGAATACGAGAAGATGCATTATATAGGTTACATGGCGCTGGTATTCTCAGTGTTATTCCTCACTGTGGGTATCTGGCGGTTTATTGTGCTGAAGAATAAAATGAAAGATCTGTTACTGGGAAATATAGAGGTCCCTGAGGAAAATGAAGAAGAGTCAATTAGTTAAAGGGTTCTAGGTTCTAGGTTCTAGGTTCTAGGTTCTAGGTTCTAGGTTCTAGGTTCAAAATTATTAATCTATTAACTGACTTTTTATAATAGAATGTCCAAAATTTTTAACCTGATACCATTGGTGTTTTTCCCTTTTTCACTCTTTAACTCTTTTCCTCTTTAACTTTACCAAATGCTCCAAACTTTCATCCATTACTTCCTTCATTTTATTGCCATTGGTGCGATCGCTTACTGGTATGATAAAAAAAACTGGAAGCGCAACTGGCTAATCCTGCTTGCTACGATGCTTGTTGATGTAGACCACGTGGTTGCCGAACCTTTGTTTGACCCAAACCGTTGCGGGATCAATTACCACCCCCTGCACACCTATTATGCAATTGGGGTTTATATTCTTGGGAGCATTTTTGTAACACACAAAACCATCAGATTAATTTTCATAGGCCTGTTTTTTCATATGATCACAGATTCTATTGATTGTTTGATGATGGGAAATTAGTGATTAGGGATTAGTGATTAGTGATTAGTCGGTAGTCTGTAGTCTGTAGTCTGTAGTCTGTAGTCTGTAGTCTTTAAAATACGCAAAACAATCGGCGTAGATCTGCCATAAATCTGCGGGATAATTTTTAGAGGAAAAGCATAGGCAACAATTACTAACTCCCAACTCAGAATTACATCCACTAAACCCCGGTTTCCTCTCTAACTTTTTAACTTTTCTCACTTTACTTTTCCGGAAAAAATCTTTCCACTTTTCTCTTTCCACTTTCCACTAAAACCGTGAGCGGCCAAAAAAAAACTTGTATCTTTATCGGCATTCGTTTAATTTCATCGCCTTCAATCTAACCATAGGAAAACAATCAAAATATGCATGTAGCAATTGCAGGTAATATAGGCGCGGGTAAAACCACCCTAACCAAATTATTGGCCAAACATTACAAATGGGAACCTCAGTATGAGGATGTTCTGGAAAATCCATATCTGGAAGATTTTTACAATAAAATGGAGCGTTGGTCCTTTAATTTGCAGATCTATTTCCTTAACAGTCGGTTCCGCCAAATCCTCCAAATTCGCGAAAGCGGAAAGAAAATTATACAGGACAGGACCATTTATGAGGACGCGCATATTTTTGCTCCCAACCTCCACGCAATGGGATTAATGCCTAACCGGGATTTTGAAAATTATAAATCCTTATTTGATCTTATGGAAAGTGTGGTACAGGGCCCGGACCTGCTTATCTACCTTAGAAGCAGCATCCCCAACCTGGTTGCACAAATTCACAAACGCGGCCGGGAATATGAAAATTCCATTTCTATTGATTATCTAAGTAGACTTAACGAACGCTATGAAGCCTGGGTACATAATTATGACAAAGGGAACCTTCTTGTAATTGACGTTGATGATATTAATTTTGTGGATGATCCTGAAGATTTGGGTAGTATCATCACTAAAATTGATGCTGAACTGCATGGGTTGTTTTAACACTACAATTTTGGTATGAAAACTTCTAAAAAACCATAGCGCAAGGTTCTGCGATCGTAATAATGGGTTCCATTTTTAGATGAATTGACGGAGTTGTTTTTATACGGTAGTTGTCCATACTGCCGGTTACCCGGTTAGTTTTTTTTGGAGTTTGGAATTTTAGATTTTTTCTACATTATAAAACCGTTCTCCCTGGCATGTTCTTCGGCTTCCAAAGAGGTATCCACCATCAGAACCGGGGTGGTTTTAAAATTATCTACAATACTGCGTATACGCTGCATTTGTTTTTTATGCCTTACACTTCTTAGGTAGATCGCCAGGATCCTGTCCGGGTATTGCACCGCGATGTCTGTATAAATACTTGCATCATGTTCCCCGCTGTCTCCTATGAGGATGAAATTAAGATCTGGATAAGTCTTAAGTATATTAATGATCTCCTTTTGCTTATGGGGTTTTTCGGGTTTTAAAGACCTGTCAAACGGCCCCCTGAAATTTCGCAGCAGGATAGGCCCTTTCGGGAATTTATTAAAATCCAGAAATAGCTTGAGATATTGATAAAGGTTCCAGGGGCTGTTGCTCAGGTAAAATATGGGGTTCTTGTTTTCGCCATGTTTTCCAAGGTGCAGTTTTTGGTAGAATTCCGGCGCTCCTTTAAGCGGAATACGACTATAGGCATTGGTAAGCAGGGAATTCTTCAGCAGCCTCAGTTTTAAAAAGGATTTCACCCCCGTATGCAGGATGGTATCATCAATATCGCTTATTACCCCGTATTCAGCTCTTTTTTCAGGAATTAAAAGCTCTCCCTGAAAATGCTGATCTTCTTCATATACCGGCACTCCATCCCCGTCCCTGAAATATAAATGCACCCTCACCCATCCTTCTTCATCAGCCCGGGTGGAAAGGTCTTCAGAAATTGTTTTGTCAAACAGAAAATATCCCTCGCTATCTGACTTCCCCGATAGACTAATAAGGTCCGGAATATGAAGATCTACCTCGGCATTTTTTATTTCATACGTATTAAATTGCCGGAAGGTATTTTTAATGGTGGTGATAAAACCCTGATCCTCTACTATCTTTAACGGGACATCATCAAGGGCCCTCCCCAGCAAATATAGGTGATGTGGAGTACCGTAACTACGGTATGGTGTTATAAGTACGTTGTCGATTTTTCGGGATCCAAAAGTTCTTTTAAACCTTTTTAGCATTGGCAGAGGGTTAGTTGATTCTGTATACACCTTAAAAATAGCATTTACGGCAATCTTTGGGTAAAACAGCCATTGAATTTAGGCAAATTTTAAGATGAAACGGGCTCTTAATCCTCGTTTAGATTATGCAGGGCTTGCTCCATATCAATTCCTTTTCCAAGCACCTCGTTAAAAATATCTCCTTCCTCGACAATGCGGCCCGGCATGGTCTTTATAGTAAAATCCTGCATCTTCAGGCCGGGTTTCACCTCATTCCAGGTTAAGGGAGCCGATACTGTAGCTCCGGGTTTTGGCCTTACGCAATAGGGCGCAGCAAGGGTTTGTCCTTTCCGGTTTTGTAGAAAATCCAGGTAAATCTTCTTACCACGTTTTTTGATATTGCGCTCCATGCTTGTAGTACCGGGCAGCATTTCATGAATAAAATAGCAAAGCAGTTTGGTGAAATCACGGCCTTCGTCATAGGTGTATTTTGCCTGCAGGGGAATATAGATGTGGAGTCCGCTGGAACCGGAGGTTTTGCAAAATCCATTGATCTTTGCTTTATCCATGACCACTTTTGCAGCCTGCGCCACTTCTATAACTTCTTCAAAACTGTTTTTTTCTGAAGGGTCTATATCTATTACAGTAAAATCTGGTTTATCAAGCTGCTGAATACGGGAACTCCACGGATTTATCTCTATACACCCCAAATTTGCCATATACAGCAGGGTGGCTTCATTTTGGCACAAAAGATATTCAATATCCTTGTTGGAAGATTTAGAATGCACTGTGAAGGTCTCTATCCAATCTGGCAGGATGCCTTCATTATCCTTTTGATAAAATCCGGGTTGATCAATCCCGTTAGGATGCCGGTGCAAATTCTGAGGCCTGTCTAATAAGTAAGGGAGCATATTGTCACTCACTTTAATATAATAATCTATAAGATCATATTTTCTATATCCAGATTCCGGCCAGTAGATCTTTTCGAGGTTGGTGAAGGGTACCTCTATACCACCAATATCCAGATGACCTGCTTTAGCAGCTTTACCGGAATTGGAACTTTTTTTAGCCCCTTCGGGATTTTCAATTATTTTTTCTCCTGTAATTTCAGGAAGGCTTTTGTCATCCCTTAATCCTTTATAAACAGGGTGCCGTAAACTCCCTGTTTTGGTCCATTCCGTAAAATGCACCTCACAAATGAGTTCCGGTTTTAACCAATGAGGAGTTCTTCCCTTGAGATTGGTCTTCTTAATAAACGGACTTTCCGCGGATTCCAGTTTTTTAAATTTGCTGAGTAGTTTTTTCTGTTCTGCTGCTGAAAATCCGGAGCCGCAATTCCCAATGTAAGTAAGCTTTTCATCTTGGTACATTCCCAGGATTAGGGAGCCGAAAACCGAACCTCCGCTCTCAGAATCTGTATATCCGCAAATAATGGACTCGGTGCTTTGTACGGCTTTAATTTTCAGCCAATTTTCGCTGCGGTACCCGGGGCTATATTTGGAATTGGCTTTTTTTGCTATCACTCCTTCCATACCGGCATCTATGGCCCTTTTGTAAAAAGTGCTGCCCATACCTTCCATATGGTCACAATAAAAAGTGTGGTAGGTGCCTTCAATAACTTCTTCTATAAGGGATTTACGTTCCAGCAAAGGGAGGTCAAGCGTGCTAATGCCATTGAGGTATAAAATATCAAAAACATAGAAGCGAAGTTCCCCTAGTGTTTGTTCGTCATAATTCTGCAGTTTCTGAAAATCTGGCACCCCCTTTTTATCTACAATAACTACCTCACCATCCAGGATCACATTATGAGGAATTTGTTCCAGATCCCTTTTTAACCTTGAAAATTTAGAATTAAAGGAGATCCCGTTGCGTGAGGAAAGATCTGCCCTGCCGTCTTTAATATTGGCGATCATCCTGTACCCGTCCCACTTGAGTTCGTAGATCCATTGAGGATCATTGAAGATCTTTTTAGTGGCAGTGGCCAGCATAGGTTTTATAATTTCTGTAGGCTGAAGGCTTTTAACCTTAGCTATAGGTTTCTTTTTAGTTGCTGTAACTGGGGAGAAATCTTCGGCATTATAATCCAGCTCTGTAGAAAAATCATCGGTCTTTTTTATGAGCAGCCATTGATTGCCTTTCTCGCCCCTGCTGGTCCTTACAAGCGCAAAAGTGCCTTTGATCTTTTTTCCGAAAAATTCCAGTTTCAGGTCTCCTTTTTCAAATTGCTGAAGGAGTTCCTTTTTGCTTATCCCTCCGGTGCCCTGGTAAGTGCCTTCATCCCAAATCTCCATTACCCCTGCACCATAATTTCCTTTGGGAATGGTGCCCTGAAATGTCAAATATTGAATGGGATGGTCTTCGGTTTGTATGGCAAGGCGTTTATCGCCCGGGTTTAGCGAAGGCCCTTTAGGCACAGCCCAGCTTTTTAAGGTGCCCTGCATTTCCAGTCGCAGGTCGTAATGCAGGCGGGTGGCCTGGTGCCGCTGGATCACAAAACGCAGTTCCCCTTCACTTTTTGGAATAGAACCTTTAGGCTCGGGGGTGGTATCAAAATCTCGTTTTTTGAAATATTCTTCTAAGCTCATTTAGGAAGCCTTACTTTTCTTTTTCTCCAAACTGGCTTTAAGTTGTGCCATAAGATCTGAGGCCGCAGTAGGCTTGCTTTCGTAGTTGGAAGCTTTGGCCTTTTTTCCTGCACTTTTTGACTTGATGATCTTCATTAACTGATCATTGTACACATCTTTAAATTTCTCGAAACTAAATTTGGTGGTATATTGATCTATTAGTGAAATAGCCATATCTACCTCTTTTTTGGTCACTTTGGTATCAGGCAATTTTAAATCACCCGGGTCACGTATCTCATCGGCGAAACGTACCACGTGCACCACCAGGGCATCTTTGTAAATTCCAACCAGGCTAAGGTGTTCCTTTTGCCGCATTACAAAAGTTGCAACCCCGAGCTTTTTGGTTTTTTTCAAGGCATTGCGAAGCAAATTATAAGACTTCCCGCCCTCTTTTTGGGGCTCCAGGAAATAGGGTTTTTTAAAGAGTACATCGGCTACTTCCTTCTCTTCAATAAATTCTTCAATATCTATGGTTTTGCTTTTTTTCATGTTGGCATTTTCAAAATCTTCTTTCTCCAAAACCACATATTTTTCACCCTGTTTAAATCCCTTTACAATGTCCTTCCACTCTACCTCTTTCCCGGTTTCTTCATTAACTCGTTTATAGCGTATGCGGGCATTGTCGTGCCTGTCCAGCATATCAAGTTCCAGCTTCCTGTCCTCAGATCCCGAGTACATTTTAACGGGAATTGACACCAGGCCAAATTGTATTGAACCATTCCAGATCGATCTCATAATATATTTCTTAATTGAAAGAAAAAACCTGTAAGGGTTGTTTTCTTTGATTTTTATTGAAAAATCTTTCCTGCAAAAGACGCAAATGGAAAGGGAAATTAAATTAATACTTTTAATTCCCCCTGTTCTTCAATTTATTAAAACTTTAGCTTATTCAGAAGTTATGGGTTAGGTGTTAGGAGTTAGAGGTTAGGGGGGGGTGTGGAGTCCTGAATAAAGTTGGCTGTTTCTAAGGTGAGAATAATCACTATGAGCTACTAACTAACAACTACAGTCAATAAATTACCGTCTTCCGACATACCCTCAGGAATTTCGAAGAGCGTTGATAAGCTCCTCCTTGCTCATCTTGCTCCTTCCTTCTATTCCAACTTCCTTGGCTTTATTATAAAGATCTTGTTTGGTGCGATCTTCATATTTTTCGGCTTTACCACCTTTTACTCCGGCATCGGGAGTGTTTGCAATACGGGCAGCTTTGGTCTTACTCATCCCTTTATCTACAAGGGCTTCGTACTGCTTCTCATTTTTGATGTGTGATGTTTTTCCCTGTGGCATAATCTTATGGTTTTAGGTTATACATAACTTGCCCATTAAATTAAGGAATAAGAATCAACTAGCCATTTCAGGGGTTCAGGTTTATAAAAGGTTTAGCATAATTTTAAAGTTCCTTTATAGAAATTACCAGCTTTCCTAAAATAAAAAACCCGGAACCAAAAGGCTCCGGGTTTCGAAAAATTTAAAAGTCAGGTTTTATTTCACCGTCGAATAATCCACGGTATTTTTTAATGAACTTACAGCAGCATCATTATCAACTTCCAGGATTACCCCGGTTGCTTCATCTGCCGGAATGTTAGGAATATCCTCTTCCTCATGACCTCCCAAAATTGGAGCAAGTACTAGCCCTATAAGGCAGGTAAGTTTAATAAGGATATTCATAGATGGTCCTGAAGTATCTTTAAAAGGATCTCCAACTGTATCTCCGGTAACTGCCGCCTTATGCGCTTCAGATCCTTTGTACGTCATTTCTCCATTAATAAGCACCCCTGCTTCAAAAGATTTTTTTGCATTATCCCAGGCACCTCCTGCATTGTTCTGGAAAATAGCCCACAGCACACCGCTTACGGTAACCCCGGCCATATAACCCCCAAGCATTTCAGCAATAATTAAATTGTCTACTCCAAAGATCATAGGGATAAGGGCAATTGCAATTGGAAAACCAATTGTAAGGGCTCCCGGTAACATCATTTCTTTAAGGGCCGCTTCTGTAGAGATGGCCACACATTTATCATATTCCGGTTTTCCGGTTCCTTCCATAATTCCCGGAATTTCCCTGAACTGGCGTCTCACTTCTTCCACCATCTTCATAGCAGCTTTTCCAACTGAATTCATTGCCAGGGCCGAAAATACTACAGGCACCATTCCACCAATAAATAACATTGCCAATACCGGCGCTTTAAAAATGTTTATTCCGTCTATACCCGTGAAAGTAACATAGGCTGCAAATAGTGCCAGAGAGGTCAACGCCGCCGAAGCAATTGCAAAACCTTTTCCGGTTGCTGCAGTAGTATTACCTACTGAATCAAGAATATCTGTACGCTCTCTAACTTCAGCCGGAAGTTCGCTCATTTCAGCTATCCCTCCTGCGTTATCTGAGATTGGACCAAAAGCATCTATTGCAAGCTGCATAGCAGTAGTTGCCATCATAGCCGAAGCAGCAAGTGCCACCCCGTAAAAACCTGCAAGGGCATAAGAAGCCCAGATCGCTGCAGCAAATAAAAGTATAGATCCAAAAGTTGAGATCATACCTGTTGCAAGACCTGCAATAATATTGGTTCCTGCACCTGTGCTTGATTTTTGAACAATTGAAAGCACCGGTTTTTTACCTAATCCCGTGTAATATTCGGTTACGGCAGAGATCAATCCACCAACCGCTAAACCAACCAGGGTTGCATAGAACACCCTCATGGAAGAAATAATTTTGTATTCAAAACCTTCAGCACCTCCAATGAAGAATCCCATTGTCATTGTTTGAGCCGGTAACATCCAGCGAACAAGGAAAAAACAGGAAACCGCTACCAATCCAATAGACAACCAGTTTCCCATATTCAGCGCGCTTTGTACTTCGGCTTCCTTCGCATCGTTATTTTTTATCTTAACTACCAAAGTTCCAATGATGGAAATAATTATCCCCACCCCGGCGATAGACATTGGTAATAAAATTGGTCCAATTCCGCCAAATCCCTGGTCTACAATATTACCACCCATATCCTGGATCACGTAATTTCCAAGTACCATTGCTGCTAATACGGTAGCAACATAGCTTCCGAATAAATCGGCACCCATACCTGCAACATCTCCTACGTTATCTCCCACGTTATCTGCAATAGTTGCCGGGTTACGGGGATCATCTTCAGGAATACCGGCTTCTACTTTTCCAACAAGATCTGCTCCAACATCGGCCGCCTTGGTGTAAATTCCACCACCCACACGGGCAAACAGTGCGATAGATTCAGCCCCAAGAGAGAATCCTGCCAGAGTTTCAAGAACTATGGTCATTTGAGCGGCACTCGTCCAAACACCTCCCATAAAGTAATGGAAGAAAAGAATAAAGAAACCTGTCAACCCAAGAACGGCAAGTCCGGCTACTCCAAGTCCCATTACAGTTCCGCCTGTGAAGGAAACCTTTAGCGCGTGAGGCAAACTGGTGCGAGCGGCCTGAGTTGTACGCACAT
>CAXAZV010000068.1:0-13007 GCA_963973375.1 uncultured Antarcticibacterium sp.
CAATGAGTCTAAAGGTTATGGATTCATTACTAACGACGATACAGGAAGAGACATTTTTGTTCACGTTACAGGTCTTAATGGTGAGACTTTGAACGAAGGTGACAAAGTTGAGTACGTTGAAGAAGAAGGAAGAAAAGGACTAACCGCAGCTCAGGTGCGTGTTATCAACGATTAATATATTTTTATATCTTAATTCGAAAACCTAACAACCACCCCGTCTAAGCAATTAGACGGGGTTTTTCTGTTTCCGGTGTTTAGATGTTATAAAAAAATTCCATCCTTATAATTAATATTATAAAAATGGAATTATGATAAGCCTGATTTTCTAACAGGATTAGTAATTCAACCCTTCAAGCATTGTGGTTGTTAATTTGGAAAGATCATATTTGTGCTCCCAGCCCCAATCTTTTCTTGCTTCGCTGTCATCAATACTGCTCGGCCAGGAATCAGCAATACTTTGTCTGAAGTCAGGTTCATATGAAATTTCAAATTCGGGTATTAAGGTTTTGATCTGGTTTGCCAACTCCTCTGGTGTAAAGGTCATAGCTGCAAGATTATAAGAGGATCTTACCTTTATATTTTCTGAAGGAGCTTCCATAATGTCTACCGTAGCTTTAATTGCATCATCCATAAACATCATTGGTAGCCCGGTATTTTCAGAAAGAAAAGAACTGTAGCGCTTATTTTTAATGGCTTCGTGGAAGATCTCAATGGCATAATCTGTTGTGCCTCCACCGGGCAAAGTCTTGTAGCTTATAATTCCCGGGTATCTAAGGCTTCTCACATCTACCCCAAATTTGTTGTAATAATATTCACACCAACGCTCTCCCGTTTGTTTTGATATACCATACACTGTACTTGGTTCCATCACGGTGGTTTGAGGGGTGTCTTCCTTTGGGGTTGTTGGTCCAAATACGGCAATACTGGATGGCCAGAATACTCTTTTTATCTTTTGATCCTTTGCCAGATTTAAAATTATAAAGAGGGATTCCATATTTAGGTGCCAGGCTTTCATTGGGATCTTCTCTGCAGTGGCACTAAGCATAGCTGCCATTAAATAAACATCGGTGATCTGGTGTTTTTCAACAATTTCTTCAATAAGATCCTTATTGGTGGCATCGGCAATTTCAAATGGCCCAGAAAGCATAAGTTCTTCGCTCCCATTTTTTATATCACTGGCAATTACATTATCCTTTCCAGAGAGCTCCCTTAACCTTAAGGTAAGTTCGCTACCTATTTGACCTGCGGCACCAATAACCAATATCTTTTTAGAATCCATTATATATAATATTTGTAGCGCAAATATATTGTTTTCATAAAAGATGGGAACGGAATTGCCGTTAAAATGAGAATTTTGTTGGCCTTCTTTAATTTCATATAAAAGAAAATGATTTACTTAACTTTGTCTTTCAAGCATCTATATGAAAATTGTATTTCAAATTGCCCTTTTAATACTTTTGACCGGTTGTAATAAGGGAGAAAAATCTTCAGAACAGCAACCCGAAACCCTTAAGGATACTACGGCTTTCAGCAAACCGCTTAATTATCCAAATGAAGAAGTCATCCTTTTACCGGAAACCAATGAAATCACTTCAGAATGGCTGGCATATATTACCGCACAGTCTGAAATTGAAAACTTCAGGACTTATACCATAAACGAAGTTATTTCCAATGCCTCGCCAATCGCAGAAATCATGGAGTCGCTAAAAGGAACCGTTCCCCCGCAATTTGTTACAAATGGGGTACAAACACGGCTCTCTGTTCTTTACACTAAAGCCCGGGTGCTGGAGCGGTTGTCCAAAAAAAGAAATCCAGATCCCCAAGAAATAGCAGCTACCGCCCAGGAGATCCCGGTAGAATTCAATAATTTCAAGATTCAGCTAAATGAGATTTTCCTCAAAACCCTTGAAGATTTTGAAGCGGAACTGGACGCTTTTGACCCAGATAAGGAAGACACAACCCAAAGCCCAATTCCTACCTTACAGGAAGCTTCCCGGGATCGCAAATAATTAACCGGAATCCCACCCTTATTATCTAACATTACATTATTATGAAAACCATCCAACTACTTTTTATCCTTAGCATCTTTACCGGTTGTGAATTTTCAACCACCACCACTAAAACAACAACCACTCCCGAAGATGAAATCTCTCAACCTATTGTGAATACAGAGGAGGCAAGAGAAAACATTGATACAGTTTTAGAGAAATGGCATAAAGCCGCGGCTGAAGCTCAATTTGAGCCATACTTTGACCTAATGGCTCAGGATGGGGTTTTTATTGGAACTGATGCTACTGAAAACTGGCAAAACCAGGAATTTCGCAACTTTTCAAAGCCCTATTTTGACAAGGGAAAAGCTTGGAGTTTTTCCACCCTGGAACGGAATATTTACATTTCAGAAAATAATCAAACTGCCTGGTTTGATGAACTGCTAAACACTCAAATGGGGATATGCAGGGGATCTGGAGTTTTAGTGCTGGTGAAGGGCAATTGGAAAATTAAGCACTATGTACTTTCAATTGCAATTCCCAACGAAAATGTAACGGAGATAGTGAATATCAAAAAAGATTTTGATAGCAGCCTTATTGCCAAGTTTGAGAAATAGGCTTGAACAAGCAGGATTTTGAGCAAAAACAATTCTGTAATTAATCTTCGGTTTTTATTAATTTAGCGTATAATTTTTAATCAAATAATTGAGAATGAAAAAAATAACCAATGCTATGATCCTGTCATTTATTGGCGCTGCGGTAGTAACCGGATGCAACGATGATGATAAAAAAGTGGTCGTAAACGATGAACCCCGCGGGATTAATCTGGCCTATATGGACACCACGGTAAGTCCTAAAGATGATTTTTTCAGGTACGTAAATGGAAAATGGGTAGACTCTACAGAGATTCCGGGAGACCAGACCACCTGGGGCAGTTTCAATGAATTACGAAAGAATACAGATTCAAGCGCGCTTGCTTTATTGGAAAAAGCTTCCAAAGACAAGAACCTGGACGCCTCCAGCGATCAGGCCAAGGCCGTTTATCTTTACCAAAGCATAATGGATACGGTTGCCCGTAACGAAAAAGGTGTTGAACCTTTAAAACCTTATCTGGATAAAATAGAGACTATTAAAAACAAAGAGGATCTACAGAAGTTTTTAACTGAAATGCAGCAATATGGCGGTGCCGGTTTCTTTGGATTCACCGTTCAATCTGATGCCAAAGACAGTAATGCTAATGCGGCTTACCTATACCCATCTGGCTTAGGATTACCGGATAGGGATTATTATGTAGGTGAGGATGCAGATTCTAAAGACATTCGTGAAAAGTATAAATCCCATATTACCAGAATGCTTCAATACCTGGGTGATTCAAAGGAAGTTGCAGCTAAAAACGCTGAAACCATTCTTGCTTTTGAAACCAGCCTTGCAAGACCTCAACTTGATAAAGTTGAAAGACGCGATGCCCGCAAGACCTACAATCCAATGTCTGTAAAACAGTTACAAAGCCAGGTAAACGCTATTAACTGGAAGAACTTCTTTAGTGAAATTGGCGCAGCCAATTTGGATACAGTGATCGTTGCACAGCCCAAATACATGCAGGCCCTGCAATCCACTTTTGCCGGAAACAATGTTGCCGACTGGAAAACCTACCTGCGTTGGAACCTTTTCAATGATGCGTCTTCTATGCTTAGCACAGAGATTGAAAAAGCAAACTGGGAATTTTACAGCAAGACTTTACAGGGAGCGAAGGAACAACGCCCAATGAAAGAACGTGCTTTGGCTACCGTAAATGGTTCTTTGGGTGAAGCCCTAGGTAAATTATATGTAGAGGAAAATTTCCCGCCGGAAGCCAAAGAGAAGGCCCAGGAAATGATAGCGAACATCATCAAAGCATTTGAAGTAAGGATAAACAACCTTACCTGGATGAGCGACAGTACGAAAGTAAAGGCGATTGAAAAACTGGGAACTACCGTAATAAAAGTTGGTTATCCAGATGAATGGAAAGATTACAGCGAACTTAAGATTTCTAAACCAAGTGACAAGGATGGTTCTTTTTTCCAGAATATGTTGAACGCAAGCAAATGGAGAGTTAAGGAAACAATGGCCAAACTAGGTAATCCTGTAGATAAAACAGAGTGGTTTATGCCTCCTCAAACTGTAAACGCATATTACAATCCAAGTTATAACGAGATAGTTTTCCCGGCCGCTATTCTTCAACCACCTTTTTATGATTATAAGGCAGACGCTGCTGTAAATTACGGTGGAATAGGTGCAGTAATTGGCCACGAAATCTCTCACGGTTTTGATGACAGTGGTTCAAGATTTGACGCACAGGGTAACCTGAATAACTGGTGGACCGAGGATGACCTTAAACAATTTGAAGGTCTTGGCGGTGCCCTTGCAGATCAATACAGTGCCATAGAAGTTTTGGACAGCGTATACATAAATGGAAAATTCACCCTTGGGGAAAATATTGGAGATCTTGGTGGAGTAAATGCCGCTTATGATGGTCTTCAAATTCACCTGAAGGAACATGGAAATCCGGGTAAAATTGACGGCTTCACCCCGGAACAGCGATTCTTTATGTCCTGGGCTACCGTATGGCGCACAAAGATGAGAGATGAAGCATTAAGAAACCGAATTAAAACAGACCCGCATTCCCCGGGAATGTACCGCGCATTCGTGCCTCTTCAAAATATAGATGCTTTTTATAAGGCATTTGATATTAAGGAAGGTGACAAAATGTATGTAGCTCCTGAAAACAGGGTGCTTATCTGGTAATACTCATTTTCTAAAAAAATATAAAAGGGCCGCAGCAATGCAGGCCCTTTTTTTATTATATACTTCCACGCGAGAAAAATATGGTTGCTGCGGGAAGTGAAACTAAAATTACTCAAACAAAGTTTTACTGAAAATATAGCTTAACTCCTCTTCTAGCCGCACAGATTTAATGAGTTTCCCCTTTGACCGGGTTGAATGATCAAATTCCGGTGCCGGAAGGTTTTTTTCCCGGGCTACCGTGGTGTAATATTCTTCCTTTGATGGATGGTCTGGATGAACTCCATGGAAAACTCCTGCTTTTCCGGAATTTACTACGGCGACAATTAACCCAATACAATCTTCCAAATGAATAAGATTAACAGGAGCTTCCGGATCGCTGATGTCTTTCCTGCCCGCAAGGTATTTGACGGGATGTCTTCCCGGGCCTAAAAGTCCGCCAAACCTTACTATACTCAGGGTGCTATCCCCGCATTTTTTTAGTAGGCTTTCAGCACCCCGCAATTGTAAAGCATTTGCAGCGGTTCCATTGGCAGCTTCCTCCTCTGTATATTCTGGAATATCTTCTCCATCTTCATACACTGAAGTAGAACTTATAAAGATCACCTGCTTTACAGAAGATCGTTCCAAATATTCCTTTATCCTTCCGGTTTTTCCGGTAAAATTCGTTTTAGGGTCTTTCCGTGTACCCGGCGGGATATCGATAACAAGAATTTCAGCATCACTTAAAAAGGATGTTAGATCTCCCTGCACCCCTTCCTCATAAACTTTTATTTGATAAGGAATGATCCCTTCAGCAGTGAGGTGGGACATTTTATCCCTTGTTGTAGTTGAACCTTTAACCGTATGGCCTTCTTCCAGCAATCTTTTCGCTAATGGCAAACCCAGCCACCCGCATCCTAAAACAGATATATTCATACAACCTCTTTTTTCAACTTTCCAAAGGAAAATTTCTATTTCAAAACTACACTATTTGGCCTAAGGCCGGCGTATGATTTGCTTAAATATAACAGCATCATTAAGAACAAAAGGCCGCGGGATCATTGTTTTTTCCCGTGGGGGCACCTTAAGATCCTGATTTTCCAGCAGGTCATAACTCGCTTCATACAATGTAAATTCCGGTAATTCTTCGGGAGCTACAACAAATTCCAATCGTAAGGTATCGCTGTTTGCTGCGTGATATATAAGCAACCGGTCCTGCCATCTTTGAGTAAAAATGTGAAAGGCTTGTTTGCCAAGGTTTACCTCTCCAGCTTCCAGGTTATTGACTCTAAATTCCTTAAAATTCACATTTTTGTCGGCAAAAAGTTCCATCCTGTTTATCTTTCGGTTGGGAGCTATTTTCAGGGAATATCTAGCAAAACCTAATGAATCTATTTCTTCAATTTGGTTGAATACAATTCCGGGAGGGGCGATAGAAATCGTGGGCGCTTCAGCTTTATAATTTAAATTTGAGCGGTATTTACTGCTGAAAGCGGCTTCGGGATCCATAACCGGCACTGGATCTTTTCCGAAGAAAGGCTGAGTCCAGTCATCAATTATCTTATCGTAGGAATTCCAGGTGGCTTTTTGGGTTTCGGCATCCAGAATATATACGAGACTATTGGGTTTTGGCCTGTTTTCATTAAAGGATGATTTAAAATGTGCCGTGATAAAAAGGATATTAAAAATGAGAAAGCAAAATAATCCCAACGCCTTTTTCTGAGTAAAATATCCGAAGACCGGAAGGAACAGGCTAAATAATAAGGTAGTTAGAATTGCCGCCACAAAAAGGATCTTAAGGCCAAGTGCGACCGGGAAGGTTGCGATGAAAGGCAACAGGATCACCAGTGCAGGAAGACTTAAAAAGAACATTAAATACAGGTTTGGTTTTCTATATCGCAGCATTAAACCCAATTGCAGGATAGCAAATAAAGCAGGTATTATAAAATAGGCCGCACCTTTCAGAAAAAACGCGGTGAACAAGCATATAATCAACCAAAAGAAAAGCGGAAAAACAAAAAACTCTGTCTGTTTACCGGCAATGCGAAATTTATGATACACCATAAAATTAATACTGAGGCTTAGAAAGATTGCAGCAGCAATATACCAGTAGCCATTATAGGTAAACCCATGTTCCATTTCAGGATATTCTGTATAGATCATAAATCCAAACTGCCAAAGCAGAAATACCAGAATTCCCGATCCAAAAAGGCTAATCAGAAAGGCTAAACTGCCTTTAAAAATAGCTTTGGAATTTAAGCGCCTTCTATAAACTCCATAACCAGCAACCAGAATAAAAAGTACAAATGCAATTAAAAGCATAGGAATGATCCAGGAAAAGGGATAGGTCACAATTGTCCCGCCCGGAATACTGAAATATATAAGATCTTCTTTGGCCTCAAGAGAAGTAAGGTCGGCATCCTTAAAATAATTTAAAAGCGGTACCAGATAACTGCCCTGATGTGCGAGGGTTTCCATATCCAGATTTTCGGGAGTATCATTGGCAGTATGATAATCAAAATGATCATCTATAAAAGCAAAGTTGAAACCGTTTATGTTTCCTTCCTCCCGCAACACGGTAAGATCTGTATCATTAGGCAGCATTTTATAAACACTATACGCAAGGGAATTGGTAACCGGGAAGCGTGGATTGGCTTTTTTAAACTCTTTTATCAATCCCGAATTTCCTTGGTTGGTTTCCAGGAGCATAAAGGAATTTCCGCCACTTCCGCGGGCTTCAAAATTCAATGCAAGCCCTACGTTTGTAGCCCATGGATGCTTTTCTACAAAAAGATGTGCGCCAAGAAGACCAATTTCTTCAGCATCGGTAAAAAGCAGAATAATATCATTATCATGGCTATCTCCTGCGGCCAGCATTGCTCTTACTGCTTCAAGGATCACCCCTACCCCGCTGGCTGCATCACTTGCGCCAAACGAGGAGTGGCCGGCACTGTCATAATGAGACATTAAAAGGAGGTCTTTCCCTTCTGTTTTTTGGGTTCCCGGAATACGGGCCAGTATATTTTTAGACAAGGCAATTACGCCACTGTTATCAAGGCTGTAACCTTCCTGGGTTTGCACTTCCAATCCCATTTTTTGCAGCTCGTTCACAATATAATTTTTCACCAAGCTGTGAGAATTACTTCCAAGGTAATGAGGTGCCTTTGCCATCTGGGTGACGTGACCAAAAGCCCTTAATATGGAAAATTCTGTTTCAGGAACATTTACCTTTTCCACGTTCTTTGGCATAGAGGAATAGAAAAGGAACCAAACAACAAGTACCAATAACAAAAGGATTACAAGGGGGGAAATTTTTTTTAGCATAAAATACAGGGGTCAACGTGGCTTTAAAGATAAATAAGATTAGCTGAAAAAAAGAATTTCAAACCAGCGCTTCCCAATGATTAAAAAATTGATTATATTGAAACAGTTAGCAATCAAAAACTTAGCGTCATGGGTATTAAAAGTTTTCAGGGAAAAAGGGCAGAACCAGAAAAAATAATAAGCTTACCAATTCTGGTGGAAGATTATATGAGTCATTCACTCATTACCTTTAGAAAAGAACAATTGGTGGTGGAAGTTATGGAAGCTCTTATAAAACATAAAATTTCGGGTGCCCCTGTGGTAGATGAACACCACCGGCTTGTAGGAATAATATCTGATGGAGATTGTATGAAACAAATTTCTGAAAGCAGGTATTACAATATGCCCATAGGGGATATGCAAATTGAAAAATTTATGGAAACCAATGTGCCAACCATAGACAGAAAGGCTAATGTTTTTGATTGTGCTTCCCTTTTTTACAAACACAATTGCCGAAGGTTTCCAATTATTGAAAATGACAGACTCGTGGGAATGATAAGCAGGAAAGATATCCTATGTGCCGCCTTGAAGCTTAGGGGGCAAAACTGGCATTCCTAGGTGCGTTTCACCAGGGCATAAAAGTCTCCTTCAAGAGGTAAATATCCCTGGTCATACACAAAATAATAAATTGTTCCGGTTTTGGTGGTATAAATACTGGTAAAGTAATCAAAACTAAAACCTTTAGCCAGCAGTTTAGTTCTGCTGGTTTTAGTTTTTTCTGTAGGATTGAGCTCCTCCAGTATACGGTAATTTTTACGCAGGCGGTTATTTATATTTCGCACCATATTGCTGCGGTCCTTATTGATCTTATTGTTATAGGCATTACGGCAGCCGTCGCTGCAGAATTTCTTATCTACACGACCAACTATTTTATCCTCGCATTCCAGACAAGTTTTTTGCATTCTTAAATATAATAAATTTTATTTGCTGCCAATATATTTATTAATTCCACTGGAAAAGTTGGAAGAACCTTTTATTGGACTAAACTTATCTGTTTTTATTTCGGAAAGAATCAAAAAAAAAATAAATAGCTCCCTTTTCGGAAGTTTCGCCTATCCTACTTCTTCTTAAATAGATTTAAAATAGTTTTTCCTATATCATCCAGTGGCGCCAGAAGGGAAGGGTTTTTTCGATCTATTGTAGTTGTTTCCATAATCCCAACCTGGATAGGGAAAATTAGGATAAAACTTTGGCGGGTAAAATATTTATTCAAATAAACCTGAACCCGTGCCATGTTTTCTTCATAGGAGGGTTTACCCTGGAGGCTAAGGACTACGACTAAATTATCATCTTTTTTAAAATACCCGGAAAGTTTTAGAAAATCATTCCAGTCGGTAAATTCTATAAATTCGCAGTCAACCGGATGTATTTTTTGAACTTGCTTTATATAATTAAGTGTTTCTAAAGAGCTGTAGAAAATTAAGGTAGAACCTGTATTACGGGCAATATTCCAAACTTTTAATAGCCAGAATGGGAAGCCTGTTTCTTTTTCAGCCAAATCTGGGACAAGGACATGATGCCTTTTAATTGTACTTAAAGGCTGGACAGCTTTATAAATATAGGTGGTAGTCCGGGAATGGTCAAGAATACTTTCTGTAAGATTTCCTAAAAATGAATCTGAAATTTCAGATTTTACATGAAGGCCCAATATGAGGTCACTAATATTATGCTCGCGTATTACGCTTTTAATTCCGTTACCAATATTTTGATCATACCGTAAGAGTTCGGTTAAAATATTATCTGTAGAAGCGGCTGCAACCGCAGCCTTTACAAGTAATTTTTTTGCGTTTTTATCGGCAAAACCATTTACAGAATTATTATCAACAATACTTAGTGCGAAAAGGCCATCCTTGTTACTACGCGATTTAATGGTAACTCCCAAATTGATAAGCTCATCTGTTGTATCAATATTACTTATAGGTATCAATATTCTTTCGTGTTCGTTCTTTCTATCCTCATCAGGAACTTCAGAAAGAGCTAAATTCTTGGCGCCTTTCTGTGCAACAAAGGAAGCAATAGTACAGGTGATAAGAATCATTAAAATTGTTCCGTTTAACACACTCTCATTTAATAATCGAATAGGCTCTCCCCCGGAATTTTCACCAATAATAATATTATATCCCACCAGGACTGCAGCCAGAGTGGCCGCAGCCTGGGCGTTGCTTAACCCAAAGATTAGTCTTCGCTCATCCAAGGTGAAATTATAAGTTTTTTGTGTAAGCCAGGCAGCTATGAATTTTGCAACAGTGGCTGTAAAGGTCATTACCGCGGCAACTTTAATAGTATCCAGATCCTGAAAGAAGGCGCGGTAGTCTATAAGCATTCCCACCCCTATGAGAAAGAAAGGAATAAAGATGGCACTCCCTACAAATTCAATCCTGTTCATTAGGGGTGATGTGTGGGGTATTAATCGGTTTAATGAAAGTCCGGCAAGGAAGGCTCCAATAATGGCTTCGATTCCTGCCAGTTCTGCAAGCACTGCACCCAAAAAAACCATAACTAAAACAAAAATATATTGAGAAACATTGTCCTCATAGTTTTTAAAGAACCACCGGGCAATAATAGGGAACAGGAATATTACTATAAGCCCGAAAATAATTATAGAAATAGTTAATCGCACCCAGAAAGCGGTGTTAACGTCCCCCGCAGACATCCCCACGATAACCGCCAGTACTAGAAGAGCCAGGGTGTCTGTAATCATTGTGCCTCCCACCGCCACATTTACAGCCCTGTTCCTGGCGACTCCCAGTTTACTTATTAATGGATAAGCAATAAGCGTGTGGGAAGCAAACATACTGGCAAGAAGAATTGAGGTAAGTATTGAAAACTGCAAAATATAGAGCCCCACGAGGATCCCCAAAGTCATTGGTATAATGAAAGTGTATAAACCAAAAACTATACTTTTTTTACTATTCTTTTTAAAATCGCCCAGATCAATTTCCAAGCCTGCAAGAAACATGATGTATAACAATCCAGCCGTTCCTGACAGAATAATACTGGAATCCCTTTCCATAAGATTGAACCCATTAGGGCCTATTACAGCTCCCGCGATAATCAAACCCAATAAATGAGGGATTTTTACCTTGTTTAAAATTATGGGAGCAAACAATATAATTACAAGGATCAAAAGGAATTTTAATACCGGATTGGTAAGAGGAAGGGTGGCATCGTAAATATTTAAAAGGATCATCCAGGTATAAATTAAGCCTAGGGGTTCCAGGCCCACTAAAATACTATTTAAACCATTTCCCGCAGCACAGAGAAATTGTCATAATTAACTTGGAGAAATTTGTTGTTTTATTCCTTAAAGCCCTTCCATTTCTTCTACTTCCTGTTCATAATCATATTGAAGATCCTCATGAAGTGTCGAGATGATCTTTTTCACTGCCGTAAGCTGCCTTTGATACAAATTTAGGAGGGTAGTGTTCCTTTTTATGGAGGGTTTAAAATCTTTTAATTTTGAACAAAAATATAACAGCAATTCTGCTTCTGTTTCCTTCTTTAAAGAGTAGCGGCTATACTTTTTTATATTTCGCAGGATCTTCCTAACGCTTTTCTTTATGTAAAAGAAGTTTTTGGTGTTAATGCCCTTAAATTCAAGATCTATTTCTGCCTTGATGTTTTGTATGTACTCCTCCTCATCAAGCGATTCAAAAAGAAGATACGTAAGCAATTCTTTATTCTCCTTTTTAAATTTGGACAATCTTAAACACAATTCCAACAATTCCTCGGGAGACCGAAAAGACAATTCCTTTTTTAGCTGATTTACGGTTGCTGCTTTCATAAGTTTTCTTCAGGAATTTATTTCACCTCAACTTTTTCTGAGTAGGCCATGAAAGAATCCTGCAGGCGTTCTATTTTTCCATTGAATTCGTTAGCAAAGACAAGGTACTGGCATTTGGTGATATGCTCAGGTATCTGGATAAGGTTGGTATAATCACGGTTTGCGGTTAACAATTCGGCATCATCAACAATAAACAATTTTAACTGGCTCACATTAATTCCCGAAAGTTTAAAAAGCTTATTGAGCTTAGCGGGAGTCGCGATTACAATGTCTACCCCTTCATAAATATCACCTTTTTGAACATCAATATCGGGTTGGTCATAGGCGGCATAAATTCTTAGATCCATATATCTTGTAAAGATCTTGAACTTTTCTTCCAGCTCCAGTGCGGCTTCCTTATCCTTTACAAAAATAAGCGCCCGTGGCGCGTCCTCAAAAGCCTCGCAATTCAATTTCTGAATGGTGCTAATAATAAGGGAAGTAGTCTTACCACAACCGGCGGGTCCAATTCCAAACAGGTTCATACCGCTTTTAATCCTGGATAATATTTTTTTCTGAAATGGCAGCGGCTCTTCATAGCCCAATCTTTCGAGGGCTTCCAGCAAGGGTTCATTCAATTTTTTAAAAGGCATACATTTATTTTAAATTCAGCAGGATAATATTTCGTTTTCTCCTACTATTTGCAAACTTAGCTCAATATTCCCATCTTTCTTGCTTAGCCGGGTCTTTTCCCTTTTAGCTCTTATAAATTTATACAATTCCAGGACAAATAAGATTGGAAAGGCACGTTAAAGGGTATAGACTCACCCAGTTATGGGCTCAATATGCAGGATCTTTTGCGTAAAAGGTATTTTCATGCTTAGACTGTGAATTCCCTAAGCTGCAATAACTCCAAAAATAATGGTAAGCCAGGTTTTCCAAAACTGAAGCATTTTTAACCGCGTATCCGTTTACAAACATTTACAAACGAATGTAAACGAAAACAAACCCTTATCTACCGATTATCGTTTGAAGACCGCCATAAGTTTGTCC
Organism: uncultured Antarcticibacterium sp.; assembly: GCA_963973375.1. Lineage (GTDB taxonomy): Bacteria > Bacteroidota > Bacteroidia > Flavobacteriales > Flavobacteriaceae > Gillisia. The sequence continues at coordinate 12,931 of CAXAZV010000068.1, forward strand.
CGTTGAAATGAACTAATGATTTTCAACTGCAATAAAATTCTATAGTTATGAGCACTTTAAGAAACAAAGTACAATTG
>CAXAZV010000069.1:0-13001 GCA_963973375.1 uncultured Antarcticibacterium sp.
AATGAGCAACCCTGATGACAATGCGATACTCTATGCTATAACCACCGAAAATGGCAAAAAAGGAGTACTTGTGGATGGGTACGGTATTTCCAGCGGACAGGTATCTAAAGCAATGCTGGATAAACTCAACCTTAAAGCCCATCGACCAACGGATTAACTAGTTAAACTTGTATTAAACCCACACCCAAAATTGGGATTTGGCCACATGCATCGTATTTTTGTATAGAAATTTAATTTTTAATAAATAAAAACTATGAGTTACTTAGGATTAGACGAAAAGAAAACTACTAAAACTGTTCAGGAATTGAACACACTTTTAGCCGATTACCATATATATTACCAAAAACTAAGAAATTTTCACTGGAATGTTATCGGTAAAAATTTCTTTGACCTTCATGAAAAGTTTGAAGAGCTGTATGACGATGCCAAACTCAAGGTAGATGAGATTGCTGAGCGTATTCTCACATTGCGTTTTCAACCAACCAGCAACCTTAGCGATTATTTGAAAGCTTCTAACCTAAAGGAATCATCTTCAGATCTTAGCGATACAAAAATGATCCAGACCTTACTGGATGACCATGGGATTCTTCTTAAACAAATGAGGAAAGTAACCGAGGTTGCCGATAAAGGTGGTGATGAAGGAACTATTGACCTTATTGGTGCTTATATAAGGGAATTGGAAAAAACCAGCTGGATGCTTGATTCCTGGAAAATGAAAACCAGTGAAAACCACAAACCCGCTTAAGAAAACTTAATTTAAATTACCTTATTTGGAAGATTTTGATTTAAATGAATCACTAAATGGCCTTTGGGAAAAATTGGCTGCCTGGATGGATTCCATTATCCTGGCACTGCCAAATTTTCTTCTGGCCATTTTGGTTTTAGTCTTGTTTGTTATTGCCGCAAACTATGCGTCTAAATTGTTGAACAAACTTCTTCAATTTAAAATAAAACAGGACTCCATTAGAGAGATGACTGTCAAGATTGTCAAGCTGATAATAATATTGATTGGTTTCTTTATCGCTTTGGGAATTCTTGAATTGAATACCATTTTAACCTCAATTTTAGCAGGTGCCGGGGTAGTTGGATTGGCCATAGGTTTGGCGCTGCAGGGCACTCTAAACAATACCTTCTCAGGTATAATTTTAAGTTTTATACCGGAACTTCAACTGGGGGATTGGATAGAAACTGGTGATTTCGCCGGTTCGGTTACTCAAATAAGCCTCCGGAGTGTGGTTATTAAAGAAGCCGATAATAATTACGTGGTTATTCCAAACTCCAAAATAGTCCAGGAACCTTTTAAAAATTTTAGTAGAACACCTCGTTCCAGGGTGATGCTTGATTGTGGGGTCGCCTATGATTCAGATCTTGAATTGGTACAAAATTTAACTATTGAAACCATGCAATCTCTTTTTGCACAACAGGGAAGTGAAGAGGTGGAATTCATGTATCAGGAATTTGCCGATAGCTCTATAAATTTTATAGTACGGTTCTGGACTCCGGTTACCAATAGGAAAGATATTCTTGTAGCGAAAAACAAGGCTATAATTGCCCTGAAGAAAGCATTTGATGAGAACAATATTAATATTCCTTTCCCAATAAGAACTATTGATTTCACTAATAATCTATCTATCAATAAACCTGGGGAAAGTGAATAGTGATTAGGGATTAGGGTTTGGGGATTGGTTAATTCGGTAAAACGTTAAATCGTTGATTCGTTAATTCGTTAGATAGTAAAATCGTTTGATAGTGGGTGGGTTTGATCCTATGATGGTAAGATGATGTGAATGTTTCTATCCCAGTTAAATCTCGATTAGAGAAAACGTTATGTAAAGAATTATTAAAAGTTCTCCCCTTATTTCAAAACCCAGATGACTGAAAAGCAAGGGATGGCTGAAAGTTCAGACCCCTCAATACCTAAAAAGACTTGAAACCTTTCCAGGTTTCAAACTCCCCTATTTCTCTTTCCAAATAGAAAAAAAATCCCCTCTTTATATAAAGAGGGGAGTTTTAAAAAATATTGTTTAATTTGTCAAATTCTCAAGAGGACAATCAGAATCATCTGCGTTTTACTTTTTAACTCTTTTTCTCTTTAACTTTTTTATTTACTTTAAAAACTAAAGCCGAAACCGAAAGCAAATCGCATTCCTTCTTCACTTCCAAAAAGGCTGAATTTTCCGCTAACAGCTTCTGCACTGTTTACCCAGAATCCGCCACCGTAGCTGTCATGCCATACATTACTGTCATATTCAGGTATCCAGACTCTCCCTATATCATAGCCTGCAAAGATCCCTATTTGAAATGGCAGGAAAGATGTTTTAAACTGGCTGAAGCTGTAACGGAGATCACCCCCGGCAGCAAATGCGCTTTTCCCAGCAAATCTTTGCAATCTATACCCTCTTAATCCTGAATCTCCACCTAAGGTAGCTGCCTGATAAAACTCATAATCATCTCCCATATTGAGGTGTGCCTGCACCCTTGAATTTAAAACAAGTCTTCTGTTTCGGGTTACCGCATTGTAAAACTCCCAGTAAGGTTTGAAATATGCAAAGTTCCTGCCTGTCTCTTCAATATTCATTTTACCACCCAATAACAGTTCAAATTTCATCCCACGAGTTGGATTGAGGTTATGATCATAACTTTCATACCTGTAGAGGCCTTCCAGGCCACCGAAGAATTTTCTTTCAAAAAATTCGGGATCTTCCGGGGCGAAGTCTTCAGTAATAAATCTTCCTTCAGTTTCATCTACCTTTACACCTTCAAAATGGGCTTTATATGAGAAGAAACTTCCAAATGGGGTCTTTCTTATAAAACCAAATTCTGTCCCAAACCTGCTTATTCTCGTGCGGTTATAATCAAGATCCAATTCATCATCAAAATTTAAAGTTTCATTTCCATAACCAAAGAAATTATTGGCAAAATTTGGACTTGTAAAATAGGCACCTACTAACAGATTGAACCTTCCCAAAATCTGTGCAAATTCTCCTGTATAAGCAGCATCATAACCCTGGGTGGCAAAATAATAACCCGCCCTAAGAGTGTGACTGGAGGTAAAGGGATTTCTTTTAAACCCATTATAAATGAAAGAGGTTTGTAACCCAATTTTGAAACCATCATCTGGATTGTAACCAAATCCAGGAGTTAGACTACCCGATTTAAAAACCTTTTTATCCTTGTCAAATGTATTCTGCTCATAATCATCACGCAGCCTTATTTTAGCATGACCTGTTGATTCAACCGTATTGGGACGGGTCTTATGATCATATATCTTCACTCTTCGACCACTGTTTGAGGCAACTTTGTAAACGTCATTATTATGCCCTCCAATTAATCTTACAAATACAAGGTCATTTTTTTCATTTCCTGTTACCTCGAAAACGTCATCATCTCCCAATCCATACACCCATATTTCACCGGTCTCTTTCTTCTCAAAGACCTTTTCGCTTACCACCTCTGCCTTTTCACCATCTTTTAAACGAGTAATACGCACACGGGTTTTGCCCTCAGGTAAACGGGCAATTTCGATATGATCATCCTTATCTGTCCCGGTCACTATCCCAAGAGTTGCCATATGGTCATAATAACGCTTTGTAATATCAATAATATTATTTCGCCGGCCTTTCAGACTCTTAATTATATCTTCTGTAGCTTCTCCCCTACTTTCGGGTGGAAGATTTGTAAAAGCTTCTTCTATGATTTCATCTGTTAGATTTTCCTGAATGAATTTAGCTTGGGCCATCCAAGTTTCTCGACCTACATTTTGTGTTAATTCGCGGTCCAGTCCTATTGCGGCAATATTGAACCATTTTACATCATTAATATCTTCACCATATACACCGAATTGTTTTGAAAATCCAGCAAATGCACGAAGGGTTCCAAAAAAGGCCCCGTCATAATTAGAAAAAACCTGGTCACGATCTCTGGGAATAGGCTCAAAAGTGCGATTCCCCTCTTCATCTTCAATTTCTGCCCAACGCCATTGATCCTGGTGCCTGTCCCAGTCTCCAACCAACATATCAAAAATACGGGCACGCACATAGGAAGGTTCATTCAGTTTATATTTCTCATCGCGCCTAAGTCTTTCAAACATGGACCTGGTACTTACTATATCATGATTGGCATTGGCAAAGTTTTCACTTCCCAGCCAGTTTTCCTCAGGCCGTTCCTCTATCATATAAACATCATCCCCATGCACCGCATTATATTTCCCCATAAGCTTTTGCTTGGGTAAATAATAAATTTCAGGATTTGTGTAATTCACATTTGCTGCTTTTGCCAAAGTAGGAATTGCAAGAAATGCAAAAGGATGAGAGGCAGTGTACAGATCATTCAAAAGTTCTTCAGCAATAGTATTTTCAAATTGCTCTTCCACGGCCTTATCTTTAAATGCTACTGCCTGGATATACTGCACAGCACTTTTTCTTATTCTTCTTAAATTATACTCGCGGTCCAAACTGTCTTTTACCCTTAAGGAAACGGTTTGGTGCCCCCCACCTGCCTGTATAATAGAAAGACCTCCATATAATTGGGAAAGGTCTGCTACCTCAAATTTAACTTTTTCCCCATATAACTCCCTGTACCTTTCACCCCATAAAGTCCTGAAAACATCACTTTTTTCAGTTTCTTCTTCCGGATAGATTGATGTGGTAAAGTTTTCGGGAAAATCATTGGTTAAATGAGAAACATCAAACTCTTCTGGTGCAGGATGCACTTCTTTTTGATATAGTAATTTGGCGCGGTTATTTTCATTTCCGTAGAAACTTACCCACGAAGAACCGTCTTCAAATACATCATATACTACAAATCCCTGACCCGGGTATGCGAATAACCCGTCATTGCTCAGGGAAGCATAAGATGCTTTGGAAGCCGACCCCGAAACTATTTGCTTGATATTTCCATTGATAATATATTGCAGTGAATGCTCATGGCCCGACACAAAAATCAATCTTTCAGCATCCTTGCCTAGAGTTTCCAATCTTTTAACCAGAGATTTATAACGTTCATTTTGTGCATCCTGGATAGAAACCCCTCCTGTGGTTCTCACCAGGGAAACCAGGGAACCTAGTATTGGTACCGGCACCTTCTTTTGAGTTGGATACAAATGCTGGTCAAAATTATACTGCCCTCCATGTGTTCCATTGGTATACAAAGGATGGTGTAAGGCAAAAACGATAGTTTTGTTCTGGCTCTTTTTAAGCTCGGTCTCTATTTCCAGGAATAAAGCTTCCCGGGTCTTAATATCCGGGCACTCCTTGTTTATTAACGGGTGAACATCCCAATCTGTCAAATACCACTGGGAATCCACTACAATAAGCTGAATGTCATCGCTTATGTCGATGATCTCAAGGCCACAACCTGTGTTGGGGGACCATACCAGCTTTTCTCCAAATTTTTCTTTTAAGTAGTTCGCCTGCCGCTCAACACCGGGAATTCCACGGTTATACCAATCATGATTACCCGGAATAAATATTACATTCCCCTCATACTTTTCAATAGCGTCCAATTGGGCATCTAAACGATATTCAGCAAAATCGCGGTCGGGAGATCCCTCTTCAGGCATTCCAATAGGATAGATATTATCTCCCAGGAAAATGGTGTAATTGTCTTTTACTTTTACTGAATCCATGTAATTCTTAAAAGCAATTAAGCCTTCCGAAGTTCCACCGGGTTCCGAATAACCCCCGTCACCTACAAGATAAAATGACTTTTCTACTTTAAGATCTGTGGGATATCCAAAATTGTCTTCCGGTTCTCCATCCTTGTATTTTGGGGCAGTGGTTGCACAACCATAAAGTAATGCTGCTGCTAGGAACGTTAGAAATATGTTATTTTTTTTCATGCAATATTCAGGGGTGTTTTTTTTATGTAATTTGGCTCTACAAATAACTTATCAAATGAGTGATATAATTACTAAAGCCGACAATTTTGTTCTTGAATTATTTAAGGAAAAATTACCCAATTCATACATATATCATAACTATAACCATACTCAAAGGGTGGTTAAAAGTACTAAAGAATTAATTGAGAATTCCGAAATAAATGTTAAAGAAGAACAGGCATTGTTGCTTGCTGCGTGGCTTCATGACAGTGGTTACACCAAAAAATTTGTTGGGCATGAGGAAGAAAGTGTAAAAATTGCAAATGAGTTTTTGAAGGAAAATAACGTAGATGAAGAGATCATCAAAATGGTTGAAGAATGCATTTTGGCCACCAAATTTGATTCGACTCCCACTACAAAATTGGGTATGATCATAAAGGACGCAGATAGTTCTCATCTTGCCAAAGATTATTTTTTGGAAACCAGTGAATTTTTAAGACAGGAACTTCAATTGCTCAATATAAAAAACTTCACAGCTGTTGAATGGCTTGACGAAAACATTAAAATGCTAACCGAAAAACATAGGTACCATACTACCTACGCGGCAAAGCACTGGAAACCGAATAAGGATAAAAATCTGTCTGAATTACTGGAAAAGAAGAATAAAACAAGGCAAAAATTGAAGAAAGAGGAAACAAAAGCTGAGTTAAAAGCGAGCGCTAAGAACAATAATCCTGAAAAAAGTATTCAGACATTATTCAGGGTTACACTTAGAAACCATATCAAATTAAGTGATATTGCTGATACTAAGGCAAACATACTTCTTTCAGTAAACGCTATAATTATTTCCCTGGCACTTGCCAATTTAATACCTCAGTTAAATGCGGCTACTAATAAGCATTTGTTGATTCCCACAATGATATTGATAGTTTTTAGTGTGGCGTCAATAATACTATCAATTATGTCTACACGGCCTAATGTAACTTCAGGAGAATTCACAAAGGAGCAGGTTGAAAAAAGACAGGTGAACCTGTTGTTCTTCGGAAATTTTCACAAAATGCCCTTTGAACAGTTCAAATGGGGAATGAATGAATTGATAAAGGACAAAGATTATGTATATGAATCTATGATGCTGGATCTACACCTTCTTGGAATTGTTTTACAACGAAAATATATGTTACTGCGCCTTACCTATAATGTTTTTATGATAGGGATACTAATTTCGGTATTTAGTTATGTAGTAGCCTTTTATTTAATTTAAATAATCCACCAACCCTTCATAGGTAATAGTTTTATCGGGTGCTTTTTCATCGGGGGTGTACAAAATGTCCACCCTCAATGCTTTAAGCCCAATAACTCCCTGCACATCTTCCAACTCAAGGATCTCCAGCTCTTCTCCCAGATATTTTTTGGTTTGCAGGTATTTGATATACCTTAAATATTCCCGCTCATCGGCACTTTGGGAATAAACTATCACGATCTTACCTTTCACAGTGATCCGCTCTTCGGTATTTTTAATAAATGCCTTATCTATTCGTTTTTTGATGATCTCATAGCGGGCATTGTAAGTGCCGTCTACATCAAATTTTTTCTCATCCATACGATAACGAATGGACAAAGTGCTGTTAAACACCAAAATAAGCGATGCCCCGTCGAGTTTAACCGGTGTGTTTTTTTGGACCTGGTAGAACCTGTTTTCCATTTCGCACATTGTACTCAATTGCCACAGCCGCAGGTTGTAGAGATAAACCTTATTAAATGGACGTTTATAAGTAAGGGAAGCTCCAATATATATATTGTGATCTACCCCATCTGTCTTATAACGCTCAAAATAATGCGGATAGATCCTTTGGGCTTCCACCTGCTTCCTGTCTATAAACCGTGCCATGGTGCGATTTAGCTTTTGAACTGTCTCATCATAATTCTTCCTGAGATCATACACGACCCCAGTTTCAGGATTTAATTTACCCTGATATTCTTCCACAAGTTTTTTAAGATGTTTTGATTGTTTGGAAAGATGATCCATCAAAGGATTTACTTCCCGCTGTAACAGGTTGATCACCTTTTGCTCACTGGAAGCATTCAAACTATTCTCCAGCTCATCTTTAAATTCCTTTAGCCGAAAATTTACCTGGTCATAAATAGGCAGTTTTTCGGTTTCATAGGCGCTGTTTATTATTTCTTCCAGCAGTCCCATTTGATATAAAAGATCTCCCTGAATGGCTTCATTTCTTGCTTCTGAAGATCCCACAATGTCAATTTGCCCATATAAAGGATATACATCCTTAAAGGCTATATCCCTGAAGGATGCAAGGCCATCCTGATCCTGGTCCCTTATAAATCTTTTGGCCTCATTCTCAAAGATCCAAAGTACACTTGGATGAATAGAAGTACATTCACTTTGAATCACCGCCTTTACCCTGTTCTCAAATTCATTTTTATTTCGCTCAACTGCAGTAACTATATACGGCATAATATCATCAAGCTTTATGGCATTTATGCTGTTTAATTCGTTTTTCCTGGTTGACCCCAACTCTAAAATCCCCAAAAGTTCAATTCCATTACCAATAGGCGCCAGGATACAACTTTTAATCTCGTGATTTTTTAGGTTTTGAGAAAGATGATCCTCTCCAGATTTTTTCACATAGGAGTCAACATTGGAAATGGTATAATATGTTTGCTCATTTATAAGCTTATGGTACGCTTCCTTATAAACCCCTTTTTTACCCTCAGCCACTTCTTCCTTATCAAGAATAAAACTTTTTCCATCACGGTTATTCATTCTTTCAAAGGTGTCTTCATTACTATTATACACTGTAAACCCAACCCGAAGATCTGGAATCTTGAAAATTGACCTGAAGATTTCCTGAAATTTAACCAGTTCTCCCTGGTCTGCTGTTTCCTGATGCAGCAAGGTGGTTTTAAGCTCTGAGATCGCATCATCTACCGTAACATCTGTAAGATTAATTATTGTAAACCCTTTGAATATCCAGCTGCGGGGAGGGAACATTTCTTTCCAGAGGGCAATATCTTCCATATTCTGAATGAGAAGATCTACATCTTTTTCGGTAATTTCTTTAGCATTTTCACCTGGAAAAATGTCAATAAAATCGGCATTTAATGCCAATCGGTAATGCTTAAGAATCCCCTCTTTATTGGGAATGTCATAATATAAAGGACGGGAAAAATCTATTTTATATCCATAATGATGATTCAACACAAGAATACACCCGTACACATAATTCATACTTTCATCCATATTACGCATTGCCAGTTTATAATCTGGCCCTGCCTCATCCAGAATCTTCCGGAATCGTTGAGATGCGTTAAAAATTATGTTATGAAATGGCAGGGATACCGCCTTTATCTCGTTATTTGAAAGTATGGCAGGAAAAAGATCATTAAGAAGAATTCTTATGGGATCCTGATATTTTTTAAGATCGGCAGGATCATCAATTCCTTCCTCTAATTGGGGGAAAGAGGAAACATATTGGAGCACCTCTTCTTTATATTTTTTAGCAATACTGCTATTCTCATTTTCAACCTGCTCGCGAAACTGTTGAATGATCTTATGAAAACTAATTTTAATATCTAGAGGAAAATCCTTTAACTGATTCTTCATATTTGGAACAATCTACTTTTTAAGTATTTATAGCTTAATGCAATCTTTTAATAAGATGCTGAAATTTACAATTTTTTGCAAACATCAGGACATATTCAAAAATGAGTTGTGTATTTTTGCAAAAATTAATTTCTTAAAAAACCGAAACTGGTTTATAAAAAAATTGATATCGTTTTAAACACTTTAACCCATAAAATTATAACCTTAATGAAATATTTATTCTTAGTTGGTTTATTAATAAGTCTTATAAGTTGCCAGGAAGACACCAATGGTTATGCCATTTCTGGAAATGTGAAGAATCTTGAAAATGGAAAAATGATCTATGTATCCAGTATAGACCAGAATAACCAGCCACAAATCATAGATTCTGTAGTTGTTGAAAATGAGAAATTTTCACTGGATTTGGCAGAAGTAGAAGTTTCAGGTTTGAGTTTTTTAACCATAAAAGGGGTAAATGGAAACGTAATGTTCATTTCAGAAAATGAACCTATAACTTTTGAAATATATAAAGATAGCCTTGATGCCTCAAAAGTTTCGGGTGGAAAAGAAAACCAGATCTTTTATGAATACTTAAACCATTTAAAAGGCCTTAACCGGGAAATGATGCAGTTGCGTATGGAAATGCAACAAATGGCACCTAATTCCAGCATCGCTGATAACATGGCGCGCTTTCAGCAGAAAGAAGTTGAATTAAGGGAACGGGATATGGTCTTTAAGAAAAATATAATTAAGGAACATCCAACAAGTTTTGTTTCAGTGCTGGTATTGATAGATATGCAAAGTATGGGTGCCTCAACCAGTGACCTGAAAGAGCATTACGAAATGCTTTCAGAAGAAATGAAACAATTACCTCTGGCTAAAAGTCTTAAAACCGGGCTTGACAAAAGAAGTGCGGTAGAAATAGGAAGTAAAGCACCCCAGTTTACAGGACCAGATCCTGATGGCAATCAACTTGCTTTGGAAGAGCTAATGGGCAAAGTAACGCTTATAGATTTTTGGGCAGCCTGGTGCAGACCATGTAGGATAGAAAACCCTAATATAGTAAGGATTTACAATAAGTATCACGAGGAGGGATTTAATATTATAGGTGTTTCTCTTGACAGGGAAGACCAGCGTGACCGTTGGTTGCAGGCTATAGAGGAAGACCAACTTACCTGGCCACAAATTTCAAACCTTCAGTTTTGGGAGGAGCCTATTGCACAGTTATATGGTGTAAGGGCTATTCCTGCAGCCTTTATTCTGGACGAGAACGGGGTGATTGTAGCCACGAATCTTAGGGGAGATGACCTGGAAAACAAAGTAAAAGAATTGCTGGAAAAATAATTGGCATCTTGTATTAAATAAAAATCCCGCGAAAGAGATACCTTCAGCGGGATTTATTATTTAATTATTCTTTTTAATTAAGATGAAATCCTATGGTAACGCGGGCTTTCACTTCCATTTCACCGGGAGCGATAGTTTCCTGTTCTCCCATATCGGCACTCACTTTCATTTCCATACGATACATTGGAGGATAAGACCCTGTTTCAACCTCATTTATACTTATGGCCCTTCCTATACTTTGGTTCAAAGGAGCCGCATATTCCTCAGCTTTCTTTTTACTATCCAGGACAGCTCTTCTTCGCGCCTCTGTACTATGCTTTTCAATTTGAGAAGACATGAACTGGATGCCATCTATACGGTTAAGGCCTACATTAAGTAAACCGGACATTATCTTTTCATAATTCTTAAGGTCATCCAGCTTTATGGAAATTGCCTGATTGGCAACATAACTATAGGTTTTATCATTATAGTTGTAATTCTTGTTCAGGTTTAAATAATCTGTCTTTATATTCTTTTCAGGAATACCTTCAGATTTTAAATATTTGATCACCTGGTCTACAACGGCGTCATTTTTCTTTTTCACATCCTGCGCATTATCGCCTTCGTGTTCAATTCTGGATTTGATAAGGACCTGGTCTGGCACTATTTTTACAATACCTTCACCCGTAACAACAACCATTGGTTGGATAGGGGAATTTTGCTGGGCCTGCATAGTTAAGGTCGCAACAAAAGCGACTAAAATAAATATTGATCTCATAATTGGTTTAAGTTTAGATTCTTCCTGAAGATACCAATAAGAATACCATTTTTAGATCTTTCCCAGCTTTTGAAGAATAAATAACACAACAATGGGAATTGCCAATAAAATAACCATTAAAAGATGTTCCTGAAAGACCCAGGGTGCCAGTGCGATTGTAATGATATAACCACCCACTGCTCCTCCAAAATGGGCATCATGGCCAATGTTACCCACACGGTTTTTCATACCATAAATCGTGTAAAGTAAATAACCTATTCCAAAGACATAAGCGGGAATAGGGATAATAAAAAATAAGCCCAGCATCATATCCGGACGTAAGAGAATGGCCGAATACAGGATCCCCATTACAGCTCCACTGGCACCAACCGCACTGTAGGAGTTCTCATATTTATGAAAGAAATAACTCAATAAATTTCCAATTATTAAACTCGCCAGGTAAACTATAATAAATCCAATTGCACCAAGATCATATAATACTACGTTGGCAAAGAAATAAAGCGTAAGCATATTAACAAATAAATGAGAGGTGTCTACGTGAAGAAAACCGGAGGTTACTATCTGGTATTTCGCCCCTCTCTTAATATCCCCAACATTGAATTTATATTTTTCAAAAAAAACAGGATCTTTAAATCCCATATAAGATATTATAACATTTAATACAATTATTATAATTGTAACCAAATTTAAATCTGTCATCTGCACAAAAATTTAGTGCCAAATATACCATATATTTGCCTAAATTTTTTCCACATGCAGCGTTTAGTTTTCTGGTTGATATACCCATTTTTACTGCTTATTTCCTATTTGCCCTTTCGTCTTTTTTACCTTTTTTCTGACTTTATTTTCTTTATAGTTTATCACCTCATTGGGTATAGAAAAAAAACTGTGCTGGAAAATTTGAAGCTTGCTTTTCCTGAAAGATCTAAAGAAGATTTGCTAAGGGTACGTAAAGTTTTTTACAGCCATATGTGCGATATGTTCCTGGAAATGGTGAAAAGCATAACAATTACAGATGAAGAGATCAAAAAGCGATTTGAATTCACCAACAAGGAGGAGATCCTGCGTATTAGAAAAATGAATAAAAGCATCATTTTAATGTGCGGGCATTATGCCAGTTATGAATGGATGAATGCTTTGCAGTTATTCAACATAGATTACCGGGGGTTTGGGATATATAAAAAGGTAAAAAATCCCTATTTTGATAAAATGGCCAGGGATATTAGGGGCAGGTATGACGGGATATTAATACCCACTGTAGAAGCCACAAAAACTATTGCCCAATATGAAAATCAAGGAATTCGTGGAGTTTATGGGATGGTGGCCGACCAATCTCCAAAATTAAACCGTTCGAAGTACTGGATGAATTTTATGGATGTGAAAGTTCCGGTTTTTACAGGATCTGAAAAACTTGCCAAAGACCTGGATATGGCCGTAGTGTACTTACACGTTGAAAAAGTGAAACGAGGCTATTACCGTGC
>CAXAZV010000070.1:0-12892 GCA_963973375.1 uncultured Antarcticibacterium sp.
CCTTGGAGACAGGGCCGAAACTTTGGAGAAGCAGGAAGACGGCAGTTTTATTGTAACTACTTCCAGAGGGGTTAAACATCATGCACCTGTCGTGGTAATTGCCGGCGGTCTGGGAAGTTTTGAACCAAGAAAACCACCTATACCTGCAATTTCAAATTATGAGGATAAAGGGGTGGCTTACATAATTCGCGATCCTGAAGTTTACCGTGATAAAACTGTAGTCATCGCGGGCGGTGGAGATTCTGCCCTGGACTGGTCTATTTTTCTTTCGGGAGTGGCAAAGGAAGTTTCACTTGTTCATCGCAGGAACGATTTTCGTGGAGCGTTAGATTCCGTAGAAAAAGTGGAAGAACTATCTAAAATAGGAAAGATCAATCTTATTACCGGCGCAGAGGTGGTAGACCTTAAAGGAGAAGATCATCTGGAGGCCGTTGTTATAAGACATAGTGGTGAAGCTTCTCATGAAGAGGTTAAATCTGTAGACCATTTTATTCCGCTTTTTGGACTCTCTCCAAAGCTTGGGCCAATTGGAGATTGGGGTCTTGAGATTGAAAAAAACGCAATTAAGGTGGATAATTCCTATGATTATCAAACCAATATCCCCGGAGTTTATGCTATTGGAGATGTGAACACCTATCCGGGTAAGTTGAAGTTGATCCTGTGTGGTTTCCACGAAGCGGCCATTATGTGCCAGAGTGCGTATCAACGCATATTTCCTGAAAAGAGATATGTTATGAAATATACCACCGTAAGTGGAATTGATGGTTTTGACGGCTCCAGGAAGGAAGCTAAGCGAGAAGTTGTAAAAAGTATAAATTAAGAATTCAAGGCCTCACAGATTATTAAATCATGTGAGGTTATTTGTTTACCAGAATCAAATGTCTGATATTAAGATCACCATTATTGACCGCGAAGGGGAAGCACATGTAGTTGATGCCCCAATAGATATGAATATGAATCTCATGGAGGTAATTCGCACTCATGAACTTGCGCCTGAAGGGACTTTGGGTATTTGTGGCGGAATGGCTATGTGTGCCTCCTGCCAGTGTTATATGTTGAGTCACGATCATTTGCTTCCCGAAAAGAAATATGAAGAGGAAGATATGCTTGACCAGGCATTTTTTGTACAGGAAAACAGCAGGCTTAGTTGCCAGATCTTTATCAAAAAGGAGCTGGAAGGCCTTGAAGTAAAAATCGCCCCGGAAGCTACCTAGCACCGGAAATTTATCTGCATTAATTAATGTGAACGATGATGGGAGCAGAATCTAATATATTCAATGTCCTTATTTTTTACTCAAAAGAATCGAAGGATTACCTTCTTTTGGATGGGGTGGTTTCCAAGGAACCAAAAGCCCTTAAAAGTGAGTGTTGCGAAAAATATAAAAAGGGCAAACGCTGTAAACGATGCCCTTGTTTTGACCTACTTTAGTAGCTCATTTCTTTTTTAAATCCCCGGTTATTCTGTTCGTTTTATTATAAATCCATTCTCTACTTCATCAAAACCTGCTTTTGGGTAAAATTTTATTGCATCTGGGGCAGAGAGAAGAAGCAGTGAAGTTTGGGGTCCAACTTTTTCTTTTACCATTGCAATAAGTTTCCTGCCTACTCCTTTTTTCTGGAAATCCTTTCTCACTGCGAGGTCCGCAAGGTAGCAGCTATAACAAAAATCGGTTAAAGCACGTGCAATTCCTATAAGGGAATCTCCCTGCCAGGCGGTAACTACCAGATTGGAATTCACATACATGCTTTTTATTCTTCCCGGGTTTGAGGTAGGCCTAATAATTCCTGAACTCTCATAGACCTCGATGATTTGAGCAGGAGAGGGTATTACCTCATATTTATAAAGGATCTCTTTCTCCACTTTGCAATGTGGATTATTTAAAAGCAGCGATTCCTGTGATATCCATCCCTGTGATCAATAAATGGATGTCGTGTGTTCCCTCATAAGTAATCACACTTTCAAGGTTCATCATATGGCGCATAATGCTGTATTCACCGGTTATACCCATTGCACCTAATATTTGACGTGCTTCCCTGGCCACATTTAGAGCCATGGCTACATTGTTTCGTTTGGCCATAGAGATTTGTGCGGAAGTTGCTTTCCCTTCGTTACGAAGCACTCCAAGGCGCCAGGCCAGAAGCTGGGCTTTGGTTATTTCTGTGATCATTTCAGCAAGTTTTTTCTGCTGGAGCTGGAACCCGGCAATAGGTTTCCCAAATTGCATTCTTTCTTTTGCATACCGCAAAGCAGTATCATAGCAGTCCATGGCCGCCCCAATGGTTCCCCAGGCTATCCCGAAGCGGGCAGAATCCAGGCATCCAAGGGGAGCTCCCAGTCCGCTTTTATTGGGAAGTAAATTCTCCTTAGGAACTTTTACGTTGTCAAAGATCAACTCTCCGGTGGCACTTGCACGTAAGGACCATTTATTGTGAGTTTCGGGGGTAGAAAATCCTTCCATTCCGCGTTCCACGATCAAGCCATGAATCCTGTCATTTTCATCTTTAGCCCAAACAACCGCAACATCAGCAAAAGGAGAATTGGAGATCCAGAGCTTTGCTCCATTGAGCAAATAATGATCTCCCTTATCCTTAAAATTGGTGGTCATTCCACCGGGATTGGAACCGTGATCGGGCTCTGTAAGTCCAAAACAGCCCATCCATTCACCGCTGGCCAGTTTTGGAAGGTATTTTTTACGTTGTTCTTCGTTTCCGTATTTGTAGATAGGATACATCACCAGGGAGGATTGTACAGAAGCTGTGGAGCGCACCCCTCTGTCGCCTCGTTCAATTTCCTGCATAATGAGTCCGTAAGAGATCTGGTCCAGTCCCGCGCCGCCGTATTCCTCAGGGATATAAGGTCCAAACGCACCAATTTCAGCTAAACCATTTATTATGGATTTTGGAAATTTCGCATCCTGTGCTGCTTCTTCAATAATTGGGGAAACATCGCGCTTTACCCATTCGCGGGCAGCATCACGCACCATTTTATGTTCGTCAGTAAGCAGGTCGTCTAGATTATAATAATCGGGGGCCTGAAATAGATCTGGTTTCATGTTGGTATATTTTGTACACAAATTTAGCTAACGCTTAATTAGCAACCAATTTAAAAAGGATTATTTGTGTTTGGGGAGGACACAAAGATTTCCGGCGGATGGGGCAGATCTTTTCGAGGATGGCGCAAATGGTTTCCCAGGCTGGGATAAAAAGACTTCCCGCATAATTTAAAAATTCAACAATTTCTTAATTAATTCAGGGTTCATCCTGTTATTGAAAAAAGTAATAAGATAGATGCAATTTTCTTTCTCATCTATTTTATAAAACAGACTAATATTGGGATATATGATGACTTTCCGAATTTCAGGATAGATTAAAGAATGAATAATTTCACCGGTGGCTATTTGAATTAGATTTTTTTCTGTTAACCGGTGGAAATTTTGAAGCTCCTTTTCAGTCCAATATTTTTGAAGATTTTCTAAAATTTCCAGATAGGTTATTCTGGCCATTCGGGTCCAGACAATTTCCATTCTCTTAAAGCTTGTATTTTTCTCTCACTTCCCGCATTACTTCCTCATGAGAGTGAGTGCGACCTTCGTCAAGATCTTTTAAGCCGGCTTTTATAAAAAGTGCTTCAGGTTCTGAAATTTTGTTTGGTCCACCCTCTCCGGGAACTCATTTCTTATTTTCTGGAGCTTCTTTACCATAGTTTCATCCTCCAGTGACATAAGCCATTCAATAAGTTTATATTTTTCAGCAAGTAAATCCACGATTTTCTTTTAAAGATACAAATCAAAAGAGAATTGATGAAATAATTAGCAGGTGATGAAAAGTAGCTTTACATTTTCAAATAAAAATCCTTTACCAGGGCGGTGTATTCCGGGGTGTATTGGTGGCGGGTAATTTCGATGACCAATTCATCTTCAATTATTTTATTTTCTGAAAATGACAATTGCAGTAAAATTCTTTTAATGGGAGTATTTTGGGTTCCGCGTACCCTGGTGATCCTGTTTGGGAATAGATTGTAGCTTTTGGCTATTTTTAGAAAGTTCACTTCCTCGGTATAAGGAATTATAACAGCCAGCTGGCCTTCATCTGAAAGCAGGGAAGTGGCATATTCCAGCAGGTCTTCAAAGGGAAGAGAATCTAAAAACCGTGCTAAATTCCTGGATTCGTTTTCGGTCTTATAATCTTCAGCATAAAACGGCGGATTGGAAATTATGAGATCATATTTTTCTTCGTCCTGCATTTCTTCAGCAAACTCGTCGAGGGATGCATGGTAACAAAACAACCGATCTCCCCAAGGAGAGTTTTCAAAATTATCTACGCATTGCTCATACGCATCATCATCTATTTCAATAGCATCAATAAGGCCGGCATCACTGCGCTGCGCCAACATAAGGCCAATAACACCTGTTCCCGCACCAATATCTAAAATAGAGTAAGGATTGTTGAGTCCCACCCAGGCACCAAGCAATATCCCGTCTGTACCTATCTTCATGGCACAGCGGTCCTGTTCTATTGTGAATTGTTTAAATTTAAATGCCTTGTCTGAAATAGTAGTGAGAATTGAGTAAAAAAAAGTTAAGTTAAAAAGAATATAACCTTGAACCTTAATCTTTGAACATTGAATTTCAACTCCCCCTTCGGGGGGCGGGGGGATTATAGGTAAATATCTATCAAACCTTCCGGAGTATCAAAAAAAATGGTCTTGTTCTTTTTATCAACTTTTGAGATAAAATCATCATTTACGGGAATGAGGATCTCTTTTCCGTTGTGATCAATTTCAAATAAGGGTTGCGCCCTGTTATCGTTAATGCTTTTGATCACACCAATCTTTCCGTAGTTTATATCTTCAGCAGTATAGCCAATTACCTCGTGAAAGTAGAATTTATCGTCTTCCAGTTCAGGAAGTTCAGATAGGGGGAGGTAGATGTCGCAACGCATAAGTTCATCGGCATCATCCTCGGTATCCATATCTTCAAATTTAACCCGTAGCAGGTCGCTTTTATGAAGAGAACTTTTTAAAATAAAATATGGAACCAGATTGTCGTTGTAGTCAACGAAAACTGATTCCATATTTGTGTAAACTTCGGGTTCATCGGTATCGAGTTTAATCAAAACCTCTCCCTTAAAACTGAATTTACTAACGATAGTACCCAAATAGAAACATTCCTCTTTAGTCATCGCCAGTGAAGTAAATTAAGCTTCTTTGTTTTCTTCAGCAGCAGCCTCTTCAGCAGTATCTGCACCTTCGTTCACAACTTCTTCTTCGGCTTCACCTTTTTCTGCTTTAGCAGCAGCTTCGGCAGCTTCATTAGCGGCAGTTTCACGTTTTGTATTTGCTTCTTTTTCGGCTTCAAGAGCTTTTTTCTTAGCAGCTTCCTGCTCTTTGCTCAAACCATCTTTTTTTGCCGATACTTTGTCATCTTTTTCATTCACCCAGGCCTGGAATTTCTCTTCGGCTTGTTCTTCAGTAAGAGCTCCTTTTTTCACACCACCGGTAAGGTGATTTTTAAGAAGGACACCTTTGTAAGATAGAATGGCACGGGCAGTATCAGTTGGCTGCGCTCCGTTTTGTAACCATTTTACCGCACCGTCAACATCAAGTTCGATAGTTGCAGGATTAGTGTTAGGGTTGTAAACACCTATTTTTTCAAGGTATTTTCCGTCACGTGGTGAACGGGAATCGGCAGCGATGATCCAGTAAAAAGGTTTTCCTTTTTTACCGTGTCTTTGTAATCTAATTTTTACAGGCATAATGATTAATTTGTGAGGTCCCCGACCTCTGTTATTAATAAGGGCGCAAAGATACTATATTATTTTAATCAAGACATAGTTTTCTGACTTAAAGATAAATATAAAATGCAGTCCCATTGGCAGGCGATGCAGCTTCCCAAAATCTAAAGGATTTTAACTCGGTCTCTCATAAATCACTTCCTATGTTAAAACCACCCTTAAGGAATATTAAACCCTGTTAAATAGTATGATAAGCTTCCTTGGAGCTTGTAAATTTGGCTATGTCGAAAATTAAAAATCTATGATTATGAAATATGCTGAAGAAGTCGCAGAAAAGTTGAACAGCTTGCTGGAGAAAAACTATGATACCGAAAAAGGGTATAAATATGCTGCCGAACATGTCGAGAATCCGGAATTGAAATCATTCTTTAATGAAAGGGCACAGGAGCGTTATGATTTTGGCCACGAGTTGAAATCTGAAATTAGAAATTTTGGAGAAAGCCCTGAAAAAGGCTCAAGTTTTACGGGAGACGTGATGCGGTCCTGGATGAATTTAAAAACCCATATCTCTTCCAATAAAGAGGAAGCGATCCTTGAAGAGACCGTAAGAGGTGAAAAAGCCGCGGTAGATGAGTATAATGAGGTAATGAAAGAGGTAGATATGCCGCCTTCTACCCAAAATGTTCTTATGAAACAACGCAATGCGATAACCGCAGCTTTAAACAAAGTAAAATCTTTAGAGCTTCGGGCATCTAATAAATAAAGTTGAGTTTGATTTAGCCAAAAACCTTCCAGGTGGTGTGATAGCGCATAATCTGGAAGGTTTTTTTATTTATCCAAATATTTAGTTAATAAATCCTCCCATAGCTCTCCCTGTCAACGTGTAAATTTTATTATTTTTAAGCCGAAAGATTGTGCCTCAACTTCCGGTTGTCCATCCCTGATAATCAGCCGGAAATAATATACTCCATACTACATGTACCTTATTTTTGATACTGAAACTACCGGCCTTCCCAAGAGATGGGATGCACCTTTGACAGATTTTGATAACTGGCCACGGTGTATTCAAATAGCCTGGCAGTTGCATGATGAAATGGGGAATCTCATAGAAAATCAAGATTACCTTGTAAAGCCTACGGGATTCAATATCCCTTTTGATGCTGAAAAAATTCACGGGATCTCTACCGGGCTTGCTGAAGAAGAAGGTATTCTTTTAAACGAAGTTCTGGAGAAATTCCGGATCGCGCTTGGCAAGACAAAATTTGTAGTGGGCCAGAATGTAGGCTTTGACCTTAATATTATGGGGGCAGAGTACCTGCGGGAAGGCCAGGAAAATCCGCTGGAAAATTTCCCTGTGCTGGACACCTGTACCGAGAAAACAGCTGAATACTGTAAGCTTCCCGGAGGCCGCTACGGCAAATTCAAACTACCTACCCTTACAGAGCTTCATGAAGAGTTATTTTCACAACCATTTGCTGAAGCGCATAATGCTACTGCCGATGTGGAAGCAACCACCCGTTGTTTCCTGGAGCTTATAAGAAAAGAAGTTTTCACAAAGGAAGAACTCGATGTGCCTGCAGGATATTTTCAGAATTTTTCTGAAGCCAATCCGGCGCCCATTCAGCTTATAGGTTTAAAACATATCAATCTTAAAAAAGCTTCCGAAGAAATAAGGAAAAAACTTCAGCGGGCTGAAGGTGTAGAGATAATTTCTTCCGAAGAAATAAAAGAGAATCTGGAGAAACTGGATGAGGTTCGGTTTTCACATCTCCATAATCATTCCCAGTTTTCAATTTTACAATCAACCATGAGTATCCCCGCGCTTATTCAGGCTGCGGGAAATGAAAATATGCCGGCCGTTGCGCTTACAGATCATGGAAATATGATGGGTGCCTTTCATTTTGTGAAGGAAGTAGGCAATTATAACCGGGGGGTAAAAGCCAAAAATGAGGCGGCCCTGGCAAATAATGAACCCGTAACAGCAAAACCTCTAAAGGCAATTTTGGGGTGTGAGTTTTTTGTGTGTGAAGACCATCACGATAAAAGCCGGAAAGACAACGGTTACCAGGTGGTGATCCTGGCCAAAAACAAACAAGGTTATCACAATCTGGCTAAAATGGCCTCGAAAGCTTATACCGAAGGTTTTTATTACGTACCTCGTATAGACAGGGAAGTGATCAAAAAATATAAGGATAACCTAATTGTTCTTACGGGGAATCTATATGGGGAAGTGCCCGGGAAGATATTGAACGTGGGCGAGAATCAGGCAGAGGAAGCTTTGATCTGGTGGAAAGAAACCTTTGGGGAAGACCTGTATATAGAATTAATGCGCCACAACCAGGAGGAAGAAAACCGGGTGAACGAGGTGCTGCTACAATTTTCCAAAAAACACGATGTAAAAATAGTTGCTACCAATAATACTTATTACCGCGCACAGGAAGATGCCAATGCACACGACATTTTACTTTGTGTAAAAGATGGGGAAAAACAGGCAACGCCTATAGGCCGTGGCCGTGGGTACCGCTATGGAATGCCCAATAACGAATACTATTTTAAGACAGATGCGGGGATGAAATCCCTGTTCAAGGATCTCCCGGAGGCAATCTCCAATATTCAGGAGGTAGTAGATAAAATAGAATCTTATGAGCTTGCCCGGGATGTATTGTTACCTGCCTTTGATATTCCTGCAGAATTTCTTGTGGAAGAGGACAAAATTGATGGTGGCAAAAGGGGTGAAAATGCCTATTTAAAGCACATTACCTATGTAGGTGCGAAAAAGCGATATCCCGAAATCACCGAGGATATTAAGGCCAGGCTGGATTTTGAACTTAGTGTAATTGAAAAAACCGGATATCCGGGATACTTTTTAATTACCGAGGATTTTATAAGAGCAGCCAGGGCTATGGATGTGTCCGTGGGCCCGGGGCGGGGATCGGCAGCGGGAAGTGTGGTGGCATATTGTCTCTGGATCACCAATATTGATCCCTTGAAGTATGACCTGCTTTTTGAGAGATTCCTTAATCCGGACAGGGTGAGCATGCCCGATATTGATATAGATTTTGATGATGAAGGCCGAAGCCGTGTTATGGACTACGTAATTAAAAAATACGGTTCCAACCAGGTGGCTCAAATTATTACTTATGGTACCATGGCGGCCAAATCGGCCATCCGGGATACTGCCAGAGTGTTGGATCTTCCGTTGAATGAGGCCGACAGGATCTCTAAATTAATCCCCAATATGTCTAAACTTGGGAAGATCTTTGGCGTAGATGAAAAGGAATTAAAAAAGAGATTTAGAAGTGAAGACCTAGAAAAGGTGAATGAACTTCTGAATATAGCCGATGGGGATGACCTGGAGGCACAAACAGTAAACCAGGCCAGGATCCTGGAAGGTTCTGTAAGAAATACTGGTATTCACGCGTGTGGGGTGATTATTACTCCCAGCGATATTACCAACTTTGTTCCCGTGGCCCTCGCCAAGGATTCAGATCTTTATGTTACCCAGTTTGATAACTCGGTAGTTGAAAGTGCGGGCTTGCTTAAAATGGACTTTTTGGGCTTGAAAACCCTTACACTTATAAAAGACACGGTAAAAATTGTAAAGGGAAGGCATGATATAGACCTTGATCCCGATAATTTTCCACTGGATGATGTAAAGACCTATGAGCTTTTCCAACGTGGGGAAACTGTAGGAATCTTTCAATATGAATCGCCCGGAATGCAAAAACACATGAAGGATCTTAAGCCTACTGTTTTTGACGATCTTATTGCTATGAACGCTCTTTACAGGCCGGGTCCAATGGAATATATCCCCAGCTTTATTAAGAGAAAACATGGCGAGGAGGAAATAGCCTATGACCTTCCAGATATGGAAGAGTATCTCAAAGAAACCTACGGGATCACAGTTTACCAGGAGCAGGTGATGCTGCTTTCCCAAAAGCTTGCAGGATTTACCAAGGGTGAGGCCGATATGCTGAGGAAAGCCATGGGTAAAAAACTGGT
This sequence comes from uncultured Antarcticibacterium sp., assembly GCA_963973375.1. Classification (GTDB taxonomy): domain Bacteria; phylum Bacteroidota; class Bacteroidia; order Flavobacteriales; family Flavobacteriaceae; genus Gillisia. The sequence goes on from CAXAZV010000070.1 coordinate 9,736, forward strand.
AGACCTGCTGGCAAAGCTGAAACCAAAGTTTTTAGATGGCGGGGAAGCAAAAGGACATCCTAAGGAGATCCTGGAGAAAATATGGAAAGACTGGGAAGCTTTTGCTTCTTATGCCTTCAATAAATCCCACTCCACCTGTTATGCCTGGATCGCTTACCAGACTGCCTATTTAAAAGCCCATTATCCCGCTGAATATATGGCGGCGGTGCTTTCAAATAATATGAGCGATATTAAGCAGGTGACTTTCTTTATGGAGGAGTGCAAGCGAATGAAATTAAAGGTTTTGGGGCCAGATGTGAATGAATCTTACTATAAATTCTCTGTAAACAAAGAATACGCAGTACGTTTTGGAATGGGGGCTATAAAAGGCGTTGGTTCCGGGGCGGTGGCTACTATTATTGAAAACCGAAAGACCGAAAGCGGACCGTACAGATCTATTTTTGATATGGCCAAGCGCATCGATCTACGTGCTGCCAATAAAAAGGCGCTTGAAAACCTGGCACTTGCAGGAGGATTTGATGGTTTTGGAAATCATCGTGCCCAATATTTCCATGCAGATGGAGATGGAATTATCTTTCTTGAAAAGGCAGTGAAGTACGCAGCAAGATTTCAGGAGAGCGAAAACTCGGCACAGGTGAGCCTCTTTGGGGAAGCCAGTGACGTACAGATCCCAGAGCCTGTGGTCCCTCCCTGTGAAGAATGGGGCACCATGGAGAAACTGAAGCGCGAGAAAGAGGTGGTTGGAATATACATTTCAGGCCACCCGCTGGATGATTTCAAAGCCGAAATGAACTATTTCTGTACTGCGAAGGTATCAGACTTTAATAATCTGGAAACCTTTGTAAACCGGGAAATGGCCTTTGGAGGTGTAATTTCTGAAGTGCAGCACCGCATGTCCAAGCAGGGCAAAGGTTGGGCATCTTTTACAATAGAGGATTATTCAGATTCTTTTGAATTCAGAATATTTGGCGAAGAATACCTGAAGCATCAGCACTTCCTTGTTCCCAACAACTTTGTGTATGTGAAAACAATGGTGAAAGAAGGATGGACAAACCGGGATACAGGAGTCAAAGGAGAACCAAGGCTTCAGTTCAATAATTTCCAGTTGCTTCATGATGTGATGGATATGTATGCCACAAAGCTTACCATTCAAATGGATATTAATCATCTTAAGGAGCAACAAATAGAATCGTTGAAGGATATAATTAGGGCACACCGGGGAGATCATAATTTGAATTTTGTGATCTATGAAATGAAGGAACAGGTAAAAGTTTCTATGACCAGTAGAAAACAAAAAGTTAAGATTTCACAGGAATTGCTTGATGCATTGGAGGAAGTGCAAGTGCATTATAAATTAAATTAATCCTTTCCTATCGCCTCATGGTAATGAGCTAGGTAGGCCTGGAGAAAAGTTTTGGTGTTCAAAAATAAATACAAATAAAACTATACAATACGTTAATAGCCAAATCCTATGGATTGCAGCGTAAAGATTAGAAAAAAAATTGACTATTTTTACATATAATACAAACAGAAAAACAAATATTATGGCTTTAGAGATAACAGATGCTAATTTTGAAGAAACCGTATTAAAAAGTGATAAGCCAGTAATGGTAGATTTTTGGGCGGCATGGTGTGGACCTTGTAGAATGGTAGGCCCTATCATTGACGATATTAGCAAAGACTATGACGGGAAAGCAGTGGTTGGAAAACTTGATGTAGATGCCCACCAGGAATTTGCCGCAAAATACGGAGTAAGAAATATCCCAACAGTGCTTATTTTCCAGAATGGAGAAGTAGTAGGCCGCCAGGTTGGAGTTGCACCAAAGACTACCTATGCAGAGGCATTGGATGCTTTGTTGTAATATATAGATATAAATTATAAAAAGGTCCCGCATAACAGCGGGACCTTTTTGTTTATAATAATTATCTTAGTAAGCATTAAAAATTCTCTCTTAGAATTGGTAAGTAAATGTGAAATATGAATTTACAACAGGAAGTACATAAAGCCGGAAGATTCACCAATCTGGAACTACTTGCAAGACAGGTGGTAGAGGGGTTCATTTCGGGCATGCATAAAAGTCCGTTTCACGGGTTCTCTGCGGAATTTGCCGAACACAAGATATATAACCAGGGAGAAAGCACGAAACATATAGATTGGAAGCTGTATGCCAAAACCGATAAATTATTCACGAAGCGCTATGAAGAAGAGACCAATTTACGATGTCACCTTATAATTGACAATTCCTCTTCCATGCATTACCCCAAAATGGCCACTTTAGACAGGAATAGGCTTAATAAGATAGGTTTTTCAGTTCTGGCGGCGGCTTCTATTATGCAGATAATGAAAAGGCAGCGGGATGCAGTGGGGCTAAGTATTTACAGTAACACTTATGACTATTATGCGCCGGAGAAAGGAAGTGAGAGACATCACCAAATGTTGCTGAATGAACTGGACAGGGTGGTTTCTACTTCTTCAGAAAATACTGCTACAGATAGTTATACCTATCTGCACCTCATTGCTGAAAAACTTAAACGCCGCTCCCTGGTTTTCCTGTTCACAGATATGTTCCAGGCAGATAAGGAGGAAGATGAGCTTTTTGAAGCGCTTAAGCATTTAAAATACAATAAACATGAGGTAGTGTTGTTTCATGTGGTAGATAAGAAGAAGGAGCTTGATTTCGAGTTTGACAATGCTCCCCGGCGTTTTATAGATGTTGAGACAGGGGCTCATATAGATCTTTATGCCGATAATTTCAGGGAAACCTACACCACGGCAGTAGCCGAATATTTTAATGCTTTGAAAATCCAGTGCGGCAAATACCGTATTAAATATGTGCAGGCAGATATTGGGGAAGACTTTGAGAAGATCCTGACTACATATCTTGTAGAACGGCAAAAATTTGGGTGATTTGGGAATTTTATTGCAGTTTTTCAAGAGCCCGGCACCGGGGAATTTTCGATTTTTTAAAAATAAATAAAATTTTTTTCGGCCCTATCTATTTGAGAAACACAAATTTGAGAGGGGTAGGAGAAGGGGTTGGAAACAAAATTAAAAAAAATGTTTGTGGAATATAAAAACAGCTGTATATTTGCCCTCGCAATCAAGCAACGGTCTGGTAGTTCAGTTGGTTAGAATACCTGCCTGTCACGCAGGGGG
>CAXAZV010000071.1:0-12828 GCA_963973375.1 uncultured Antarcticibacterium sp.
AAAGGATTTACAGGCATGATGAATGGCTTAACCGGTTCAAGCCTGTGCAATAGAAAATTGGCAATAACTTTAAAATCACTCCGCTGAGCCAACAAGGTTTTTAAAAGGATCATTCCATCTATCCCGCCCAGGGGGTGATTGGAGATGGTAACGAATGCGCCTGTTTTAGGTATTCGCTTCAGGTCCTTTTCAGGAATTTCAAAATCTATTTCAAAACCATCCAGTATGGAAGCTATAAATTCTTCACCCTTAAGGTGTTTTCTTTTTTCGTATTCCCGGTTTATGGTTGAAAGTCGGGTGGTGCGTAAAATAACCCAGCCAATGGAAGTCCCAAAAAAACCTAGTTTATCCAGGTTCATTACTTTAGCTACTTCTTTTGAACTTACAATCCCCATTCTTTTATTGGTTTTTTAAATATACTTAATTCCGGTTAAAGCGATCTAATTCCTGGAAACCAGCTGTACCGTATTTTGCATAACCTGCTTAAGAAGGATATCTTTATCTTTTTCCAGTGTTTTTAAAGCAGTTTCGTTAAAATGGCGAATGGTATAAAGTGAAACTCCGGGCACATAGGTCACCTTAAAACGTGCCTTTAAATGTTGGATAAGCTTTTCCAGGTTATTAAACCTGTTATCTACACAAACCGCAAAACTAATAGCCGAATTTTGTATTAGGTCCACCTTCATTTGATATTGATGAAAAAGCCGGAAGATCTCACTTATATTTTCCTCTACCATAAATGAAAAATCAAGGGTTGATAAGGAGATCAAAACCTGGTCTTTTTTAATAATGAAACAAGGTACTTCAGGAATTAGTGGTTGGCCTTTTCTTACTGTTGTTCCTTCTCCTTGCGGATCAATAAAGGATTTTACATAGAGGGGAATTTCCTTTCGCTGCAAAGGCTGCAGGGTTTTTGGATGAATAACCGAAGCTCCAAAAAATGCCAATTCTATAGCCTCCTCATAAGAGATCTGGTGAAGGAGCTGGGAATTTTCAAACGACCGGGGATCGGCGTTTAATACCCCGGGAACATCTTTCCAAATCACCACTTTTTCGGCATTTATACAATAGGCGATAATTGCGGCGGTGTAATCACTCCCTTCCCTTCCCAGCGTGGTAGTAAAATTATTGGAATCGGCCCCAATGAATCCTTGTGTAAGATATAGTTTTCCCGGTTGGATCTGGCTTAACATCCTTTTCTGGGTTTCCTCCCAGTTTACCGTGGCATCGCGATAAGTGTTGTTGGTTTTTATAAGTTTTCTTGCGTCAAGGAGGGTATGGTCTATTTCATTATCCTTTAAAAACTCACTCAAAATGGCAGAGGAGAGCAATTCCCCAAAAGGCACAATTTGATCATACACAAAATCATACTGGGTAGATTTATTGTGTTTCATAAAATTTTCGAGCTCAGAAAACAGCACTGCAATCCTGTCAAAAACGGGATGTTGTGAATTTTCAAAAAGTTCAACCGCAATTTTGAGATGGTAATTTTTTACCAAAGAAACCTCTTCAGAAGGAATAGAAAGGTTTTGCAGGTATTTCTTTGTAACTACTTCAAGGGCATTGGTCATTTTCCCCATTGCCGAAACTACAATTGTCTTATCTTCAAATCCGGTAAACTTAAGTACCCTAAGAACATTCTTTACTGAAGGGGCATCCTGTACAGAAGCTCCTCCAAATTTGAATATCTCCATATTTATTTTTTGATATTCCGTTTAATTCCGGTTTCATCCATATGCACGGTGTACCAGTTCTTTTTTATATCGGCTCCGGTATTTTCGTAGAATTCAATAGCATTTTTATTTCCTTCAGAAACAACCCATTCCACACGTTTCACTCCGTTCTCATAACCATACTCCACTACTTTTTGATAGAGTGCGCCGCCAAGACCTGTGCCACGCATTGAGGCTCTTACAATAAGGTCTTCCAGGTTCACTGTGCGACCTTTCCAGGTGGAGAACCTGAAATAAACCAGGGCCATTCCTTCTAATTTTCCTTCAACATCTGCTACAAAACATTTGAAGTTTCCATTATCGAAACCTTCTTCTTCAAGATCTTTTAAACCAATCTCCACTTCTTTTGAGGCATTCTCATAAGCTGCGAGTTCTTTGATCAATTCAAGGACCTGTGGCATATCTTCCCGCTTTGCTTCTCTTATAGTATAGTTCATCATTTTGACTTTTTACAAATTTAGCAATTGAATAAGGACTAACCTTGGAAAGGACAGCTTTTAAGATTTTTTAAGATTTGTTTCCCGCTATATAGCGTTTCATAGCCTGCTCGTCCATTTGCACCGTATTCCAGTCTTGAAAAACAGTGGCTCCGCTGCGTTCATAAAAATCAATTGCTGGGGTATTCCAGTCCAGCACCACCCATTCACAACGTTTAACGCCTTGTTCCAGTGCGTATTCTATTACTTTTTTATATAAAGCACCACCCAGGCCTGTTCCTCTTTTTTCATTACGCACAATAAGATCCTCGAGGTGTACCGTGCGCCCTTTCCATGTAGAGAACCTGAAATAAACCAGAGCCATACCTTCAATCCTTCCGTTTAATTCCCCAATAAAACAGGTAAATAAGGGATGGCTGCCAAGGCCTTCCTTTTCCAGTTCCTTGACTGTTACTTCCACGGCATCGGGTTCTTTTTCAAATACTGCCAGTTCCTTTATGAGTTCCAGGATCTGCGGTAGATCTTCCTTTTTAAATTTTCGTATCGTGTATTCCATCCTAATGTTAATTGTTTCAAAAATAAGAAACCTTGGGCTTATATAAATCACGAAAACGTTGTAGTACCTTAATAATTTGAATATTTTTACCACCTCAAAAAAACAGAACTTATCAAAATGCCCAAAAAGAACCAAACATTAGGTGAATTTATAATTGAAAATCAGGCCGATTTTGCCTATTCATCAGGGGAGTTATCCCGCTTAATAAATTCCATCAGGCTGGCAGCCAAAGTGGTAAATCATGAAGTGAATAAGGCCGGACTTGTTGATATTATAGGGGCGTATGGGGAGACCAATGTGCAGGGAGAAGACCAGCAAAAGCTGGATGTGATGGCAAATGAAACTTTTATCAGGACCCTAACCAACAGGGAAATAGTTTGTGGAATTGCTTCTGAAGAAAGCGATGATTTTATAACTATTCCGGGTTGTAATAATGATCACAGGAATAAATATGTGGTACTTATAGATCCACTGGACGGAAGCTCCAATATAGATGTAAATGTTTCTGTGGGTACTATTTTTTCAATTTACCGCAGGGTGACGCCATTGGGTACCCCGGTAACTAAAGAAGATTTTCTGCAGGAAGGTAACAATCAGGTTGCTGCCGGGTATATTATTTACGGGACCTCAACTATGCTGGTATATACTACCGGAAGGGGAGTGAATGGATTTACGCTTAACCCTGCACTTGGCTCCTGGTATCTTTCTCATCCGGAAATGAAATTTCCAGACACTGGGAGGATCTATTCTATAAACGAAGGGAATTATGTTCATTTTCCTCAGGGAGTAAAGGATTATATAAAATACTGCCAGGAAGAAAAGGAAGACAGGCCGTATACTTCAAGGTATATAGGGTCTATGGTGAGCGATATACACCGTAATATGATCAAGGGCGGGATCTTTATCTATCCCAAGAGCTCAACTGCAACAAACGGGAAACTTCGATTGTTATATGAATGCAATCCCATGGCCTTCATTGTAGAGCAGGCCGGAGGTAAAGCAACCGACGGGTTTTCACGCATAATGGACATACAACCTACGGAATTACACCAAAGGGTGCCTTTCTTCTGCGGAAGCACAAAAATGGTGGAAAAAGCCGAAGAGTTTATGGCCAAAAATGAGCGTTGATTCTATCTGGAAAGCAGGTATTTGTAATCTTCAAAATCCAGTTCTCCTGAAAAGATCTGGATAGATCTGGTAATGATCTTTTCAGATTCTTCCTGGGAAAAACCAAGGCCTATAGCATATCTTTTTAATAAATGTGCTTCATCTTTATCCATTTCATGATTGGCAAAAATGATCACAAAAAGGTCATGCAATGTTGAAAGTCTTCTTTCATAGGAATTGGGTGGATGAATGGGAAAAGCACTGGGATTTTCAACCACTTTAATATATTCTTCCTCGCTTATATCCAGTTTGGAGGCAAAACGGCGTATTAGTTTTTCCTCACGCGGGCTTATTTCCCCGTCTATTGCAGCCATATTTACAATAGCAGCAAAGTGACCTAAATTTCTAACATGCTCCCCGGAGCCATACAGATCTGAAAATGACATTTCTTTAATTTTTATGATACAAATATAATTAAACCTTTAGGCATTTGGAATCAATATCATTCAAAAATTGAAGGTTTACAATCGCTAATCTTTTCTTAATCGCTAATAGCAAGGCTTGTAATTTTCATAATTTCATTGATTCTTAAAGAATTACATGAAGGAGCCATTATTAGCTTTTAACGATAAAGGAATCTACTGTGCGGTGGCTAAAGTTTACCTGGATCCCTGGAAACCGGTAGATAAGGCCATTATTTCTCACGGGCATGCAGATCATTCCCGTTGGGGCCATAAACAATATATAACCCATCATACCAATGTGCCAATTATTAAACACAGGCTTGGGGACATTCAGGTAACCGGAAAAGAGTGGAATGAAACTTTTACCATAAACGGGGTTAAATTTTCATTACATCCCGCAGGCCACATAATTGGCTCCTCCCAGATACGGGTAGAATATAATAGGGAGGTATGGGTATTTACCGGCGATTATAAAACCGAAAATGATGGAGTGGCCGTACCCTATGAAGTTGTAAAATGTCACACCTTTATTACCGAATGCACTTTTGGCCTACCGGCCTTCACCTGGACCCCACAGGCAGAGGTGATGAATAATATCAATGAATGGTGGCAACAAAACCGGGAGGATGGTAGAACCTCCATACTTTTTGGATATTCCCTTGGGAAAGCCCAGCGACTTCTTAAGCACCTTGATCCATCCATAGGAAAGATTTATACACACGGAGCCATAGAAAATATGACCGAAGTGGTGAGGCCTTTGATAAAAATGCCTGAAACTATTAGAGTAACAAGGGAGACGAAAAAAGAAGAACTTAAAGGAAACATGGTGCTTGCACCGCCAAGTGCACATGGATCGGCATGGATCAGGAAAATGGTTCCCTATGTAACGGGGTCAGCCAGTGGCTGGATGGCCTTCCGGGGAGCCAGGAGGCGAAGGGCTATAGATAAAGGCTTTGTGTTAAGCGATCATTGTGACTGGGAAGGACTTTTAAGTTCCATAAAAGCTACGGGCTGTGAGAAAGTAATTTGCACCCATGGCTATACCGATATTTTTTCAAGGTATCTCTGTGAATTGGGATATGATGCCCGTACAGAGGAAACCCAATATGAAGGGGAAATGGGGGAAATGGAAAGCAAGGGTGATAACGGTGATGATCTGGTGCCAGATGAAGAAAAGCCAAATATTAAAATGGAACCAAATAAAAATAATAAATAGTAAAGCTCCCTCCCCTTCGGGGAGGGCGGGGGGAGGGGATTATGAAAAACTTTGCAGAACTTATAAGCAAACTGGATAGCACCAATAAAACGACCCTTAAGGTTGAGGCGCTCACGAACTATTTTCGGGTAGCAGATGACAGGGATAAGGTTTGGGCAATTGCTATCCTGTCTCACCGGCGCCCGCCCCGCCCGGTAAATACAACCTTGCTTAGAACCTGGGCATCAGAACTGGCCAATATTCCGCTATGGTTATTTGAAGATTCCTATCACATTGTGGGGGATCTTGCAGAAACAATTGCACTGGTGATCCCGGTATCTGAAACCAGTTCCGAAAAAAGTTTGTCCCAGTACCTGCTCGAGATAATAGATCTCAAATCAAGAACTGAAGAGGAGAAGAAGCGATATCTTTTTGAGAACTGGACAGAGCTTAATTATTATGAGCGTTTTGTTTTCAGTAAACTTATAACGGGAAGTTTCAGGATAGGCGTAAGTCAGAAATTAATGACCCGTGCGCTTGCCAAAGCTACAAATGTAGATGAAGACATTCTCGCCTATAAACTTATGGGAAACTGGGATCCCGCCAGGATTACTTTTACCCAGTTGATCCTTGAGGAAAACGAAGAAGATTACCTGTCCAAACCCTATCCGTTCTACCTTGCCTATGCTATCGAAAATGAAGTGGAAGCCCTGGGAGATGTGCGGGACTGGACCGCCGAACATAAATGGGATGGCATTCGCTCGCAGGTGATCATTCGCAATGATGAAATATTTGTTTGGAGCAGGGGAGAAGAACTGGTAACCGATAAATATCCTGAATTTCGCACATTTATTGATGCCATACCCAACGGGACGGTTCTTGACGGGGAGATCCTACCATTTCCTGAAGGAGAAATAGGCACTTTTAATGACCTTCAAACCCGAATTGGCCGTAAAACAGTTTCTAAATCTCTGCTTGAAAAAACTCCGGTCATCCTAAAAGCCTATGATGTGCTGGAGTGGGAGGGGAAAGATATAAGGGAGATTGCTTATGCTGAAAGAAGAAAAATACTTGAAAAACTGTATTCTGAAATCTCTTCGGAATTTCCTGCCGGAAGCTTTCCGTTCCACCTTTCTGAAACCATTTCTTTTACCCATTGGGATGAGGTAGTGGCCGAAAGAGAACGCGCCCGCGAAGAACGATCGGAAGGTCTGATGCTTAAAAGGCTCGACTCTCCATATCTGGTCGGTAGAAAAAAGGGAGACTGGTGGAAGTGGAAGGTAGCCCCGCTTACCATTGATGCGGTACTCACCTATGCAATGCGGGGTCATGGAAGAAGAACGAATCTATTTACAGACTACACTTTTGGATTATGGGATGAGGAGAAAAAGGAGCTGGTCACTTTTGCGAAAGCCTATTCGGGGCTTACAGATGCCGAATTCAGAAAAGTAGATGCCTGGATAAAAAAGAATACTCTTGAGCGTTTTGGTCCGGTGAGAAGTGTGGTTCCACATCATGTTTTCGAGATTGCCTTTGAAGGTGTTGCCGAATCCAAACGCCACAAAAGCGGGGTCGCTACAAGATTCCCCAGAATCCTGAGATGGCGACAGGATAAAAAGATTGAGGATGCTAATACTATTGAAGATTTGAAGGGGCTGATAACTTGAAGTAGGAAAACAAGAATGTTTGTAACACGCTACCACCCCGGCCTGCGGCCACCCCTCCTTAAAAAAAGGAGGGGAGCTGTTGACAATTCAAAATTTAAAAGAGAGTTGAAATTTAAAATTTAGGAAAATTCAAAGGCTCCTTCCCTTTTTAATGGAAGGTGGATTGAGCGGTACCAAGCAATGTCATTAGGATAAATTATCCTACCGCTCAAGACGGAAGGGTTAAACTTGAATTATGAAAAAACCTGAACACAACAATAAATACCTGAAAGATGTCAGGAAAGAATTGAGGAGAAATATGACCCCCGCAGAAGCATATTTATGGAATGAATTAAAGGATAGTCAGTTAGAAGGAAGAAAGTTTAGAAGGCAACATAGCATAAATAATTTTATAGTGGATTTTTATTGCGCATCAGAACAATTAATCATCGAACTGGACGGCCAGGTTCATTTAAATGCCGCTGCTGAGGAAAAAGATAGAAAAAGGGAAATGGTATTGGAAGAGATGGGCTTTGCAATTATAAGATTTGAGAATAAAATGGTATTTGAGAATTTGGTATCTGTGTTGATGGAAATAAAAGATAATTTCAGGGTTTAACCACCCCGGCCTACGGTCACCCCTCCTTGAAAAGGAGGGGTGCTTTAAAAATTGCAAAAAATATTATTGAAGTTCCAATTTATCATCAAACAAAAAAGCAAATAACTCCTTCCGTTTTTAAGGGAAGCCAGCCCGAACGGTAAGGGCGGGGTGGGTTAATTGGTAAATGAATATTTCTGATTTAATCAATCTTTCTACCAATTAAGACGGAAGGGTTAAACCTGTTAATGGTAAAAAACAAATGAACCAAACACAACTTATAAAATTAGCAGAATCCTGGTTTGAGGAGCAGGGGTGGAAGCCTTTCGCTTTTCAAAAACAAACCTGGAAAGCTTATTTCCAGGGGAAGAACGGACTTTTAAACGCTCCAACGGGGAGCGGGAAGACGTATGCGCTCTGGATACCGGTTGTTTTGGAATACATAAAGAACAATCCCGATTATAAGACAAAACATAAACCGGGATTAAAAGCCATCTGGATCACGCCGCTACGTGCACTTTCTGTAGAAATTGAGCAGGCGGCAAGCCGATTTGCAGAAGAAATGGGAACCCAACTTACTGTGGGAATTAGAACAGGTGATACTTCAATGAAAGATCGTGCGGCCCAGAGAAAATCTATGCCGGACCTGTTGATCACCACTCCTGAAAGCCTACAGCTGCTCCTGGCATCCAAAGATTACGACAAGACCTTTAAAAACCTCAATGCGATCATCATTGACGAGTGGCACGAGCTCTTGGGTACAAAGCGCGGAGTACAGGTAGAACTGGGGCTTTCCCGGTTGAAGACGGTGTCAAAAAAAATGAAGATCTGGGGGATTTCAGCGACTATAGGGAATCTACAGGAGGCAAGGGAAGTTTTGCTTGGCCCGGAGTCACCGGCGTACCAGAATTCAGAATTGATAAGGGCCAATCTCAATAAAAAGATCACCGTGAAATCCATCATTCCGGAGAAAATGGAAAAATTTCCCTGGCGGGGTCATCTGGGAATGCACCTTATCGCCGAGGTGGTGCCCATTATAAGAGCTTCTAAAACAACACTTATTTTTACCAATACCCGCTCGCAATGCGAGCTTTGGTTTCAGAAACTGATGCAGCTTTATCCCGAATTTGCCGGCGAGGTAGCGATGCACCACGGGAGTATGGCCAAGGAAACCCGAATTTGGGTGGAGCAGGCTATTAGAAATGAAAGTCTTAAAGCCGTGGTTTGTACTTCCAGCCTGGACCTTGGAGTAGATTTTGCCCCGGTAGAAACCATCATCCAAATTGGCGGCCCCAAAGGTGTGGCGAGGTTTATTCAGCGGGCAGGTCGCAGCGGCCACCAGCCGGGTAAAGAAAGCATCATTTACTTTCTCCCAACTCACGCGATCGAACTTATAGAAGCTTCAGCTTTACAAAAAGCGGTGAGGGAAACGGTGGTGGAAGACAGGATCCCATACTTGCTGAGTTTTGATGTACTTGTTCAATATTTAACTACCCTCGCAGTTTCCAACGGATTCTTTCCGAAGGATATTTACCCTGAGATCAAAGCTACTTTCTGCTTCCAGGGAATTACCGATGAACAATGGAAATGGCTGCTCAATTTTATTACAAAAGGTAGCCAGAGCCTTCAGGCTTATGACGAATATAAAAAAGTGGAAATTGAGGAAAACGGTCTTTTTAAGGTAAACGATAGGGGAGTTGCCATGCGACACCGCCTGCAAATTGGTACAATTGTAAGCGACGCCATGTTGAGCGTAAAATTTATGAGTGGCGGCTATATTGGAACTATTGAGGAATGGTTCATTTCCAAGCTTACCCCGGGCGACTCTTTTACTTTTGCCGGGAGAAATCTGGAACTCGTGCGTATCAAAGGAATGCAGGTTCTGGTAAGGCCCTCCAAAAAAAAGAACTCTAAAGTTCCCAGCTGGCTGGGAGGGAGAATGGGATTCTCGGCACAAATGAGTGAACTCCTTCGGGAGGAAATGTACGCCGCCCAGGAATCGGCGCTGGCCGGTGGCGGGAAGTCCCGTGAGCTTTCGGCATTGCAGCCTATTTTTGAGCGCCAACAACGGGAATCTATAATTCCCGGAAAAAATGAATTTTTAATAGAGACCTTTAAGACCCGGGAAGGCTACCACGCAATATTTTATCCCTTTGAGGGCCGTTTCGTGCACGAAGCTTTAAGCAGTTTGCTCGCTTACCGCATAAGTTTGCTATCACCCATAAGTTTTACCCTGGCTTTTAATGACTACGGATTTGAATTACTCTCTGACCAGGAAATTGATATGCAACAGGTGCTGGATAACGATCTTTTCTCTTCTTCCTATCTTATGAATGACCTGAACAACAGTTTAAATTCCACTGAAATGGCAAGGAGAAAATTTCGGGATATTGCCGTTATCGCAGGGATGGTGTTTACCGGGTTTCCTAATAAACTTATTAAGAGCAAACATTTGCAGGCAAATTCGCAATTGCTATTTAGTGTCTTCCGGGATTATGAGCCCGAGAATTTACTATTTCTCCAAGCTTTCCGGGAAACTTTTGAGCATCAATTGGAAGAAGGGAGGCTACGGCAAGCCCTGGAAAGGATTTCCACTCAAAACATCATCTGGAAAGCCTGTGAGAAACCTACACCCTTTGCATTTCCTATAATTACAGACAGGCTACGTGAAAAATTAACTTCAGAAAAACTGGAAGATCGCATAAAACGGATGCTGCTTCAATGGGAAAAATAGAGAGAAATTCGATATTTTTGCCGCGTGATAGAAAGAATTGAGATAAAAGGGCAAAATTTTAGCTTACATCCTTCAGGCGTAATGTTTTGGGAAGAAAAACAAATGCTGCTTATAAGCGATGTGCATTTGGGGAAGATTTCCCATTTTAGAAAATACGGCAGTGCAGTTCCGCAGAATGCCATTGCTCAAAATTTTGAACGTCTTACTGAAGTTGTTGATTATTTTCAACCGTCCCGCATTTGTTTCCTCGGAGACCTTTTTCACAGTTCACTAAACATGGAGTGGGATCTTTTTGAAAACTGGATGCAGGATATTTCTGCCCAGGTAATGCTGGTAATAGGAAACCACGATATTATTTCAGAATTGAAATATGAGGCCCTTCGTATTCGCATCTTTCCGGAATTGATAATTGATAACTTTCTGCTTACCCACCATCCGGAAGAAAGAGAGGAACACTATAACATCTGCGGACATTTACACCCCGGTTATAAATTAAACGGAGTGGGAAGGCAGCAACTTAAACTGCGCTGCTTCTATAAAAGCGATGTGCAAATGATACTTCCGGCTTTCGGAGAATTTACAGGGAATTACTGGATAAGGCCAAATGTTGGAGATCAAGTGTTTGCAATTACAAAAAAAGAGGTAATTTTAGTGTACTAACCATCAAAGTGCCTTGAATGTCCCGAAATCTCACCATTCTCAATTTACTTTCAGTGATATTGGTTATTATAGTAAACTACATTTCCCAAACCCTTCAGTTTAATAATAATACCATTGGAAGTTTAAGCCAGGAATACCAAAATCTTTTCACCCCCCAAGGCTACGCTTTTGCAATATGGGGAATTATTTTTATTGCCCTTCTTGTCTATAGCGGTTACCAGATTTACTGTGCTTTTTTTAGCGAACGGGATGCCGATTTTATTGCGGAAACAGGTCCATGGTTTGCCATTGCCAATTTCGCTAATGCCGGATGGGTGGTGGTGTGGCTTTATGAATTCACGGGACTATCTGTCCTATTTATGTTCGTGATCCTCTTCTCGCTTATAATGATAATAAGAAAAACCAGAATGGAATTGTGGGATGCTCCATTAAGTACAATTGCGTTTACCTGGTGGCCCATTTGTCTCTATACAGGCTGGATCACGGTTGCAACTATTGCCAATGTAGCCTCTTATCTCGCAAAAATTGGCTGGGATGGCTGGATTTTTACGGAAAGGCAATGGACTATTATTATGATACTGGTGGCGGTGATCATCAACTTATTGATCATTTACAGAAGAAATATGCGCGAGTTTGCAGCCGTTGGTATCTGGGCGCTCATCGCTATCTATGTAAGGCATAGTGACCGTATGCCAGTTATAGCCTTTGTCGCTCTTGGAGGTGCCATCATCATAGGAATCTACGCATTATATCACGGCTACCTTAACCGGAAAACCAATCCTATGTATAAGTTGGTGAAGGGGGATGATAGGGAATAGTGATTAGTGATTAGGGAAGTTCATGGTGAATAGGGCACGGATTGCAAATCCGCGCCAACTGAAAGCTGACCTCTGTCCACTAAAATCTTGACTCTTGGTTCTTGATTATTGTCGCTCAAAATTTGGAATTTGGTGCTTAAAATTTGGAATTTCAACTACACCATCCCCTTTACATCATTTCCCCAGGTAGGATAGGCGAAGATCATTTTCTTTAATGCTTTGTGATCAATATTTGTGTTAATAGCCATTGCAAAAAGGTTGATGACCTCTCCGGCTTCAGGACCAATTAAATGTGCACCCAGTATCACTCCGGTTTTTTTATCTACAATAGTCTTATAGGCATATACCTTTTCATTGATCCTTTTGGCATTGAACCAATCTGCTACTTCTTTATATTCCAAAATGATCTCGTGCCCCATTTCTTTAGCCACTGCTTCTGATATTCCTACCGAAGCAAGGTTGGGTATGGTAAATACAACCGAAGGTTGGGCGGGATACATTACCTTTTTCATTTTTTTATTGAGGAGGTTGTGCGCCACTACATCCGATTCCAGGGAGGATAGAGGAGTTAGGGCCAACCCGGGACTATCTGCCGCATCCCCGCAGGCGAACACATTTTTATTAGAGGTGTTTTGCATAAAATCATTAACGCTAACACCTTTTTTGCTGAAGGCCACATTTCCCTTTTCAAGGTCAAGATCTGCCATAGATGGTATTCTTCCCGCGGTGTTAAAAACCATTTCTGCCTTTGCTGAAATTTCCTTCCCATCTTGATTTGCTTTCACCCGAAAATTCTTTCGTAATTTTTCAATTCCGCTTACTTCCGCATTAAAGTGGAATTTTATCCCCAGATCTTCAGATGTTTTTATGAGAAGGTTTA
>CAXAZV010000072.1:0-12795 GCA_963973375.1 uncultured Antarcticibacterium sp.
AAATTCTTATTCTTGAAGTAATAAGATTTTTATTTATTGATATATTCACTTTTTAAAGTTTTGATTTCATACAAGTTAGCCCAAACCAGATGTTTTAATTATGATAATTGTCATTACCCGGGAAAGATTTTTTTTGGAAATTGGGATACACTAATAGCCTGGATTGCTTAGGTTAAAAATGATATTATGAAAAGCCTTTTATTTTTGAGTCGTGCGGCTGGTGATCCCGATGAGCCCAAAGTTCCACCTAAAGAACCGGAGTTTCCTCCTGAAGAAGAACCGTATACGCCTCCCGAAGAGCCGCCTACAATTGTACCCCCGGAAGAAGTTCCGGAATATCCACCGGATATACCCGAACCTGGAGAACCCGAAGTACCCTACAACCCCGAGGAACCGGAGTGGAAATAATATTTAATTTCAGGATTAACCAAAAGAGTATAAGCGCATTTCTTCTACCAAAAAGGAAATCAAAAATACCAAAGACTGCGATGCAGGGGAAGCAGCAGATTATGAGAATAGTTATTCCAAAGTTATTTTTAGATCATATGAAGCTTTTCACCTATTCTAAATGCCGCATCTCTGTCAAAGCAGTATTTTGAAATTGAATGTAGTTCCCTTTTTACATCACTTGAAAGCAGTGAAGTAAATTTTGGAATTTAGAAAAGACACCTTCTATTTTATTAAGATTATTTTATTTACTGGATAGAAAATATCACCTTTTTTTAAGACTTTAATTTACTCATAATCAGCCAAATATACTTAACTTAAGAGACCATTAAAGTAATTTAAAAAACAAGGGGATAATGAAGGTGCTAACATTTGGATGGGAATTCCCTCCTCATATTTCGGGGGGACTGGGAACGGCATGTTATGGCCTTACCAAAGCCCTTCAGGAAGAAAAGGTCTCTATAATTTTTATTGTACCAAGGCTATTTGGCAATGAAGAAATGGAACTGGTAGATGCATCAGCCATAATCGTAAAAGAGCCTTTGCTGACTCCAGGCGGGACACGAATAAAGAAACAACAAGAAAAATTTCAAAAAATACAGGTTTCCTCTTCTATAACCCCCTATTCTGAAACCGGGATCTGGGAAGAAAATGAGGAATTAAAGAATTGGAATTACCGTTTGGATATGGAAGAGGTTCCGGTTAAAAAAGTTCATAATAAGGGCATTAGCTACAGGTTTTCAGGCACATACGGGCCGTCTCTGCTTAATGAGGTGAAAAGATATGGCGAAGTTGGTGGGGAAATTGCCCGACAATATACTTTTGATGTAATTCACGCTCATGACTGGTTAACCTTTCCCGCAGGAATTGCCGCTAAAAAAATCACAGGAAAACCGCTTGTAGTTCATGTACACGCCACCGAATATGACCGTGCAGGAGAGAAAAATATGGATCAGCGCATTGTAGGGATTGAAAAAAAAGGATTACTGGCTGCAGATCTTATAATAGCGGTAAGTAATTGGACAAAAGAGATCCTTATTGAGAAATATGAAATGAATCCTGATAAAATAGTGGTTGTGCACAATGGGATACAGGATGAAGATAAAACCCCATTTACACCTATAACTCGCTTAAGTGAAAACATAGTTACTTTTTTAGGAAGGATCACCTACCAAAAGGGTCCAAAGTATTTTGTGGAAGCTGCCGAAAAAGTTCTGAATCTGTTACCTGAAACTCACTTTATAATTGCAGGAGCTGGTGATCTTCTCCCCTCAACCATAGATCAGATCGCACATTTAAAGCTCTCCTCCCGGGTTCATTGCACAGGATTTTTAAAAGGTGAAAAGATTAAGCAAATCTGGTCTGTAAGTGATGTCTTTGTAATGCCATCCGTCTCCGAACCTTTTGGTATTGTACCCCTTGAAGCAATACGCGCGGGAGTGCCTGTGGTTGTCTCAAACCAGTCTGGCGTGGCAGAGGTACTTGAAAATGTTATTAAAGTTGATTTCTGGGATTCTACTGCGCTGGCGGAAGCGATCATTAGAATTCTTCAGAATAAGAATTTTGCAGATTCCCTTAAAAAGGAGAGCAAAAAGGAACTGGAACATCTTACCTGGAATATAGCCGCCAGGAAGATCAAAAAACAATATCATGAATTATGCAGATCATAACAATAAGAACACTTACCTGAATTTATACTTCCAGGTACACCAGCCAAGGCGGCTTAGAAATTTTCAATTCTTTGATTTAGGTACTTCCCGTTCATATTTTAATGGTGATCTCAATAGATCAATAACTAAACGCATAGCCCAAAATTGTTATCTACCGGCCAACAATATGTTGCTGGAACTCATTAAAAATGATCCTGCTATTAAGATCACCTTTTCAATTTCAGGCACCGCACTGGACCAGTTTATTTTATATACCCCGGAGGTCATTGAAAGTTTTCGGGAACTTGCAAAAACGGGCTGTGTAGAATTTCTAGGTGAGACCTATTATCATTCCCTTGCCTTCCTAATTAACGAAGAGGAATTTAACGCTCAGGTGAAGCAGCATTCCAAGAAAATAAAAGATTATTTTGGTGTCCAACCTGTCATTTTCAGAAATACGGAATTGATGTATTCAAATGATATGGCGAAAACAGTTTCAGAATTAGGATTTAAAGGGATTTACCTGGAGGGTGTTGAAAGAATATTGGACGAATTTGATCCAAATAAATTATTCAAACATCCTGAATCACCAATTATTCTTTTTCCAAGAAATTATATTTTAAGCGACGATATAGCTTTTAGGTATTCCAATAAAAACTGGAGTGAATGGCCTTTAAATGCCACTAAATATATTAGCTGGCTTGAAAACCTTGCAGGTACTCAAAATTTTATATGTCTTGGTATGGATTACGAAACTTTGGGGGAACATCACCCCGAAGAGGAAGGAATATTTGAATTTATGGGGGAATTTATTTCTAAAGCAGCTGTAAGCGCCGGGATTAGTTTTGTAACCCCAACCAAAGCAATGGAACTCTTACCTATAACCTATTCCATTACCAGCCCCGGGATAATTTCCTGGGCAGATGTTAAAAAGGATGCATCGGCATGGCTGGGAAATGATCTGCAAAAGGATGCATTTGCTTCTCTTAAAAAATTATATCCACTTATAAAAAAGACAAATAATCCTGCGATATTAAGAGATTACAAGTACTTGCAAACATCAGATCACTTTTATTATATGTCAAAGCAAACAGATGATGATGGGCAGGTGCACCAATATTTTAGTCATTACAAATCGGCTTATGAGGCGTTTTTAAACTATATGAATGTGCTGGCAGACCTTGAATGGCGAATTAAAGAAGATATAATTAAAGCACCTGTATTACGCGCCAGAAAGCGGAAATTAAGAAAAGAAATAAGGAAATCCTGAAGAGAATTTCTTTTTATAATATTTTTTTACAACCTGTATCTACAGTTTCTCTTTAATGGGCTCCTTCTCCATAAATAATTCAATATCCTTATTTATTTCTTTAAGAATTGCTTTACCCAAAATTCCCTTTTCACTTAGACGGGCTATGAACTCAAAAGCCTGCGGTGTTTTCAACATTTGTCAATTTTGTCCAATTCAGCCATATAAGCCTTAACAAATTGTTTTTTATCGCTCTCGGCTATGTAATTTCTCTTTACATCAACCACAATAAATCTTATAAGATTTTGAATTCCACTTATAAGGTCAAGATCCAGCGCCTGTTCAAGTTGACTTATGGTTCTTTGTCTTCTATTAGTTGCGTGATGAAAATACCAGTTGATAACGGCTATAAGCGCAATAAACCCAATTACGGCACCAATGGCATAAGTTTGAAGCAAGGCATCATCAAAACGCACCCCGGGACTAAATACCCAATACATTTGGATAAAATAAATATAAAGAGGTATAAGTATAGCAACCTTGTAGGGCCTGAAAACTAACCCTAAAATTAATAACAAAGGAGAAAAGGTTTGCATAAATACCCAGATGAAAGTCTGGGTATCTGCAAATCCGTAATTATTTGATAGGTCAAAGGAAATAACTTTATCGGCAAAAAGAATTAAGCCCGATAAAGCTACCAGAATACTTGCAAAAGTTCTAATCGTTACCTTGAGAACCTGGTCGTCGTATTTTATCCTTGTCAACTTCTTCCATATAGACTCCCTGGGTACCCGGGCGTTGAATTTTTGTTCTGTCGACGTTGTATTGTTCATAATCTTCTAATGAATCTGTGGTACAACCTATAAATAGGGCTACAGAAAACAGGGCAAGGAATACATTTTTCATGGAGTAGGTTTTTAAATTCCTACTAAATTATTCCATTTGATAATTTTAAGCCTGTCTTTGACAATAAATTAACAGTTGTACGAGTTAGGCTATAAATTTAATAATTTTATTTCTAAATTTCCACTAATTAATTTTCAGTGGCTTTTTGGAGTTCTAGTATATAAAATACCTAGTATGAGACATATTGTAGTCCTTACCGGTGCCGGAGTGAGTGCTGAAAGTGGAATTAAAACCTTTCGGGATGCAGACGGTCTTTGGGAGGGACATGACATTATGGAAATTGCATCTCCCCAGGGATGGGAGCAAAACCAGCTCAAGGTGCTTGATTTTTACAATAAGAGACGCAGGCAATTGCTGGAAGTTCAACCTAACCCTGCACATTATGCTCTGGTAAAGCTGGAGGAAAAATATAAAGTAAGTATTATAACCCAAAATGTGGATGACCTGCACGAAAGGGCCGGAAGTTCAAATGTGCTTCATCTACATGGAGAATTATTGAAAGTAAGAAGCACATTTGATGAAGATCTGGTAATGGACTGGCGGACAGATCTTAAAATTGGAGATTTTTGCGAATTCAATCATCAATTGCGGCCTCATGTAGTATGGTTTGGAGAACCTGTTCCCATGTTTCAAATCGCTGCGGAAGTGACAGAACAGGCAGATATTTTATTAATTATTGGAACCTCTATGCAGGTTTATCCTGCTGCAGGGCTTATGGATTTTATAAAGCCGGGTACAAGGATTTATTTTATAGATCCTAAACCTGCTATAGCTTCAGGAAAAAATATTACGGTGATTCTTGCAAATGCTGCCACCGGGGTTTCTCAACTTGTTGAAAGTCTTCTTAATGAGGCTTAAAAAGAATCGATAAAATTGCTTTGTAAATTAACATCACAACAATCTTTTTAAAAATGAGTAAAGGCTTATCTTTAGCCTTTCAAATTTTAAACAATATATAATGACACCCCTTACTGCAATTTCACCCATAGATGGAAGATATCATCAAAAAACCCAATCTCTTATTCCATATTTTAGCGAAGAGGCCCTTATAAAATACAGGGTAAGGGTTGAAATTGAGTATTTTATTGCTCTTTGTAAACTCCCTTTACCCCAGCTTAAGGATGTGAATGAGGAAGTGTTTTATGAACTTAGAGATATCTATAGAAATTTTAGTAGTGAAGATGCCCTTGCAGTAAAAGAAATTGAAAAAACCACCAACCACGATGTAAAGGCGGTGGAGTATTTTATAAAGGAGAAATTTGATCACATGCAGTTAGGAAAATTCAAGGAGTTCATACATTTTGGATTAACCTCTCAGGATATTAATAATACGGCGATTCCTTTAAGTCTAATGGAGGCGGTTCATGAAGTTTATGCGCCTCAACTGGATTTGATAATCCATAATTTAACTGTTTTAAGCAAGGATTGGGCAAATATACCTATGCTGGCCCGCACTCACGGCCAACCGGCCTCTCCCACCCGCCTTGGGAAAGAAATGCAAGTGTTTATAACCCGGCTTGAAGTACAGCGGGAACAGATGAAAGCTATACCGCATTCGGCAAAATTTGGAGGCGCAACAGGAAATTTCAATGCTCATAAAGTTGCATACCCTTCAATTGACTGGAAAGTTTTTGGTTCTGGTTTTGTAAAGGATAGCTTGGGATTGGAACATTCCTTTCCAACCACCCAAATAGAACATTATGATAATATGGCAGCATTGTTTGATAATCTCAAGCGCATAAATACCATTATAATAGATTTGAACAGGGATTTCTGGACTTATATCTCTATGGATTATTTCAAGCAAAAAATTAAAGAAGGGGAAGTAGGTTCTTCTGCAATGCCACATAAAGTGAATCCTATAGATTTTGAGAACAGTGAAGGAAACCTTGGAATTGCCAATGCTATTTTTGAACATCTTTCAGCAAAATTGCCCGTGAGCAGGTTACAACGTGACCTTACTGACAGCACGGTGCTACGAAACATAGGGGTTCCTTTAGGGCATACATTAATCGCATTTCAATCTACCCTTAAAGGTTTAGATAAACTTTTGCTGAATGAATCTAAGATTAATCTGGATCTTGAAAATAATTGGGCCGTTGTTGCCGAAGCTGTTCAAACCATTCTAAGAAGAGAAGGATATGAAAATCCTTATGAAGCTCTAAAAGGTTTAACCCGGACCAATACAGGAATTACACGGGAAAGTATTTCCAATTTTATTGAGACTTTAAATGTATCAGAAGAAATAAAGATGGAGCTAAAATCTATAACTCCACAAAATTACACCGGGATTTAAATAGCAAAACCCCGTAGGGATTGTACCTACGGGGTTTTAAAAAAAATAATTTTTCTTTTTCTATTGTACTCTTTCAGCAAATAATTGGTTAAGACCCGAAAAACCTGACAGGTCAATATCTCCCTTTTCCATTGATTTTACAAGGGCAAGAATATCTCCGGGATTCATATCCTCTCCAAGCACACGTGCAAGTCCCATTCCTTGATTCTCATTAAATCCATAAAGAATGATTTCATCTACAGCTTCGTCTTCACCTGTAAAATAAATCTCGACACGGGTATCACCACCACCAAATCGCATAAGCAGTTGATATTTTTCATCTTTCAGTATATTGGCAATATTCAGCTTTTCAGTTTTAATTTTTTCAATGTTCTCTACCTTTTTGGGAATGGCAAGCACATTTACTTTTTTCACCGTTTCAAGCGTTCGCCTTTGAGTTTCATCCAGAGCTCCCATATTGGTTAACATGCTCGCCGGAATGTCTATCGCGACAAAATCTTTGTTGCTTTGATTTACCACATAATATTCCTGCAAACTCTGCTCACTATTACAAGCTGTCAACCCTATTCCCAGGATCACAACACTTAAAAATTTTAGAGTTCTCATTACTTGGATTTTTTATTCTTCACATTCTTTAATTCCTCTGACCCGGGAACTTTAAGATCTGAAGTTAATTGGGATATTTTTGTAAGGTCAAGGTTTCCGGTAATACTCATTATTACAGAAATAGGTTTACCGTCTTTTTCACCTTCCATAAACATAAAAAGTTCGCTTACAAAATTTTCATTTTTCCCGGGTTTTGAGTAAAATTTAATATTATTTCCTTTTTCACTCACCCTCATAAGTTCATCAAGAGATCCTTTATTTAAATAGGCTGAAACATCTGTGGCCATTTGTGAGCGTACCGAAGAAAGATTTGAAGTGTAAATACGTATCTCTTTAAGGTTCTCTATAAGGTTAAGATATTGCTGTGCCTCAGGATCTGTACTACTTAAATCCACTTTGGAAAGTAGTTTAAACATTTTACTCGTCATTACTACGGCATCCACGTCTTTCATGGAATCATATTTTTCAAAATTCTGGCCGTAACCTGTAAACGAGATTATTCCAATAAGCGCTAAAATTATCGATTTTTTCATGGGTTCTATGGTTTAGTTATTCTTTTAAATATTTGTTTTTTGCTTTATCAAATTCTGTTACGTAAGTCATTTCTTCTGTTCCGGTGTTCAGGGCCTGGGAGACCAACAGTAATGTTTCCCTGGCTTTTAAATAGGCTTCTTCAGGATCTTCAATAGTTCCAAGATTATTTTGTTCGAGGTCCTGTCCCGTATTATTCACCGCTGTAAATATTCCAATTGCTATTATAATGCTGGCTGCAATTCCCATCCACGCTAAACCTTTTCTTTTGCTGGACGTAACTACTTCTTTAGAATAAGTTTGTTTCCTGGCATTATTAGAAAAATAAAATAATGTCTCATACTCCTTTAAATCAACCGGAACATTTCCTGAAGTGAAATATTTCTGTAATAATTTTTCTTCTTCCAGGCTGGTATTTCCTTCCTCGTATTTTTCAAGTAAACCTTTTACTTTAGTTAATTCCATAGCTGTGTTTCTTTAGCAATTCTTCTCTTATTTTTTTTCTTGCCCGGGACAGCGCGACTCTTATAGCAGTTTCATTCATTTGGGTGATTTCTGATATCTCGTCATATTCATATTCCTCTACATCACGCAATTGAAATATGAGTTGTTGCTGCTCCGGCAAATCTTTTAGTATTCGTTCCACCTGTTCCAGTTCATCGCTGTACTCCAGCTGCACCTGGATGTTAGTTTGGTTATTGTCATAATTACTATGAACTATTTTTAAATTGTTATTCTGTTTCAGTTTTAATTGGTCCAGGCAATGGTTTTTTGTCACCGTCATTGCAAAAGCTTCTAAATTGGCATAATGCTTGAGTTTATCATTGCGGCTCCACAATTTTAAAAGAACCTCCTGGGTTGCATCCTCGGCTGCTTCACGGGATGTAAGCAAACGCAGTGCCAAACGATACATTTTATCTTTGACAGGGTCAATTAACCTTATAAAAGTGGTTTGCTTCATTTAATGTGGTTGTTAGTACCTTTCTATCTTTACGACGAATAGGTAGCATATTTGTTACAAAAATTTTTAATTTACAATTTTGTAGTTACTTTTAAAGCTTTGAAAAACCCTAAAAACGAAATATGAAAATTTATAAATTATTTTTCCTTTCCCTTTTGGTAGCCGGATTTACCTCCTGTTCAACTGATGAAGATGACAAAGGCGAATTACCAACCGGACCAACAAGAAATCTAACTGTGGAAAATTTTATTTACCGCGGTCTTAACGAAATTTATTTGTATAAAGCTAATGTACCACAACTGGCTGATGGTTTCTTTGCTTCCCAAACTGAAAGAAATGATTTTCTTGATAACTATGCTACCCCAGAAGATCTTTTTTATGAAGGTTTAACTGCCTCTCAGGATAGATTCAGTTTTATTGTAGATGACTATATTGAACTGGAGAATACTTTTAGCGGGATAAGTACCACAACAGGAATGTCCTATGTACTTAGTTATATAGCGGAGGGATCTGATGATATCCTGGGTTATGTACGTTATGTGCTTCCGGGAACTTCTGCTGAGGCACAGGGAGTAAAACGTGGCGATATCTTTACCAAGGTTGATGGTCAAAAATTAACTGCCACTAACTATAGTGCACTTTTGGCTGCCTCTAGCTTCACTATCACCCTTGCAAAGCTGGATGGTAATGTACTTACCGATACTGAAGAAACAATTACACTAACAAAACAAGAATATAACTCAAATCCGGTTTTTATTGCAAAAACTCTGGATGTTGGGGGCCAAAAGGTGGGTTATTTAATGTATAACAGCTTTACTTCAGATTATGATGTACAGTTGAACAACGCTTTTGCTGATTTTAAAGCGGCCAACATCACAGATCTTATTCTGGATGTGCGGTATAATGGTGGGGGATCTGTAAGAACAGCAACAGACCTTGCTTCGATGATCACCGGTCAATTCGCCGGTCAATTGTTTATGAAGGAAGTTTGGAATCAAAAATACCAGACATATTTTGAGCAAAACGAACCGGAAAGATTATTGAATAAGTTCAATACTACCCTTAAAACAGGAGAAACCATTAATAGTCTTAATCTAGGAAGGGTTTATATATTAACTTCGGCAAGATCGGCTTCGGCAAGTGAATTAATTATTAATGGTCTTGAACCATATGTAGATGTTATACAGATTGGTGATGTAACAACAGGAAAATTTACTGCCTCTGTGACTTTATATGATTCGTCTAACTTTGGAAGAGCAAATGCAAATACTACACATAAATATGCACTACAACCCCTGGTTTTAAAATCAGTGAATTCTGCCGGGGTATCAGATTATGTGAATGGATTAACACCAGATTATACACTAAAGGAAAACCTTAGAACTCTTGGGGTGCTTGGAGATCCTGAAGAGCCTTTGCTTAAACTTGCATTAGATGTGATACAGGGCAACAGGGTATCTATACCGCAAAGTGTGGAAGAATTTAAATTTTTGGGAGAAAGCAATATGTTTGATCTCGACTATCAAAGGATGTATATAGATGAGTTACCTCCTGTTATCCCCCAGGAGTAACCGGAAATATTATATCTGAAAAAGGGGTTTCAATTTAAAATTGAAACCCCTTTTTTATTGTATAAATGAGTTTTGGCACATTATATGAATTAGTAGGTAATGAGTTCTTTAACCTTTAAGTGGAGATATTTATTTGAAATTCACAGGCTTAATTGAAATTTTAATAATATTTTGGACTTTTGAAAAAAATGGAATGTTTTCATTTCATCTTTTGGGGCCATATTAAAAAAAAATATATGAGATCATACTTGAAAAATTCACAAATATTTCTTTTCACCTTATTAACAGGTATTTTTTTTATTTCCTGTTCTGAAGATACTGTAGAAGTAGAAAAAGCCACTGCTTCTGCTACCACCCCACCTGTTACTGCAGCATATGAGGTCGAAAATTTTATTTATCGCGGAATGAGCGATGTTTATCTTTATAAAAATGACGTTGCTGTTTTAAAAGAAAATTATTTTGCGAGCCAGGCTGAAAAAAATAATTATTTTTCTACAATTTCTTCCCCCGAAGCCCTTTTTAAGAAATTTATGTCTTCCCAGGATCGCTTCAGTTACCTTATTGAAAATTATAAGGAAATGGATAAAATGTATTCAGGAACCACATCTACTACAGGAATGGAGTTTGGACTGGTAAATTACTGTAGTGGTTGTTCAGAAGTTTTAGGATATGTAAGAAATGTTCTGCCGGATTCTAATGCAGATGAAAATGGTGTGAAAAGAGGGATGATCTTTAACAGGATTGGTGGGCAGCAGCTAACAACTTCCAATTACAGCTCCCTGCTGGCCGGTACAACCTATACCATTGGACTTGCGAAAATAGAAGATAATAGCGTAAGCAATTTACCGCAGGAAATCACACTTTCCAAAAGAAATCATACCTCCAATCCTGTTGTCATCTCCAAAACTTTAGATATAGACGGAACTAAAGTAGGATACCTTTATTATAACAGCTTTGATGCCGATTTTGATGAGGAGCTCAATGCTGCCTTTGGAGACTTTAAAGGAAATGGGATTACAGATCTTGTTCTTGATCTTCGTTATAATGGTGGAGGTTCTGTAAGAACAGCCACAGATCTTGCGTCGATGATCACAGGCCAATTTTCGGGTAAAGTCTTTATGAAAGAAAAATGGAATGAAAAATATCAGGCTTATTATGAGCAACAGGATCCTCAAAGTTTACTTAATAACTTTAATAAAAGCCTGAGAACAGGAACGGCAATTAATAGTCTAAATTTAAACCGCGTCTTTGTTTTAACCACCAGGGCATCTGCCTCTGCCAGCGAATTGATAATTAATGGCCTTGATCCTTATATAAATGTAATTCATATTGGAGATGTAACAACGGGGAAATTTCAGGCATCTGTAACCCTGTATGATTCTCCCAATTTTTCTGAGGAAAGTGCCGCTTTAAAGACCTCACATACTTATGCGATGCAGCCATTGGTGCTTAAGTCCTTAAATGCAAATGATGTAACAGATTATGTGAATGGTTTAAATCCTGACCTTGTACAACGCGAGGATATCACAAAATTAGGAACTCTTGGAGATGTTAATGAACCTTTACTTAAAACTGCTATTGATTTTATCAAGGGTAACAGGGTTTCTATAAAAGATGTAAAAACATATACTCCGGTTGGTGATAACGCAATGTTTGAACCAAATTATCAGGCAATGTATCTTGATGATTTAAGCCTTCCGGTGTTAGATGAATAATCAAAAATAAATTAATAGAAAAAAGGGTTTCAGATAGACTGAAACCCTTTTATGTTATTAAAAATTAAGGGCAAGACCTATACGGCCATTTCTGCCGCGGGTTGTGAACCTATAGATTTCTTCATAAGATTCATTGGTAATATTATCAACCCCTGCAAACACTCTTATATTTTCATTGACACGATAGCTTAGAAAATAATTCAGAATCCCGTAACTCTTTAATAAAACCATCTCATTTTGAAAGTTTTCACTGTTAAAAAAAGAATCAGAACGTTCATCGTTGAACTGGTAAGTAAGAGATGAAAAGATATCATCGTTAATTTGATAACCCAGAACTGCATTTACTTTATGGGTGGGAATTCTTAAGGCAAACCTTTCTGCTGCTTTTGTATAAGTGTAGTTTCCTGTAAGATCAAGATCTGGCAGGATCTCTGCTCTAAGCTCAACTTCTACTCCACGGGCTGTAAAATTCTCATCGATATTACGGTATTGGGAAAGAAAATTTTCAGCATCTATGGTTACAAAATCAACAAAATTCTGAGTTTTTCTTTCAAAGTAAACTCCGCTTATTCGAAAATCTTTCCAATCTAATTCCATTCCCAACTCCAGCGTACCACTACTTTCCGGCTTAAGATCGGGATTTCCGTAAACGGGATCATATAATTGGTAAAGTGAAGGGGTAATATACGCCGTCCCATAAGAGGCTAAGGCCTTCAAGTAACCTTCGCTTAGAGCGTGAGTGTATGAAGGATTAATATTATAAACCAGGTGGCTTCCATATTCACTATGAATATTAAGACGGGCCCCGGTATTAAAATTAAAACCCCAACCGGATATGTATACCATATTTACATATGGATCAAT
>CAXAZV010000073.1:0-12647 GCA_963973375.1 uncultured Antarcticibacterium sp.
GAATGAGCAAAACTTAAACGTTGACAATTACAATGATGCATCATCTGCCATTGGTGGTGATGAACAACAAACTCCTGTTTTCTGGGATGTTGACTAACATTGTATTTTCATAATACCTTAAAAGGCTGCCCAAAAAGGCAGCCTTTTTTTATTGGTTAAAGAAACTAAACTGTACCCTTTAAAAATAGAACACAAATATTACCAACTAGCCTACCTAACAAAATTCCTAAAAACCTATCTTTGCACATATGGAGGATAATTTGACAATTTTTGGGATACGCACTGTAATAGAAGCGATTCAAAGCGGAAAGAATATTGATAAGATCTATATTCAAAAAGGCCTTTCGGGCCCCCTGTTTATGGAGCTACTGCAAATTATGGGAAAACGGGGCTATAACCTTTCCTATGTTCCTATTGAAAAACTCAATAAACTTTCAAACGGTAACCATCAGGGTGTAGTTGCAAAGATCTCTCCTGTTAAATTCAGGGAGCTTGAGGAAGTTGTGCAGGAAATACTTGAGGATGAGACAAAAACTCCCCTTTTCCTTTTACTAGACCAAATCACAGATGCCCGTAACTTTGGCGCTATCATACGTACCGCAGAATGTACCGGCGTTCATGCTATTATAGTTCAAAATAAAGGAGGTGCACCCGTAAATGCCGATACTGTTAAGACTTCAGCAGGGGCAGTATTTAATATTCCACTTGTAAAAGTAAGCCATATCAAAGATGCCATTTATTATCTTCAGGCTTCAGGGATAAAAATTGTTGCTGCTTCAGAAAAGACCGAAACCTCTCTTTACGCTGTCGATTTTACTCAACCCACCGCCCTCGTAATGGGAAGTGAAGAAAAGGGCGTTAACCCTTCCGTATTAAAACTTGCAGACCAAAAAGTGAAGCTTCCTATGTATGGAACAATTGCTTCGCTGAACGTATCAGTAGCCTGCGGCGCATTCTTATATGAAATTGTACGGCAAAGGTTGTAGGCAGAAGCTAGACTATAGACTGTAGATTGTAGATTGTGAAAAGGGTTAATTTCCCCTGCCATTAATCCTCACCTTTTTCCGGAGATCTTTTATAGATATACTGATATAACAATTTATCGTTATTATTATCTTCCTCCGGGAGTTCCATTTCAGGTTCCGGGAGTTTTTCAATAAAATTTCCGTTTTCATCAAAATGCTTCATAAACGGATCCTCTTCATGATTATAATCTGGTTTTTCCCATTCATACTTTGGGGGTTGGGCGATATCCTGTTTATAAATAAAAGCAAATACCAATCCTACCAAGAGTCCTGACAAATGGCCCTCCCATGAGATCCCGGGTTCAACGGGAACAACAAACCACAACAATCCTCCATACAGGAAGACCACCACAAAGGAAATAGCAATAAGCCTGTAATACCTTGAAAATATTCCTTTGAAGAAAAGAAAAGAAGCAAGTAAATATATGATCCCACTTGCCCCAATATGATTTGCAGGCCGGCCAATGACCCATGTTAGAAATCCTGTTAACAGCAGCCCAAGCAATAAAACTCGCCAGCTTATTTTCCGATAGAAATAAAACAAGGCCATAGAAAGCACAAAGAGCGGTATGGTGTTATTGAACAAATGTTTAATATCTGAATGTATAAAAGGAGAAAAAATTACCCCTCTTAAACCCAAGCCTGTTCTGGGTCTCACTCCCAGATAATTAAAATCAAAACCAAACCGTATCTCAAACCAGAACACCAGCCATATAGAAAGCACAAAGAATATAGGATACCCTATAACCCCAGGAGAAAATGTAAATGGCTGCGATGGTTTCAAAATATTTATTTCTTTAATAAATTTAAGCAATTAAAAGCTTCCTAATAGCTCTCCTGTAGTAAGTAAAGGCAAAACCCGTGCTATAAAATTTTCCACGACAAAATGGCAATTGGAAATTTCGGAAATAATTTACAGACAAAAAATTCTATGCTTATAACTACCTTTGTAATATGAATGAACCATTGGCAGAACGGTTAAGACCAAAAAAAATTGAAGACTATTTAAGTCAGCAACATTTAATTGGACCTAAAGGAGCTTTGCACCGTCAAATTAATAGCGGAACAATCCCCTCTTTAATTTTATGGGGTCCCCCGGGCGTGGGTAAAACTACACTTGCCAACATAATAGCCACTGAAAGTGGCAGGCCGTTTTATACCCTAAGCGCGGTAAGCAGTGGGGTGAAAGATGTAAGGGACGTAATTGACCGGGCCAAAAAGAACGATGGACTTTTTACCACCAAAAACCCCATTTTATTCATAGATGAGATCCACCGCTTTAGTAAATCGCAACAGGATTCATTGCTAGGTGCTGTGGAAAAAGGTTGGGTAACCTTGATTGGAGCCACTACTGAAAATCCAAGTTTTGAGGTGATTTCTGCCCTCTTGTCCCGTTGCCAGGTCTATATTCTTAAACCATTTACAAAAGAAGATCTGATAGCTTTGCTGCACAGAGCTATGAAGGAAGATCCCTATATAAAACAAAAAGATGTTATTCTAACTGAAACCGAGGCCCTTCTACGCCTAAGCGGAGGGGATGCCAGGAAACTATTGAACATTTTTGAGTTGCTTGTAACTTCAGCGGGATCACCCGTTGAAATCACCAACGAGATGGTGCTGGAGCAGGTGCAGCAAAACACTGTTTTATATGACAAAACGGGAGAACAGCATTATGACATTGTTTCGGCATTTATAAAGTCTATACGTGGCAGTGACCCCAATGCGGCGGTCTATTGGTTGGCAAGAATGATTGAGGGAGGTGAAGATGTGAAGTTCATTGCCCGTCGCCTTCTTATTCTGGCGAGTGAAGATATAGGGAATGCAAATCCTACGGCTTTGGTTATTGCTAATAACACCTTCCAGGCTGTAACCACAATAGGATTTCCTGAATCGAGAATAATTTTAAGCCAGTGTGTGATCTACCTGGCTACCTCACCAAAAAGCAATGCCTCGTATATAGCAATAAACCAGGCCCAAAGTCTGGTGAAGAAAACAGGAAACCTGCCGGTACCTTTGCCTATAAGAAACGCACCAACCAAATTAATGAAGGACCTGGGATATGGGGATAACTACCAGTATGCGCATAATTATGAGAATAACTTTGCAGATGCAGAGTTCTTACCGGAGGAGATTAAAAACACCACCTTATATTCACCTGGAAATAATCAACGAGAGCAGGCACAACGGGAATTTTTGAAAAAACGCTGGAAAAACAAATATGGTTATTAGGGCTGCACTTTATATAAAACTGTTTCAAGGGTATTGGACTGCGGATTGAGAACCTCTACAATAAGATTCCCTTTTTCATCAAAATGTGCCATTCCTTTGGAAGTAATAGAGGAATAAATAAAATTATTCCCTGCAGAAGATTTAATAAGCGCTGCAAAGGGTTCAGCCATATCTTTTTGAAAGAAACTATACCCACTAGAGGTTTGTTCGAGGAAAAAGGAAATACCTTCTTTGGTAAAATTTAGGTTTCCTGCAGGAGTTTTTTCAACCGATGCTTTTACATCGGGTTTGAGATCAACTTTAGCTTCTGTTGGAACAGGAATCTGTGGGATTGTATCAACTTGTGGTATTACCTCTACTATTACGGTTTCACTTTCCTCAATTCGGTTAATTTCCGGTCTTCCTGAGACTATGGCCTCCTTATAATTATAATTAAGGTTTCCCAGAGGACTGAATGCATTGCGCAAGGCCTCATGGAAAGCGGTTTGAAAATCCTTCTCCCTACTAGTGCCTTCAGGAGAAGTATATACTACCCTATTATTACAATCTTTGAGAGTCAAAACCAGACGGGTACGAAATAATCCCGACTCATTAGCCACATTGGCAAACAGACCCTCACACCTATTCTGCACAAATACCAAAGGCATGTCCTCCCCTTCTATAAAGGCCTCAAAACCATGTTTTTCAAACAGGAATTTTGCTAGTGAATTTAACTCATATTGATTCGGTTCTTTTTGGAATTCAAATTTTTCGGGCACCACGACAAAACGATAAGAATTAAGATCCTGAGCCTTTGATATAAAAATACCCATAAACAGAAATATGAAGGTTATAAATTTTTTCATTTTTTATTTATTATAAATTGGAAACCAAGTTGTACCGATTGGTAATTGGATTTGGCAAGGTTAAAATAACCAATTAAATTATCGGCTGCAAGGTAAAAATTAAAACTCTTTAACCGAGTAGATAGCAACAATCCAACATTGGAAAAGGAATAATCATCCAGTGTATAGGAAACTTTCATTCTTAGATTGGAATTAAATTTCCTGTCATAATAGGTGGTAAGAGCGAATTTGACATCCTGCGGTCTTTTTATCCCAAAAAGATGAACCCCCAGTTTACTGTGATGTTTTCTATTGGTTTCAACCCGGTAATCACAGGGGATAAATGTTTCCCCAAAGATAAATTCTACCGCCGCATTCATTTTAAATGGCCGCCAGGTAACATAGGACTCTTGTAAGGTCTCATCTACCAGATTGCGGTCTACATCATCTTCAAAAATATCCCAATACGGAATTGCTTTACCATCTGGCCCTAACTCCGGAAAAAGGGGTTCCAGACCATCTGTTTGGTAACTTCCCTTATAAGTGTAATTTTCAACATCATCGCGTTGCCACATAAGCCCAAGGTCAAGCACTGAGCCGCTTATTACAATATTATCCCTTACCTTATACGTACCACCCATATCTACCCCTACTCCAACATTTCCTCCAAAAAACGCCCTTCCAATCAAGTCCTTTGTGGCCTCCTGCACCGTTGTATTATTATCCCGCAAAGAAGCAAAGCCGGAGGTGTTCACCCTTATATCAACATCATTGGCAAAATGCCGGTAATAATTGGGACCGTCAGGAGTATTAATGGTTAAGAATGTCCCTGTGTTATTCACACTTTCCACATTAAAAATCCCGGAGTAAAGTTTTAGCCTGGCACCCACAGTAATGCGGTCATCCATTTTTCGATTAAGACCAATGTGATATACTGTTAAAACCTCTCCTGTAAAGGATACGTGTGAAAAATCAAATGGAACGCCTATATAATCTTTATTACCCTCTCTGGCCAGGATTGCGGGATCCTTCGGAAAGTATGAGAACGCATCGGCTTCCTGATATATTCCTGTTGAAATATATTTATCCCTTCCCCATTTCCAGCCCAGGGAGAAGATCTCCAGTTGTTGATGAAGGGTAAAATAATCTTTATGTGTAAGCCGGCGCATGGTATTGGTTATACGCTGATTGATGTTGGGAGAATCTTCAAATACATCATAAGCGGTAACACCAGATGAGCCAACAGCAAAGTGAATCCCGGAAAAAAAAGGAAGCCCCACGTGACCATCAAAATCTATATTGGCACCCGGATTAAGCAACAAGGTTTGAGGCAACCCGTTGACGTTGTAAAGAAGTTGTTTATTTTGGCCCTGGCTATGAGATACTATTACGAAAACCGCCAGGGTAAAAAATAATCTCATGCGCTAAAATTGAAAAGAGAACAATCCCTTAGATTCAAAATTGAGTTTCCCAGAAAATGGTTCATTATTGGGCAGCACCTCTATTTCAACTACCATTTTAATAGACCTTTTTATTACCTGAATCCTATCCGGCCCTATCAATTCAATTTTTTCGGTAACCGCGGGATTCCCGGAAGATCCTCCCCCAATATAAAAAGAAACCTGGTGTTGAAGTGCATTATTTTCTGAAAGAAAAGAAATTTTATTGAAAAAACCCTGGGAAAAAGCATTGCGATATTTAAAACTGAACTCCACCTGCTCGAGATCATCCTGTATATAACTGTCATCCAGAAATTCGAGGCGTACAGTATCCCTTATTATTTGTTTTGAGCTATTGGTTACAGGATCAACAAAATCCTTCTGATCAACCTCAAATATTAAAAGATCTGTTTGAATCTCCGGCTGCATCGTAATTTCACCAGCCTGATCAAAATCTATATCTTTCATACACGAAACATTCCCCATGAAGAATAGGAAGGCTAAGGCCAGATATAGAACAGTTTTGATGCGCATAGTGGGATTGATTCCTTTTAGGGAAACGAAGTTAAGAATTCTTTATTGCTATAAACAATCCAGCAACTCTTTTAACTTTTGAATTCGAGGAGTTTGCGAGTCCATTTCCTTTCCGTAATAATCAAAAAATAAGGATTGCATGCCGGCTTTTTGAGCTCCCAAAATATCGGCCTCATAACTATCTCCTATCATAAGACTATTGGCTGGTATAGCATTGGATTTCTCCATCGCTTTGTTAAAAATCAAAGGATGTGGTTTCTTCACCCCGGCTTCTTCAGAAGTAGTTACTGTCTTAAAAAAAGTGGAAATTTGAGCATTCACCATTTTTGTATTTTGAACTTCCTCAAACCCGTTTGTAATTATATGCAATTGGTACTTAGGTTGAAGATATTGGAGTACTTCTACCGTATCTTCAAGCAAATTATTAAAGCCGGGTAAAAATTCTATATAGCGGTTGGACAAATTTTCGATTATCACAGGAGATACAGGAACATTAAGCACCTCAAAACAATCTTTTAAGCGGCCTGTACGCAAGGACTCTTTTGATATTTGATCTTCCCGGTAAAGCTTCCAGTAATTTTCATTTATAGGCACATACGCCTCAAGAAAACAGGAAAGATCAATTTCAAGATTTTCCTTTTGGAATATGGTTTCAAAGGTAAGTGCCGAATTCTTGTCAAAATCCCACAGGGTATGATCAAGATCAAAGTAAATATGCTGAATATTACTGAATTTCATTGATCTGTTTTAATAATGTGTAGAAGTAGGCGGGGTTGGAATATTCAGAAAAATCCCTGTTCTTAAAAACTGAACGAAAAGTACCATCTACTTTTTTTAATTCGGCAATAAGAACTTCAATGGTTTTTTCAAGATCAACCGCATTTCCCGTGTGGCAAAGCTGGGTATGAAAAACGTAGGGGTGAATAGTAAGGGGTGTGGTAACTTCCATATTAATATCATAAAATAAAAAGGAGGTTCCAGTTCCAGCCCTAAAACCAATAGATTCAGGAAAACCCATAGAGAAATCGTTGGAAATTTCTAGTTCATTTAGGTAACCATAATGCAGTGGCAGCATAAGGTTGTATTTGGGATTTATTACATTTTGCAATGGGCCATGAATAATATTTTCAAACCGTTTTTTTTCCCTTTTTAAAACATTCTCTTCCAAAACCGCAAAATAACCAAGCCTGAGCCCAACCTGAGAATAATCTGCAACATATTTTATGATTGAACTGTAATTTTGCCTGTTATAATTAATATTCTTATCATAAGAGTTATAATCGCTAAGCTGAAACATAAAAACCATTTTGGTCTTATATTCTTTAATAAAGTAAATTAGTTCATCAAATACGTTGTAAGGGTCTTTTTTTAATTTTAGCAGCACTTTAAACCTATCCATCACCCGGGTAAGTTTTAAGTTTACTAAATCTATCACAGTACCTGAAAGGCTTCTTAAAAAACCTTTGTTTTTGAAATTAAACACATGACTTACAGATATTATGTTTACGGTTTGATAGGTCCGGGTCCTGAATTCGATATCAGGGAATCTGTCTTTTAAAAGTCTTTTGAATTTATATGCCCAAATATCTACTACAGGCTGCTTTAAAAATCCTTTTTTATAAGCAAGACTTTCAGAAGAAGGAAACCTTCCAAAATCGTCTTTTACGTGTGGTAAATATTCCTCATATCTTGAAAGAAGGAAAAAAGATGCCGCAAAAATATCAAATGGCAGATCGCTATTTTCTGAAACCGCAAAAAAGCACTTGGTATCTTCCCACTTCTGAACTTTTATATCCAGATCACTTAAACCTTGTTCCAGGAGTAAATCTACATTTTGCACAAAAAGCTCATTGCCCAATCGCTTTCTTCCGTAGGAAAATTTGACGCCTTCATGGGCGATAAATTCTTCGATCTTGGTTGTAAATTTTAGGTCAAGTCCCAAAATATGGGTGCATACATGTTTGAAAACATAAATTATGCGGGAAGTAACTTTGGGAGTATATATTAAAAGCATCTTATGTGTAATTATAACAACCCTTCATCGGCAAAGCTAAAATAGGATTTTTCAGTCACTATAAGATGGTCAAGGACTTTTATATCCAGACTTTCACTGGCAGATTTTAATTTTTTGGTGAGTTGCTTATCTGCCTCACTAGGATTTAAATTACCCGAAGGGTGATTGTGGGCAAGAATTATAGAAACCGCCCCAAGTTCAAGCGCCTTGCGCAGGGTGATACGCACATCTACCAAAGTACCGGTTATACCGCCCTTACTTATCTGGAATTTTTCAATGATCTTGTTGGAATTATTCAAATAGAGAATCCAGAATTCTTCATGATCCAGCTCGCCAATTAAAGGTTGAAGCAACTCAAAAACCGAATTGCTGGAGGTGATCTTCACTTTTTCTATTGCTTCCTCTGTTCTACGGCGACGGCCAAGTTCCATAGCCGCAATAATGCTAACCGCTTTGGCTTCACCTATCCCCTTGAATTTGGTAAGTTGCTGCAGGGAAAGCTTTCCCAAAAGATTTAAATTGTTTCCGGTACTTGAAAGGATCCTTTTACTAAGCTCTACTGCGCTTTCTTTAGTGTTACCGGTACCAATAAGGATTGCGATTAACTCGGCATCACTCAATGCCAATTTTCCTTTAGATATGAGTTTTTCTCTTGGTTGGTCTCCGGAGGCCCAGTTTTTAATTGAAAAAGACTTTTTTTCATTATCCATACAGCTGCTTTACTGCTAAAGATAAAAAACAGGGTTGAAAAAAATAATTCTAAAAACCCAAAACCTTCATAAAATTACCCTTAGATCCAAGATTTAATTTGCTCATAATCAAGACCTCCAAAGGTTCCGCTACTCATAAGCAGTAAAACGGCATTTTCATACTGAAGCTGCTGCAGGTATTTTTGAAATTCTGCAGCATCTGTAATTACATTTAAACTTTCACTTTGAAAAGCCTCCCTGATAGACTCTTCTGAAATTGGTGACATCTTTTTTTGTTCCAGTGCTTCCGCAGAATAAAAAACAATGGCCTCATTTGCAAGATCCAGACTATTCTTATACTGACTTAAAAATTGGGGTGAAAGACTGCTAAAGGTATGGAGCTCCAGGCAGGCAAATAGTTTTCTAAGGGGATACTGCTCCCTCACTGCACGGGTAGTTGCGATTACTTTGGAAGGGCTATGGGCAAAATCTTTATATACCAGGGTATTTTCTTTTTCAGCAATTTTTTCAAGCCGCTTGGATGCTCCCTTGAAACTTGCCATGGCCTCATAAAAATCATCTTCATCTACCCCCATATGTTGGCATATCCATTTTGCTCCGGCAAGGTTGCTCATGTTATGTGATCCAACAATTTCCAGAGTTAAATCACCCTCTGGGGTATCCAAGACCGTTACGTTATTTTGGATTTTATAATCTGGGGTGGTATAAGGGTGTTTTCTAATTTGGTTTGTTGTTTCTTCAACCAGTTTAACGAGTTCATTATCCTCCTCATTATAAACCAGTATCCCTCCACTTACAATTGAATCTATAAAGATCCTGAACTGCTCCACATAATTTTCGAAAGTTGGAAATACGTTAATATGGTCCCAGGCAATTCCGGTAAGCAGTGCTATATTAGGCTGGTATAAATGAAATTTGGGCCTGCGGTCTATGGCTGAGGATAAATACTCATCACCTTCTAATAAAATAAAATCGTTATCCTCTGTAAGTTGTACCATATTCTCAAAACCTTCCAGCTGGGCCCCTACCATATAATCCACCTGCCTATCATTATAATTCAGTACATGCAGAATCATAGATGTAACAGTTGTTTTTCCGTGGGAACCTGCAATTACAACCCTCGTCTTGTTTTTTGATTGTTCAAAAAGGAATTCAGGATAAGAATATATTTTTATTCCAAGCTCCCGTGCTTTAAGCATTTCGGGGTTATTCTCACGGGCGTGCATTCCCAACACTACCGCATCAAGAGAAGCGTCAATTTTTTCGGGAAACCAACCCATTTCTTCAGGAAGTAGGGAGTGTTTGGAAAGGCGGGAGCGGGATGGCTCATAAATAGCGTCATCACTTCCAGTTATGTGATAACCTTTTTCCTGCAGGGCAATTGCGAGATTGTGCATAGCACTACCTCCAATAGCTATAAAATGAAGCTTCATTAGATCTAAATTTGGGCAAATATAAATAATTAGAAACCCAATCTGCCGTCAGTTTTTAAATACTTTAGAGCTGCTGAATCTTCTTTTTTTCCAATTTTGCTTCTTCAAAATTATCCCGTAAACTAATTGCCTTATTAATTAATTTTTGAGCTTCAATTTTATTTCTAAGGTGTGCCTGGATCTGGGCTTTTCTATAATAGGCCCACTCTAAGGAATGTATATCTCTGTAGTTATAATTTCTTATATAAAAATCCAGAAATTCCAAACCTTTTGATAATTCTATATTATTTTCCGCCGCAATTTTCCCCATTTCATAATTGAGATAATTATTTTCGGGATTTGAATCGGGCGCCTCCATATGAGAAAAGGCCTTTATAAAAAGTGATTTTGCTGCCTTTTGATCGCCGCCTTCTTTTAAATAAACCCTTGTGAGATCAAGCCATCTCGCGGACTTATTTTTTTCAATTCCTCAGCATATTGCCTCGCTTTTGTAGTACTACCTCCAAAAATGCCCGGTAATTGCAAGTATAATTCTACAAGGGCCCGTCTGGATTTTATATGGTTGGCATCAAGGTTTGCAGCTTTTTCAAGATGTTTTTTGATTTCAGGAACATAAACCATCGCCTGAAATTTGGAAACATTTAACGCTTTGAGTCCCAGGGCACCTCCATATTTAAAATTATAATCGGCACTTTCAGCATTTGAAGCAAGTAATAATTTATAATGGGAAAGGGCTGCATCATATTTATTTTCAAATACTGCGATATCCCCTAATAAGGAAATTCCTTTTAGGTCATTTGGATTTGACTCAAGATATTCGTTAAGAACCGCTTTTGCCCGGTGGGTTTCGTTAGCCTTTAAATGTCGATAGGCAGTGGAAAGTGCAGTTTGAGCCGGAGCTAAATAGCTAACAAACAACCGTAGTATTAAGGGGCAGATTTTCATATAAATAGAAATAAAATTATTATTAATATATCCCCTTGGGAAAATTTTTATCTCACGAACAATAGGGAAAAATGTAAGGTGGGAAGCAGTATGCCATTTTAAGCAGATTTCCCAGTATTGGGATAAATGTTTTGTGAATTAACTAAACATTAACTACTTTGGTAGTGTATGTTAAATTAATGCTTAAATGCACCGCTATTGTTGAAAATTATTGCAATATTTGTGTAGCCTATAATGGCTACCTCACAACGAATTTTATTAATGTCAAATTTAACACCTAGCCTATGCAAAATTTTACTTTAGGAAAGAGAGGACTACCTATGCTCCTTTTTGCCCTTATTTTATTAACCGGAACTTTGCCCTCGTATGGGCAAACCTGCCCCACGGAAGGAGAAACAACCACTCCCTCTGAGCAGACTTTCTGTTATCTCCAAACAGTTGGGGATATTGATACAGATGGAGACGCCATTTTTCAAACCAGTGACACAACTAATGATACACAGGCAATTCCAGATTCGGAATTATTAACCGATGGAATAACTTATTATGCGGGTTCAACCTCCAGAGACTGTATTAGAATACCAATAACGGTTACAGTAAATAATGCTCCGCGACCTGCCAATAAAATAACGAATAGTATCGTTAGCGGTTTTGAATTTACTACGTGTACTCCTGCCACTTTTAATTCTACTAATTTGGCTGAATTATTTACACCTATTGATAATTATAGAATTGAGGTTTATGCTACAGAGGAATCTACCGAACCACTATTAAATGCACAACTTAATACCGGCTCTAGCTATTTTGTAGGTCAGGTACCAATTAACCCAGGAGAACCTAATGCAGAACCTTGCCCATCATTTAGGGTAGCGGTTGGTTTCAACCCAAATCAAATAGAAGCTCCTATTGCCGAGGCAGTACAGACATTTTGCCAGAATGCAACTGTTGCCGATCTTGTAGCTGTAGGAACTTATGATGACACGCAGGCTATTAGATGGTATAGGTCACAAACTGCAAATTCTCCTCTATCTGATAACACCCAACTTCTTAATGGAGAATCTTATTTTGCTGCCCAGGTAGTAAATGAAAGAGGAAGTCCATTCCCTCCTTGTGAAACTCAGGCTATAGATAGAGTTGAAGTTGAGGTTATTTTAAATGATACTACCGAGAACACTCCGATTTCTATCGAGGTATGTTCTTCCCAAATTCTTCCAAATCCTACTGCAGAAGATTTTGAGGAGTTTTATAGAAATATACTGGGCAATGTGGTAGGTGGAACCTTCTTTCCTAGCTTTGAATCCTTAGTAGAGCAATACGAAAACAGTCCAGTTGGAACTTTTAGAACAACTTTTACCTCGAGTGAAGATTGTACAACTACAGTAGTAACAATTAATGTTATTGCCACCGAAGACGCTAATTCAGGAGAGATTGCTCCAATAATAGTAGCATGTAACTCCACTATAATAGAATTGAATAATTCATTATTAAGTGAGG
>CAXAZV010000074.1:0-12409 GCA_963973375.1 uncultured Antarcticibacterium sp.
TGATGCATATTTCTATACCAATCAAATGGAGAATGCTGCCGAGGTTTACCAGGTGCTTTTCCTTAGACATGCTGCTGAAGTTGAATCTCAATACAAATTCAGATATGCTCATGCTTTGATGGGAGCTAATAATTCTAAAGAAGCAGATAAGTACTTCAGTGAATACTACGGGAAGGACTTTAACTTTGAAGAGTTCCGCAAGGAAATGGACACTACTGTTTCTCACGTTTATACCACTAATCAGGTAATGAACAATGC
Source organism: uncultured Antarcticibacterium sp. (assembly GCA_963973375.1). Classification (GTDB taxonomy): domain Bacteria; phylum Bacteroidota; class Bacteroidia; order Flavobacteriales; family Flavobacteriaceae; genus Gillisia. The sequence goes on from CAXAZV010000074.1 coordinate 259, forward strand.
AGCCTCTGCCGATTTTGGAATTGGTTACTATGGAGATAAGGTTACATTTTCCTCTACTAGAAATATGGAAAGACCTATTTACCCATGGAATAAAAAACCAATGCTGGATCTTTACACTGCAGATGTGGATGATGACGGACAGTTATCAAACATCGTTCTTTTTCCCGGAGCGATCAATACAGATACTCACGAGAGTTCAGCTACTTTTAGCAAGGACGGAATGACAATGTATTTTGATCGTACCAATGATAAAAGAGTGAAAAATGAGGATGACGAAAGAGTAGCACACATTAGAATTTACCGTGCTCAAAATGTAGATGGTAACTGGACAAATATTGAAGCGCTGCCTTTTACAAGTGAAGATTATTCTACTGAACACCCAAGCCTAAGTGCAGATGGGAAACAGTTATACTTTGCGAGTGATATGCCAGGTTCATTAGGTTCTTTTGACTTGTATGTAGTAGACATTAATGAAGATGGTACTTACGGTACTCCAAGAAATCTTGGTCCGGGAGTAAACACTGCTCACAGAGAACAATTCCCTTTTATTAGTGAAGAAAACGTTTTATACTTTTCTTCAGATGGACACCAGGGATTTGGAAATCTTGATATCTACAGTACTGAAGGGGATTTTTCAGAAGCAAAAAACCTTGGAACTTCAATTAACAGTGCCAATGATGATTTCGCTTTCGTGATTCGTGAAGATCAAAATGAAGGATGGTTTGCTTCCAACAGAAGAGGTACAGATAATTTGTACAACTTCTCAAGAGAAGATTATACTCCTCCTGTTGTTGAAATTGATGAAAGAGAAACCAATACCGAAACTGGAAGACAGCAATTAAGAGATGTTGGAAATATTTATTTCGACTTTGATAAATCTACAATTAAAGAAGAGTCTAAAGTTACTCTTAATAAAGTGGTAGACATTATGAAGAAATACCCAACTCTTGAGATAGAAATTGGATCTCATGCAGATGCAAGAGGATCTGACAAATACAATATGGCTCTTTCAGAAAGACGTGCAGCAGCAACTCTTGAATACCTTGTAAGCCAGGGAATAGAAAGAGAACGTCTAACCTCTAAAGGATTTGGTGAATCAATGCCATTAAATGATTGTACACGACCTACAGGATGTACCAGCGAGCAATACGCAAGGAACAGACGTAGTGAGTTCACAATAATGAATTAACGTTTGTAACTAACTAACCAACCAAAGAAAAAGCCCCGGGAAACCGGGGCTTTTTTGATTTTAATAGGTATTTGAGCTGGGTATAGAACAGAGGGAAAACATTGGGCGGTGTGTGGTTCATTCTTCACAACCCTTTACTTCATTTTAGAAACAATATTCCAGTGGTGGTCTACCTCTATGAAACAGCATAAGTAGAGGTAATTTGAAGTTGTGGTGGGCTTGCAGCAACCATGTAAGACCCATACATAAAATAGCGGGGGATTACAATGATCTTTTAATAATAGACCAAATGGGGCACTAAATCTTTCACCCTAAAGCTTGTAAATTTCACCAAGATAAAGAGAATTGTAATCATTGAACAGAAAGAAATGTGAGATTTACTTTTTAGGAGGATAACCCTTAAGAGCCTTTTCTATCATTACCCGTAAGCTTTCTTCTCTCTTTTGAGGAGTGGAGCTGTTATTAAAAAGTCCTTCAACTTGTGCTTGCCAAATTAGGGCATCATTTTCCACATCAATAAAATCCAACGTTAATCGCAAGTAAGTTTCTGGCCCACCTAATGGAATTCCGCCGGAAACTCCAACTCCAACATTCCGGCCACTACCTCCTACTCCAACACCCAATGTATTTCGACTGGGAGTTTCATAAGTCGAGGAATAAAAGTTCACATAGATCTTCGGATCCTCTGAAGTATTTAGCCCCTTTTGAGCCAATTTTTCATTAAGGATAGAAATGATCCTTTGATCGTCCAGTTGGTTAAGTTTGGTATCGAGATCCGGATAGATCTGATAGGTATTTATCGCGGTGAAATTTACCTTTTCGTCATAGTCATAAACCGCTTGCGGCGTATTACATGAGACCGCTAAGATGTAAACCAGAATATATTTTGAAAATTTCATAAGATGATTTTTATTAAAGTTACACAAAAATCATCCCGGGACTTTACTGATTAACAAGATTTAAACAGCTTACCTGTTGAGCATTTCCCAAAGTTTATCTTTCAGTTGAGTTAATCCCTGCTGGGCTACTGCTGAAATAAACATATAGGGAGCATTGAGTTTCTCATCCAGTTCCGCTTTAAGCTCAGCTTTTAATTCCTCATCCAGCATATCGCTTTTAGAAATTGCCACCAAACGGTCTTTGTCAAGCATTTCAGGGTTATAGCGTCTTAACTCATCGAGCAGGATCTCGTACTGTTTAGCGATATCTGGTGCATCTGCAGGAATTAAAAATAACAAAGTAGAGTTCCGCTCAATATGCCTTAAAAAGCGATGGCCTATGCCTTTTCCTTCTGCTGCACCTTCGATAATTCCAGGAATATCTGCTACCACAAAAGTTTGATAATCGCGGTATTCCACAATTCCTAAATTTGGCTTCAGGGTGGTAAATTCATAATCGGCAATCTTTGGCTTTGCAGCTGTAATTACAGAAAGTAAGGTAGACTTACCTGCATTTGGAAATCCTACAAGACCTACATCTGCAAGGATCTTAAGTTCCAGGGTTACGTCAACCTCTTCACCTTCCATACCGGGTTGGGCATATCTTGGAGTTTGATTGGTTGCAGTTTTAAAGTGGGCATTCCCCTGCCCTCCTTTTCCTCCTTTGGCAACAATTATTTCCTGGCCATCCTCTGTGATCTCGTGAAGGATCTCCTGGGTCTCAGTATCTCTTACAACAGTTCCTAATGGCACTTCAATATATTGATCGGCCCCATCAGCACCGGTACTGGTTTGTTTACTACCGTGCTCTCCATGTTCAGCACGAACGTGTCGTTTAAATTTCAAATGAAATAAGGTCCAGAGATTTTTATTTCCTTTCAAAATCACATGTCCTCCACGTCCACCATCTCCCCCATCGGGTCCACCTTTAGCAACGTATTTCTCGCGACGCAAATGCGCAGAACCCTGCCCTCCTTTTCCGGAAGCCACATGTATTTTAACGTAATCAACAAAATTCCCTTCAGTCATTTTCCCTTATTTACCTGCTTAAAAAGCAGTTTTTATTTACAATTTTAAGTATGTTTTGATAAACTTTTACAGAGTTTATTTTCCCTGTAAATCATCAATAACATCACTAATGCGTTGCGTAATTTCTTCTACGCTACCTACTCCATTTACTCCAAAATATTTATCCTCTTTGAGGTAATATTGTTTTAAAATGGCAGTCTCCTCATAATAAACTTTAATCCTGTTCCTAATAATGGATTCATCTGCATCATCAGCACGGCCGGAAGTTTTTCCCCTTCCCAACAGTCGCTCTACCAGAACCTCATCATCAACTTCTAAAGCTATCATAGCCGAAACTTCGGTATTCTTCTTTGACATAAGATTTGCCAAAGCCTCTGCCTGAGCAGCAGTTCTTGGGAAACCATCAAAAATAAATCCTTTAGCATCCGGATTTTTATCCACTTCAGCTTCGAGCATCTTTATAGTCACATCATCCGGCACCAGGTGGCCTTTATCCATGAAAGATTTTGCATTGCGCCCAAGTTCGGTTTCATTTTTTATATTATACCTAAAAACATCTCCGGTAGAAATATGTATCAATTGATATTTTTCTTTTAAGACTGTTGCCTGGGTTCCCTTTCCCGCACCGGGAGGGCCAAACAATACCAAATTCGTCATGCTCTCTTGTTTAAGTTTATAAATTTGAGTGAGGTTACGTCCAAGGCCATCATAATCCAAACCATATCCCACAATAAAATCATTGGGGATCTCCATACCTGTATAATCGATCTTATAGTTCTTTTTATAAGCGTCCGGTTTAAAGAAAAGCTTCGAAATCTTATACCCCGCCACTTTTTTACTTTTTAATATCCTGTCTATTGCAGCCAGCGTATTTCCGGTATCCACTATATCCTCGATTACTACTACCTCCCGGCCTTCAAGACTATGACTTAATCCAATTAGGGTCTCCACATTCCCGGAGGTTGAAGTACCTTCATATGAACCAAGTTTAACAAAAGTAACTTCGCAATTCCCTTCAAATCTCTTTATAATTTCAGAAGCCACCATAAATGCCCCATTAAGAACACCAAGAAAAACGGGGTTTTTATCTTTAAATTCGCTGTTAATTTCCCGGGCCATTCTATCAATGGAAGCGGTTATTATTTCTTCAGAAATAAATGGTTCAAACTTTAAATCGTGCAGTTGGATCAATGTAACTAATTTTAAAGGCTCAAAGATAAGGAATCTAAACATTTCAGCGCTCTAAGTATTTGACCGATTTATCCCTGAATACTTCGGCATTCCATCTTAAAAAATTATTTTTGTGGAAATTCGGTAAATATATGGTCAACTATTTTTCTTCAGATTTTAAATTGGGAATTTTAGGTGGAGGTCAATTGGGGAAAATGATGCTCTATGAAACCCGTAAATATGATATCCACACCCTTGTGCTGGATCCCAGTGAGGAAGCTCCGGGCAAAATAGCTGCCAATTATTTTGAGCAAGGGGATCTTATGGATTATGAAACTGTCCTTAATTTTGGAAGAAAAGCAGACCTGGTTACTTTTGAAATTGAAGGTGTAAATATTGAGGCCTTAAAACAATTGGAAAAAGAGGGAATTAAGGTTTTTCCTTCTTCAGCAACACTGGAAAAAATTCAGGATAAATCTGTACAGAAACAGTTCTTTTCTTCCAACAATATCCCTACCGCAGCATTTTCAAATTTTGAAGGAAAAGATAACTTTATTGACGCCGTAAATACCGGGAAACTTAAATTACCCGTTGTATGGAAAAGTACCACCGGTGGATATGATGGCAGGGGGGTTATGGTTATAAAAAGCCTGGAGGATCTTCAAAACATTCCTGAAGGACCATGTATAGCCGAGGATCTTGTACCTTTTAAAAATGAACTTGCGGTGATTGTGGCAAGAAATCCTTCAGGAGAAATGAAAAGCTACCCTGTTGTAGAAATGGAATTTCATCCCACCGCCAATCAGGTTGAATATGTGATATGCCCCGCGAGAATTGAAGATTCAGTTGCTACAAAAGCCCGAAAAATTGCCGAAAATGTTTCCCGGGCATTTGACCATGTAGGATTACTGGCCGTTGAGATGTTCCAAACAAACGATGATGAGATCCTGGTAAACGAAGTGGCCCCAAGACCACACAATAGCGGCCATTATAGTATAGAGGCAAGTTACACCAATCAATTTGAGCAACATGTGAGGGCGATTTTAGATTTGCCGTTAGGAAGCACAGAAAGTAAAGTAGCAGGGATCATGGTGAATCTTTCAGGAGAAGAAAATTATTCGGGACCTGTAGTTTATAAAAATATTGATAAGATCATGAATGTGCAGGGAGTTACGCCGCACATCTATGGAAAAAAAATCACAAGGCCCTTTAGAAAAATGGGGCATGTGACCATTATCAATAAAGATATTACTGAAGCGAGAAAAATCGCAGAAGAGGTAAAGAATTTAATAAGGGTTATAAGCGAATAGAGTATTTTAGATCTACGTGGGGATGTTCTCCATTAATAAACCAGTAATACTATGAGTAAAGTAGCAGTAATAATGGGAAGCACCAGCGATCTTCCCGTAATGCAGGAAGCAATTGATATTTTAAAAGGTTTTGATATTGAGGTAGAAGTTGACATAGTATCTGCGCACCGCACCCCTGAGAAATTATTCGATTATGGCAAAAACGCCCATACCCGTGGAATCAATGTTATTATAGCCGGTGCAGGAGGAGCAGCCCATTTACCGGGTATGATTGCATCCCTCTCTCCCCTCCCCGTTATTGGAGTACCGGTAAAATCCAGCAACTCCATTGATGGCTGGGATTCTGTACTATCCATATTACAAATGCCGGGTGGAGTTCCCGTGGCCACCGTGGCACTTAACGGGGCAAAAAACGCCGGGATTCTGGCCGCTCAAATCATAGCAGCCACAGACAAATGCATGATAGATAAGATCCTTGTATATAAAGAAGGTTTAAAGCAGAAGGTCATCGAAGGCGCAGCCAATATGAAAAAATAAAAAGCCACGCAGGGCGTGGCTTAGTGAGTAGTACTTTTTGTTTAAAGTTATAATTTATTAACCATTCTAAATATTAATCTAAACTATTTGTAACTACTTTATTTTTAACTTTTAGTTATTCATTTATAAAGGTGAAATATACAATTTTTTAAGTAATTAACTATTAATAGGCATTCTTTATCTTCAAAATACGTTAAAATTCAAGTTTCCCATTAAAATTTTCTAAATAAAATATTATGAATCCACTGTTGCAAACTTTTGAAACCGCTCCTTTTTCTAAAATTAAAAATGAGCATTTTAAACCTGCAATCCTCCATGCCATCGACATAGCCAGAGAAGAAATTGATCTTATATCATCATCCCCCCAGGCTCCAACCTTTGCAAACACTATTGAAGCGCTGGAATTTTCAGGAAGGCAACTGGATCTTGTTACCAATATTTTTTTCAATCTCAATTCCGCCGAAACAAATGATGAGATACAGAAAATTGCACAAGAAGTTTCTCCTCTGCTCTCTGAATTCAGGAATGATATTATTCTGAATAAATCGCTGTTTGAGAAAGTTAAGACCGTTTATATGGAAAGGAACTCCTATGACCTTAACATCGAGCAAAAAATGCTGCTGGATAAAAAGTACAAGGCTTTTTCGCGGAATGGTGCCAATCTCACGGAAGACAAAAAGACTATACTGCGTGAAATTGACAAAGAGCTTTCATCCCTTAGCCTAAAGTTTGGAGAAAATGTTTTAGCCGAAACCAATAGGTTCGAATTGCATATTACAAATGAAAATGACCTGGCAGGCTTGCCACAAAGCGTAAGAGACGAGGCTAAAGAAGTCGCAATTTCCAAAGATAAGGCAGGCTGGATCTTTACTCTTGAATATCCTAGTTATATCCCCTTTATGAAGTATGCTGAAAACAGGGAATTAAGAAGAGAATTGGCATTAGCTTTTGGCGCGAAAGGCTTTCACGGAGATGATCTCGATAATCAAGAAATCGTGCTTAAAACTGCCAATTTAAGATTTAAACGCGCAAACCTTCTTGGATATCCAAATCATGCCGCATTCGTATTGGAAGAACGCATGGCTGAAACCCCTGCAAAGGTGGAAACTTTCTTACAGGACCTGCTTGAAAAATCCAAACCCGCCGCCGAAAAAGAATATGGAGAACTTGAGGCATTTGCAAAGGAACTTGACCCTATAGACAGGCTGGAAAAATGGGATGCAGCTTTTTACGGCGAGAAGTTAAAACAGAAATTATTTGAACTGGATGACGAGAAATTGAAACCCTACTTTAAACTGGAAAATGTAATTGATGGAGTATTTAAAGTTTCCAATAAATTATTTGACCTTCAGTTCAGGGAAGTGTTTGATATTGACAAATATCATCCCGATGTAAAAACCTATCAGGTAATTGACGGGAAAAACGAACAAATTGCACTATTCTATGCCGATTTCCATCCGCGACCCGGAAAAAGGGACGGTGCCTGGATGACAGTTTACAGACCACAATTTTTATATGAAAATATAAATCAGCGGCCTCATATTTCCATTGTTTGTAATTTCACGAAACCCACTAAAAATACTCCCTCGTTGTTAACTTTTAACGAGGTCACCACCCTGTTTCACGAATTTGGCCACGCCTTACACGGTATTCTTGCAGATACACAATATCCGAGTCTTTCCGGCACCAGCGTTTTCTGGGATTTTGTAGAGCTACCAAGCCAGGTACTTGAAAACTGGTGTTATGAACCGGAAGCGCTTCAGTTGTTTGCGAGGCATTATGAAACCGGTGAGGTAATTCCGCAGGAATTAATAGAAAAAATTAAAAAAGCCTCCAATTTCCACGAAGGAATGGCTACTCTAAGGCAAATAAGTTTTGGAATGCTGGACATGAGTTGGCATGGTATAGACCCCACAAATATCAGCAATGTTAAATCTCATGAAGACACAGCATTTAAGCCAACCAAACTTTATCCTGAAGTGGCTGAAAATTGTATGAGCACCTCTTTTTCACATATATTCCAGGGAGGATATTCAGCCGGGTATTATTCCTATAAATGGGCTGAAGTGTTGGATGCTGATACCTTTGAATATTTCCTGGAAGAAGGCATATTCAGCAAAGAAATAGCACAAAAATTCAGGGAGCATATTCTGTCTAAAGGTGGAACCGAACATCCAATGACCCTTTATAAAAGATTTAGAGGGAAAGAGCCTCAACCAGATGCACTGTTAAAACGTGCCGGACTTTTACCAAAATAGCATTAACTTAAGGTATATCATGGCTATTCTAAATCTTATGGGTTTATAAAGCCGTTAATATCTTCTTTTTCTTATTTTTGGAAATACGCTTTGGGTAATTATGGCAACAAATCAAATAGATCCAACAAAATGGGTCGATAAATATTCAGATTATCTGTTCAATTATACCATAGTAAGGGTAAATGACAGAGACCTGGCAAATGATATCATCTCTGAAACTTTTTTAGCGGGTTTGAAATCCATGAAAAACTTTAAGGGAGAAGCTACAGAGCGTACCTGGCTTATTTCCATATTAAAAAGAAAGATCATTGATTACTATCGCAAAATAAATTCCAATAAAGGAAAGGCTGAAGTTAGATTAAATTACAATGATGAAGATAATGAAGGGGACTGGCTTGAAGAACAGGCACCAGACAGGTTTGAACTAAACGCGGAAGATCAAATGGAAAACCAGGAACTGGGTCTCGCCATCCTGGAGTGCATGGAAAATTTGACCGAAAAACAGGCCAGGATCTTTAAAATGAAAACAATTGACGGCATGGATACCGAAACCATATGTAATGAGTTCGATATCACCCCGTCTAACCTTTGGGTTATTATTCACAGGGCCCGTGTAATTTTGGCTGAATGCCTGGAAAAAAACTGGTTTTAGAATGAAAAAATTTAAATCCCTCTTTATGGATTGTTCCAATACTGCTCATTGCTGTGATAAAGCTCAATATGATGAAGCTTCCTTCTTTGAAAAGATTCAAATACACATCCACCTGTTATTTTGCAAGCCGTGTAAAAAATATACTGAAAATAACAATAAACTTACGGAACTGGTAAAAAAAGCTAATCTTAAAAGCTGCTCTGAAGCCGAAAAGAAAGCCTGGAAGGAAGAAATAAAAAATGAGAATCTACAAAATTCCGGCCAATCCAAATAGCATTAAGATCCACATTATAGGGATGGCTTCTACCCAGAACGAGGCATAATATTCTCCCTGTTTTATTTGAGATCTATTCAGAAATAATATTGTAATTATTCCCACCCCTATTAAACTCCACAAATTCTCTGGCAGAATTTCCTGTTTTAAAAATTCAGCCGAAATAACCAAAATTATCAAAGTATAACCTAACATTTTACTGCGGGCAACCCCAATTTTTTGCGGAATAGTATTTAGCTGTGCGGTGTCAGAATTCAAATCCCTAATTTCAAAAGGAATTACCAGGGCAATTACCAATAAAAACCGCTGTAAGAATTCTATAACAACATCTCTTTGGAAAAGGTCTTCATTTAAAACCAGTGGCATAAGAACAGTTACTATAGAAACCACCACTCCAATTACATAAATCTTCAAGCCGGGCAATGCGCGTAAATTTCTGTTCCTACTAAATACAGGTAGGGCATATAACAGCGTGAACAAACCCGATATTGAAGCAATAATAAGAATTTCAACAGGTTGATAAAAAGTGCTTATAATCAATCCCAGGAAAATGAATACAGAGAAAAGCTGGATTGACTTTAGGCTCTTTGGAAGATTCGAGTGGTGAAACTTTGCGATCCCGGCGTATTTCACGAAATTATAGCTGGTAATTGTTCCAAGGAAAATGAAAAGGAGAAGAGATACGGACAGGTTATGCCCGAAATTTAAAAGGCTTACAGCAGATAAACATACCACCGCAATTGCAACATGCAAACTGCTGTTTATATAAAAATTGAAAATACTTTTCAGGTTTTTTCTCATGAGATCTTTAAGCTGAAAGAGGCAGGCAAAAATTCATAAAAATCTTAACATCTCAATGGATTAATTCATTAATAATCACGTTTAAAATACGTAATTTCGCAGCACGAAACACAACTTTATTTTAATGAGAACAGATTCTTTTGCCCTAAGACATATAGGCCCCGATGAAAGCGAATTAAAAGATATGCTTTCCACTGTGGGTGTCCCAACTCTGGATCAGTTAATTTATGAGACTTTGCCAGATGACATCAAATTAAAATCTCCTTTGGATCTTCCTGCCGCACTTAGCGAGCACGAATATGCAGAACATATTGGAGAATTGGCATCCTTAAATAAAGTTTTTAAAACTTACATAGGTTTAGGATACCACCAGGCAATTCTCCCGGCGGTAATCCAGCGAAATATTCTTGAAAATCCGGGGTGGTACACTGCTTATACTCCCTACCAGGCAGAAATTGCTCAGGGAAGGCTTGAAGCATTGCTTAATTTCCAGACCATGGTCGCAGACCTTACGGGAATGGAACTGGCAAATGCATCACTTCTTGACGAATCTACCGCTGCAGCAGAGGCTATGGCCCTGTTATTTGCTGTTAGAGAACGGGATCAAAAGAAAAACGAAGTGGTAAAATTCTTTGTTTCTGATGAAGTATTACCTCAAACCATATCGCTACTTACAACCCGTGCTATCCCTCTTGGTATAGAACTGGTAATTGGAGATCATCAGGATTTTGATTTTTCAAAAGAGTATTTTGGTTCTATTTTACAATACCCAGGAAAATCGGGAAGAGTCTATAATTACAATGATTTTGTAGCCAAATGTAAAGATGCAGATATTAAAACCGTGGTAGCGGCAGATATACTGAGCCTTGTAAAACTTCAGGCGCCCGGTGAAATGGGGGTAGATGTAGTGGTAGGTACCACACAACGTTTTGGTATTCCATTAGGTTATGGAGGTCCTCACGCAGCCTATTTCGCTACAAAGGAAGAATATAAGAGAAATATCCCGGGAAGGATCATTGGTGTAACCAAAGATTTAAATGGTAACCGTGCCCTACGTATGGCCCTTCAAACCAGGGAGCAACATATTAAACGGGACAAAGCCACCTCCAATATTTGTACAGCTCAGGTACTTCTTGCCGTTATGGCGGGTATGTACGCAGTGTATCATGGCCCTAAAGGCTTAAAATATATTGCAGATACGGTTCATTCATCGGCAGTGACTCTTGAAAAACAATTGAAGGAACTTGGATATGAGCAATTGAATGCCACCTATTTTGATACCCTTCAAATCCAGGCGGATGCAACTGTTATAAAACCAATCGCTGAAAAAAATAAGATCAATTTCTATTATCCAAATGAGGATACGGTAGTGATCGCGTTGAACGAAACCACCAATATCGCAGACCTTAACAGGATAGTTTCGGTGTTTTCTGAAGCTTCAGATAAATTGGTTCCTGCATTGGACAAACTTGAAAAAGGCACCACCATTCCGCAGGAAATAGAAAGAAAGAAGGAATACCTAACCAATGAGGTATTTAATTCCTATCATTCTGAAACCGAATTGATGCGATACATCAAAAAACTGGAGCGCAAGGATCTTTCCTTGAATCATTCTATGATAGCTTTAGGTTCTTGTACTATGAAGTTGAATGCTGCTTCTGAAATGTTACCGTTAAGCGACCCTCAATGGGGAAATATTCACCCATTTGCACCGGTTGACCAGGCTGAAGGTTACCAAACAGTGCTTAAAAGACTGGAAGACCAGTTGACAGAAATAACCGGATTCTCCGGAACTTCCCTGCAACCTAACTCAGGAGCCCAGGGAGAATATGCGGGCCTTATGGTTATACGTGCATATCACGAATCAAGAGATGATTCTCACAGAGATATTTGCCTTATCCCCTCCTCTGCCCACGGGACAAATCCCGCATCGGCAGTTATGGCTGGAATGAAAGTAGTAGTTACCAAAGCAACTCCTGAAGGAAATATTGAT
>CAXAZV010000075.1:0-12377 GCA_963973375.1 uncultured Antarcticibacterium sp.
AACGAACTCTTTCAAAGGCAAAGGCCATTCGAGCATCGCTTGTGAGATCTACACAAACACATTCGGCTTCCACTGGTGGGAAAGGATAACCATCCTGGTCAAATCCAATGACATGGTATTTTTCAGCAAGTTTATGAATTAAGGCGGAGCCAATCATTCCACTACTTCCTGTCACAATTACTACTTCGGTTTTGTTTTTCATTGTAATTTTTTATTGAACATTCATTCCACCATCCATAAACCTGGGTGGTACCTGTAATAAACTGACTATCATCACTGGCAAGACATAGTTCAAGTTTGGCAATCTCAATTGTTTCCGCTTACCGCCCAAGCGGTATGGTCAATTCCAGTTGTTCTATCACAGCAACTCCGCGGCCCGGAGAAAATCCTTCTTCCAGCGAGCGCCTCATTTGATTATTAACAGGTGAAGGATGCACACTACATTTAATAAGCTATCCGCAACAAGATCCTCCTTTATTTTTATGTTGGGTTGTTGATTGATATTCACCAATGCTATAATTACCCGCCTTTGATAAAGCAGAATTAAGTTGATTTAAAGTAACTCTATCTGCTTTTTCAATTAGAGCTTCAGGCGGACTCAGGTTAACTTGCACTGAGGTTACTCCCTCTACTCCCTGTAAAGATTTTTCTACTGTTTGCCTGCAACTTCCGCAAGTCATTCCATTTACGTTGAATTTTTGTATCATGATTTAAGACTATTTATTTGTTAAACTTTAAGAGTCATTACCGGTAATGTGGATTGATTGATTACACCCTCCGTGTTACTTTTAATGAAAAGGCTTAAAAAACCGGTATGACAATGGTACACATGGGGTCGTGATAAAATCATTGTTACTTTGTCTAATCCTTTTTCAGGAAATCCGCGATAAGGTTTAGCGCTTGTTCACCCTGGACTACGGCTACTGAAACAATAAAATTATGGTCAACCTGTGCATTGTAATACATTTCACATGTTACCTAAAAAAGTGGTGCTATTAATTTAAGGATTATAATTGTCTATTATGACAACTAAATCATAATGTTAAGATGACTGATTTGTGTTGTCTTTTGCATATTATGCACCTTTAAAATTTTATATCTTTAAAGGGTGAAATTATTTACAATAATATTATCTTTTCATTTTATGGGTCTGAACTCTTCATACCTTGTGATGACTTAGTGGATTTCGTAGATAACGACCTTTAAAAATAAAATGATTATAACAACCAATACCATTTCCATTTTTAACTTCTATTTTCGTAATCTACAGATCACTTGAAAAAAAGAAATGCACAATTTTTGACGGGTATGCGCCGCTATGTCTGCCCTGGGAAATTATTCAGGAGGTCTTCTCGCGGTATTTATTAATGTTTCAGGTAAAACTCTCAGGCTGGCCCTTCATCATGCAGAAGGTATAATCATAGCTGTTGTTGGTATTGAATTAATGCCAAACGCCTCTTTTTTAATTCGTCTTCGTCTTACCTTTTTTTTCGGCCGGGTTTTTTAAATGATGTTCATCCAGCTGAGGAAGAGAATCTATACTTTGAGAATATCTGTTGGGGTAAGAACAAGAACTGTGGTATCTCCATGAAGTGCTATAGGTTGCCGCATAATTTCAGGATTACTTCTTATCATTTTTATCCAGTCCTCCGTTGAAAAATTATGTGGCTCAAATTTTAATTTATATGAATCATGTTCCTGATCTACCAGATCCTTGACTTCCAAATTCAACCTGCTGGATAACTCGACTATTTGGGTTCCGGTCAAAGGGTTTTTTAAAATGTCAATTTCCAGAATTGCAAGCCCTTCTGCCTTGGCATAAATCAAAGTTTTTTTGGCAATAACTGATTCCGGATTATAATATATGGTTATTTGTCTGTTGGATGTGGCTATTTCTCCCATTAATTTTAGATTAATGTTATTATATTTTTTATTAAATTTCATTGTATTTAAATGGTTTTAACCAGGTTTTTCCACCCTCCCCCTCCTGATGATTCATCTTAACATTTAAGACTTCCGGTAAATGTAGTTGAAAGTGTTTCAAAAGGGGTCTAAAACAATGATAATTGATCCGCTTTAATTTATTTTCTATTTTTTGCCTAATTTTCTTTTTAATAATTGTGCATTAATGGCAACTATAATTGTACTCAAACTCATCAAAACAGCACCAACTGCCGGGCCTAAAACAAAACCGGTGGAATATAGTACACCGGCAGCAAGTGGAATGGCTATTACATTATAGCCCGTAGCCCATACCAGGTTTTGAATCATTTTATTATAGGTGGCCTTTCCGAATAATATAAGATTTGCGATATCCTGAGGATTGCTGTTTACCAGGATGATATCGGCAGTTTCAGCTGCTATATCTGTACCGGAGCCAACAGCAATACCTACATTGGCCTGAGCCAAAGCCGGGGCATCGTTTACACCGTCACCCGTCATTGCTACAAATTCCCCCTTGCCCTGCAGTTCTTCCACAATTTCAACTTTTTGGTGTGGCAGTACTTCAGCGTAGTAACCATCTAAACCGAGTTTATCACTAACTGCCTTGGCTGTTTTTTCATTATCACCAGTCGCCATTAGTACTTTAATATTATTCTTTTTAAAGATTTTAATTGCCTGGGCTGATTCTGGTCTAATTTCATCAGCAAGAGCAATATAACCTGCCAATTCTCCATCGATGAGGACAAAAACTACTGTTTCAGCGGCATCACTATAAGCATCTTCGGGAATTCTAATTTTTTCATCCCTTAAATAACCTGGGCTTACAACTTTAACTTTTTTATCTTCTACATTAGCTTCTACGCCCTTCCCAGTAATGGCATTGAAGTTTTGGGGTTTTGGAATAGCAACTTTACCCTCTTTTACCTTTTTGATGATACCCACAGCGATAGGGTGTTCCGAACTTTGCTCTAAAGCACTGGCAAGTCGCAATACTTCATCTTTTGAATATTTAGCACTTACAGATTCAATACGGGTTACTCCAAAATCACCTTTGGTAAGGGTTCCTGTTTTGTCAAAAAGTAGAGCGGATATTTTACGGGATTCTTCAAAGGCCGTCCTGTTTCGGATCAACAAGCCGTTCTGTGCCGATACAGCTGTGGAAATAGCAACTACCAGGGGAATTGCAAGACCTAATGCGTGAGGACAGGCAATAACCATTACCGTTACCATTCTCTCCAGTGCATACACAAAAGGAAATCCTAAAATTGACCAAACCGCCAGGGTTCCAAATCCAATTACCAATGCAAGATAAGTCAGCCACTTTGCGGCCCTGTCTGAAAGGTTTTGCATTTTGGATTTGGATTTCTGAGCTTCCTCCACCATGGTTATCACCTTATTAAGGTAACTGTCTTTCCCCGTGTGCTCTACCTTAGCCTTTATGGATCCATTACCATTAATAGATCCTCCAATTATTTTTTGTCCCCTACTTTTCTTTACAGGTTTGGATTCCCCTGTTAGCATCGACTCGTTCAGGTAGCTTTCACCCTCTTCAATAATACCATCAGCAGGCACTTTTTCACCAGGTTTGATAAGAATTATATCCCCTTTCTCCAAAGATTCCAGCTTTACATCTTCAACTTCATCACCATTCATGCGATGTGCTTCAGCAGGCATCATACTTACTAAAAGCTGTAATGCCTTGGAGGCACCCAACACACTTTTCATTTCTATCCAATGCCCAACAAGCATGATTGCAATAAGGGTAGCGAGTTCCCAGAAAAAATCAACTCCCTCTAGACCAAAGACTGTTGCCGTACTGTAAAAGTAAGCCACCGTTATTGCCATAGAAATAAGGGTCATCATTCCCGGTGCTCCCTTTTTAATTTCAGAAAAGAAACCCTTCAAAAATGGCCACCCCCCGTAAAAATAAACCACTGTGGAGAGGGCAAATAGTATGAACTGGTTCCCTGGCAAAAGATACTCATATCCAAAAAAGTCCTGGATCATTGGAGAGAAAAACAAAATGGGGATTGTTAGAACCAATGTTACCCAAAAACGCTTCCTGAAATCCTCAATCATCATTTTATGATGGTCATGACCCATTTGTCCGTGTCCCGGATTGTGACCAGAATGCTCATTCTTATCCATAGCTTCCTCGTGGCCGTGCTTTGTTTTATCCGTTAGATAGTCCTTTAACCCGGTTTCTTTTTTAGATGCCTCTGCCTTTTCAGAATTCTTACCATTATTCTTGTGACTTTGATGTTCGTGATTTTCCATTATAGAAAATTTATTTTTATACTAAAATTTTACGTTTCGTTTCCATGAGTCAGTGACAAACATTCATTTTGATTTTTCTATTCCTTTTCAGGAATTCCGGGATTAGTTTAAGAGCTTGGTCACCCCCGGAAGTTGATGTTATCTAAAAAAAGAGGTGCTATTAATGTAAGAATTATAATTTTCTATTATGACAAAGAAATCATAATATTAAGATTACAAACCAGTTATGTTCGAAAAAGCAGATTGATTAACATTATTTACCTACAAAGCTTTTAACACAAATATGGACCGGCACGTTTAGCTAATGCATTAAACAAAATTAGTAGTGAAAATTTTGATTGGCCATGAGGAAGGAGTAAAAGATCCAGGAAAATATGGAAAAAAATCCAGGGATGGAGGATAGATAGTCAACTTAAAAACTGATACCCAATAATTCAAGAGCGATCATCTATGCTTCTGGCAAAAATCAATAAAATAGACCTAATTTAATTCCAATTTGTTAAACTTTGTTAAAAGGGGACCAATTCGGGGACCATAATTTTCACCCCCACTGGAACCTATTGTAATTACTCAATAGTATAAAATTTGGTCGTTCCCTCCGACTCCACATGAAAAAACCGTAAATTCCTTAAAAATAGGAGTTTACGGTTTTATTTTACTTTAATTTGTACGGTTTATGTACGGTACAGATAATTTATAATTTAATCCTTGCTATATTTCTCATTCTTCCTGGAAGAAATTAATATGCGTAATATCTTTCTCCGTCTTTGGATATTCTGATTTCGTATTTTTCTTCCTTCAAAATATCTCCAAAAAATTCTACTTCCAAAGACTTATCTTCTCCCTCACCCTCCTTAATGGTCACTGCTTGCACTGCTGCAATATCCTTATACAATTTGGATTTTTCAGTCTTAGAGTAAGCCTTCACGCCCGCTGCTCTTTTTCTCCTGTGGTCCATATTATTTTATGTTATAAAGTAATTTACTGAATAAATCTGAATAATAACCAATGGTAAGCTCAATTCTTTTTTTACTTTCAGGGGGTATCTCAACATCTTGTTCCGTATCGAAAGTTAAAAACCATGATATTTTTTTGCCTTCATAGAAGGGTTTGACTATTGCAAAATCGACATTTGCTATTGCCGCGATACTCTTATAGTCATTACTTAAATTAAAAACCTCAGCCCTCTCCCTAAGATTATCATCCACCAATATTTTTCCTATTGTATATGATACCCCAATTAATCCTCTGGGAACTGGTGAAACCTCAAAACCGAAAGAATCTGATTTACCCTCATAATTTAGGAAATCGATATTTTTTACATCAAAATATATTTTTTTTCGGTCGAACCATTCCATAAACTTTTTTCTGTAAAATTTTCTCTTCTCGAAGCGTCGTACAAAAAGTTTCAAATCCCTACGCTTTAATTGGTCACCTAATATGTTACAAAATATATTCCGTAATTCTGAAGCCACTTCTTTCAACTTTTCATCTCTCACCTTCAGTCTCCTCTTCAAAATTTCAAACCGTACCGGATAATAACCATATATTAATATGATTCCCAAAACAGAAAAAATAATCCTTAAATCATTGACATCCCCTTCATATTTGAGTAGTTGTGAAAAATATACTGCAATTTTTTCGAATTGCCCAGCGAGCATGAGCAAAAGAGGGACTAAATTCAATAATATTTTAATAATTATTCGAAGCATAATTAATATCTCAGGTTTTCAATAGGACTTAATAAATGGGATTCAAAACACTCTCTCAGCTTACCCCCAATATCGGAAGGATCGAATGATACTTTCCAATGCCATTTACCAAAACCTCCTTGTACATTTACAGCTTTCACCCATTCATCAAGGTATTCTCGTTTTGTCCGGTTCTGTTGGCTATCTACGCCTTTAGTCTCCAGGATTAAATTATCACCGTTACTCAGCTTTATAATAAAATCAGGGTAATATTTTCTAACCACGCCCTGATGATTATATAAAATTTGGAAATTTAAATGATCATTTTTCACAAAGGATGTCACCATATCTGACCTTTCGAAAAAATAAGCTTCAGATGCCTCCCATCCGCTGTCATAGACACAATGGCTTATATGGGACTTTTCAGCCCATTCACATGGTTTACTCGTATACCAGGTCCTTACATCTTCTGTTGAACGAATTGGCCTCTCCTTGTCAAATATTGGAGTAAGTTTTTCAGAATTTTCCGCTCGAATAGCTGACCATATATGCTGAACAATTTTGTTCATATTCAGAATTATTAGAATCTTCCTCTTCGAATCATCTTGATGGAACAAATCATTCTTAATTCGGATTTTATCCGACTCGATAAATTGCGCTACAATTCGAACAACTTGTGCTAAGAATATCTCCTTGCTACCTTTCCAATCAGGTCTTTTTTCTGAATTGTAAATAGTTGATGCAATCCGAAATACTATTGTCTGAACTCGAGTATCTTCAGCAATTTGATCAAGACCAATTGCCGACTTTACCTTTGGATTAGCTTTGCCTGAAATAATTGCTGCCATTTCAGCTTCGGTTATTGACTCATAAGGATCAATTTCCAAAACATCCACTTTCTCCCAGTCCATTTTCAGTATCGGACGGTAGACATTGTCGATGCGGATAATGTTAGGAAATGTTATCTCATGTCGTGCTTTTTCTATTCTCGGTTCAATCTTGGTTTTAGGTTTGGGAGGAGGAGGAGGAGTTCCATCACCACCTTCATGCGGGAGAAAGGTAAAAGGAACACCAAAAATATTAACATACTCTGCCTCAAAAAGTCCATCATCTCCAACATCATAACTAACTCTTCTTAGTCCTCTTCCAACAACCTGCTCACACAACAACTGACTGGAGAATGCACGCAGGCCCATTATGTGCGTTACGGTTTTAGCGTCCCACCCTTCAGAAAGCATCCCTACAGAAATAACATTTTGAATTTGCTCTCCCGGCTCACCTACTTTACCTACCGTATCAACAGTCCTGCGCAAAAGCTCTGCCTGTTGCTTTTTTGTCAGTTTTGGTGTGCTCTCCTCTCCTTCTTCATTTTCAGTGTCAACCACTATTTCCACAGCTTCTGTTTCTGATTCTGCACTTTCCAAAACTTTACTATCAATTTGAAGAGTTTTATCCGAATTACATAAATCAGGGATCAATATCTGATTGTGGTCAAAAGCATATTTGATCCGGGAGGAAGTTTCCGTTCTATTTGCTACGGTAATCATCACTGGCGGCACATTATGGCCAGCTTTTTCCCATTCATTTTTAGTTTCCTGCCAATCTTTACCAAGTAGGTAATAAGCATTGATCAAAAGGTCGGGTAAGCGATCTGCTTCTTCAGCTTTCCGGTTGATGTCGTCTTTAACTTCATCATCGGCATAGATGTGATACAATCTCGATTTCAATTCTTTTGTGCGTTCGCTATCATCACGAACAACTACGCGCGGTGTTTTAACCAAACCGGATTCAATTGCATCATTTAATCCAAAATCTGAAACTATCCAGGTGAATAATGCATCCTCTGCGGCTTTCTTTCCCGAAGGAGTAAACGGTGTTGCAGATAAATCAAAACATTGGAGAATTCCTCTGTGCGAATGAATTCTATCCAAACCTCCCACCCATATTGTAGCTTCCTCCGCACTATCATTGTCTGATCCTGCTCTTTGATATTTTCCCACGGCTTCCGGGTTCATCCGCCATGCGTGGTGTGCTTCATCATTTAGAACAATGATATTTCGAGCATTGCTCATTTCCCCCAGAACATTGCGAACATAAGCTTCAGCGCTAATTTCTAACCGTTGGCGTTTATCTACCGAGCGCAAATAACCTTTTTTTATCTTACTATCAATCTTATCCTGAGTATCCCAAGCCAATGAATGCCAATTATGGATTATGACCTTTCCTTGACGTAGTTTATCCATCAGTGCAGCGGGAACAATATTGAATTCTTCGTAATAATTCTCATTATGAGTAGGTTGTAAAACCTGTAATCTACTCTTTACGGTTAACCCTGGAGCAACACACAATGCATATTTACTAAAACGAGAATCCGCTGGACTGGTCACTTTATTTAAAAAATTCCAGGCAATAATCATAGACATTATAATTGTCTTTCCAGACCCTGTAGCCATTTTACTGCACCAACGGGTAAAGGCTCCACCATCTCCTTGTATATCAATCCCTACTTTTTCGGCAGCGGGTGCCTCCGTTAGCCAAATTAATGTCTCGATGGCTTCTAATTGACAAAAGAAAAACCTGCGGTCCTTTCGTTCTTCAGGGTCTTGCCAATGTTCCAAAAGCCTTTTGGTAATCCCAGTGACGCCAGCATAGCCCGCAGCCTTCCAAGAGGCAACTCTGGGGCGAATTTTATTTACTATGTCAATTTCTACAAATATACCAGGGTCATCAAAGGCTTTTGAATTGGGAGTGGCCATAACATATCCTGCAGGCCGCCTACCTTCTTTGATATAAAAATTTCTGTTTTCTCTATCATAGAACCAATGTTGTTCGGGTTCTTGATGGGGACTGTTGATGATGAGCTTATCGATGCTTCCAGCCATAAGTTATACTTTTAAAACTCTTAAACTTTCAATACCCCTGTCATCAATAATCTTTACAGCTACAGCCGAATCTGTTTCAAAAGGAAGTGACAGAGTTCCTTTAAAAGATTCTATCTTATCTTCATCTATTTCTGCTTTTAGGTTTTTGACAAGTTTATCCCAACCATCACCCTTTCCAGCCATTGGAAAGAAGACTTGAGAAGGAAAGAGGGAACGATGGTCATAATCAGTATCTAACATCCACATAGCGATGTTTTTTTTCCCTCCACTTTCTACATTTCCAGTCTTAGGATTATAATAGTCAAAGCCCATGACCTCAACCTGAAATTTTCCATGATCTAACTTATGAATGCGAACATCCGGTTGCCCTACTAACCAGAAACTTTCGTTACTGCTGCGTTTTTTACGTAAATCATCCGTAAGCATATCAGCGTTCATTTGAGCCTTTATCAGCTGCATCCCTGCAATACTAGGAGTCAATTCGTCAATATCCTTTGCTGCTTCTTCGTCAAATTGGAAGGCGCAAAACAACAACATATCGGGTCTTAACGCTCTTGCTTCTTGCCAGGCGTTCTCTACCATACGCTGTTCTAAGGGTGCATGCTCCGGTCCAAAAACTATTAATACTTTTTTCGGTACATCTTCTTTAGTTTCGGCTTCTGCTTGAATATATTTGGTGCCAGATAAAGGCTCAACTCTTGAAAACTGGATAATATTACCCCCTTTTCCTCTAACACCAGCACGCGATAATTCATCCCGCCATTCTGCCTGTCGGTTTGTTTCACCGCTTCTGGCAATTGAATTATCAAAACCTTTATCATCTTTTTCCAGTTCATCAAAGCTTTTGGCATATGGTGAGGGCACAGCCTCTACTGTAAAGGGTCCAGCAACTCGAGTTTTTGATTTTACTACAATTGGTTGATCGAACAGGGTTTCAACTGATCCATTTTCATTATTGACGAGGCTTTTTAATGTAATATGTGGAACAAATTTATATTTAAAACCACTACTTATTCCTTCATTACTATGTGCGAGTTTATAATAATCAAAATTGGCAGTCATTAAGCGTTGTTTTGCTAGACTTATTGCAACTCTTGATGTGTCGCAGGTAATCCATCTTCTACCCCATTGTTCCGAAACCCGAGCGGTAGTTCCACTTCCACAGGTAATATCTAATGTTAAATCTCCCGGATCCGTTGTCATTAACATACAACGCATAATTGCTTTGGTGTTTGTTTGTACTACATATGATATTTCATCAGCACCTAAAATATCATCCCAAAGATTGGGAATTCTCGAATAACCAAAATCACTGAGGAAAACTTTTCTTAATAAAGTTTTACCATGTGTAAATAGTCTATTGACTTTTTTCAAATTTTCAAAACCTGTCGGACTGGTTCTCCAATAGGACGTGCCTGGAGAAAATATTTTTCCATCAATTTCTAAGGGCTTATTTGATTCTGTACCTCCTTTAGATTGAGATGTAAGTCTTTCCGTAAAAAACAACTTATCCGCTAAATTTTTATCTAATGCCTCTCTTAATGATATTCTTTCGTATTTTGAATTAGAGTCATTATCCAAATAATATTTTTGGTCTAAATTTTCAAATCGTTTTTTTGGCTCATATAATCTTCGAAATTTTATTGAAGATTTGTCTTTCGCATACCAGAGAATATAATCGTTAATATTATCAATAAGGACTGAACGATTGCCAGTAGTTTTTTTATATGTGATTAGGCTCACAAAATTCTGTACGCCAAAAATTTCATCCAACACTTCTCTAACATGATGAACATTTTCATCCGATATTTGAATAAAAATACTCCCACTCTCATGCAACATCTCTCTAGCCAAAAGAAGTCGGTCCCGCAAGTATGTTAAGTAGGAATGAATACCTAATTCCCAAGTATCGCGGAAAGCTTTTATCATTTCGGGTTCTGCGGTTAAATCCCCGTCATTACCATCTTTAACATCACGTTTGTTAACAAATGGTTGGAAATTACTTCCATATTTTATTCCATAAGGTGGATCGAAATAAATCATCTGAACCTTTCCGGCCATTCCTTCTTTTTCTATCAGAGAATTCATCACCAACAGGCTATCCCCTGAAATTAATCGATTAGTCCAGCCCTCTTTATGTTTATAAAAATCAATGGCTTCTCGCAGGGGTTTCTTTTCAGAAAACATGCTCATCTGGCCACCATCATCTTTTTCTTTTTTAATACTCTCCATGATGGTTTTAGGGTCGATCCGTTCATGAACATGGAGGCTAACCGTTGGTACTTTAAAACTGGTATGTTCGGCTTTTCCCGCCCATTTTAAATTTGGTTCATGAACCGCTTTTGCCTGATCTATCAACTTAACCAATTCCCTCTGTTGGTCCATTAATACATTAAACAATTCATCAGCCTCCGAACCAAAACGCTCTTTTAGACTACGAAGATCCAAAGCATGTTTTTGCACTGACTCTTGAAGGTTTTGAAAAGATTGTAAAGCTTCATCTTTTGATTTTTCCTGGCAAAAAGTTAGTTCTGGATCCAGATGAGGGTCATATCGGTATTTTTTCTTTTCTCCTGTGTCCGGATCGCTGTCAGGTGTCACCAAACCAACATGGGGATTATTGGCTCTTTCGGCCTTTGAATGTGAGTATTGTTCAATTTGTTTGCGGGAGGTTTTCTTAGCTGCCATTTAACATATTGGTTTAGGGCCTGATTTCTAAATATTTAGAAAGGACTGTGATAAATTCATATTAGGAAGGCATTGCAGTAGGGTGAGCAATCTCCTAATCCGTCCTAAATTAACAATATATTTAGAAAATATGGAAATTATCTTTGGTCAACTTTATCCAGTGCTTTTGTATAAAGCTGGTCAAGCTCCTCCAATGTTGAGGTAGATAATAAACTGTAATCTAACTTAATTTCCGGTTCGTCATCTTCCATTTGCATTTCGGTCTTAGATAATTTTGGAAGCACAAATTCTGCGTATTTAGCTATAAGCATTAATGCCTTTTCAGGATTATCTTCTCCAACTTTATCCAACCATATTTGAATTTTAGGAAGACTATCATTGATAAGTTTTTGAAAAGCCTCTCGTATCTCCCTATTCGTTTTATTTGGAATTCCTTGCCTGGATGATTTAATACCAGCCAACCTTGCTGAGTTACTATTGAATGCCATAATATGTTTTTTTATGTTAGTTTAACTTGTGAATTAATAGAGTGCAAATTTTTGTTTAAAAATTTCTCCATTATATAAAACCTTATTATAGAACCTTTCTATAATATCTTTCTATAGCTCTTGTATATGATTTATAAAATAATTGTAAATGTTGAATAACTATGACTCCTATTTTATACTATTAGCTCTCGCACCTTATTTAAATGGATAATCCTCATGTTGAAATATTTCATTCCTTTTATATAGGTCGTGTTATGGTCTAGTTTTCTAATTTTTCCAATGCCATTCTTAGAGCCTCCCTTTCTTTCTGTTTATACTGCTTTTCTAAAGAAGATTTTCTCCTCTTTTCGGCTTGAAAAACCAAGTCTTCAAGATTAAGTTTAAAGCTCACATAAAATCCTCTTGTA
>CAXAZV010000076.1:0-12276 GCA_963973375.1 uncultured Antarcticibacterium sp.
TTGGAATCCGGACCTGAAGAAAATTACGATAATATTACAAAACTTGCCTCAATGATATGTGGGACACCTGTATCATTAGTTACTCTTATTGGTGAGAAGATACAAACCTTCAAATCAAAAGTAGGTACGGATATATCACAGGCGCCAAGGGAAATAAGTCATTGTTCTCACGCAATACTCAATCCCGAAGATATTATGGAGGTAAAAGATACCCGCGAGGATGTTAGATTCTTTGATAATCCATATACGATTGGCAATCCACAGATACTTTTTTATGCTGGAATGCCACTTAAAGCTTATAATGGAGATGTAATGGGTACCCTTTGTGTGCTTGATGTAAAACCAAATTCCCTTACCTCTGAACAAAAAGATGCCTTAAAAGCTCTTGGCAAACAGGTAGAGAATTTATTTGAATTAAGAAGGCATAATCTGGAACTTGAAAAAAAATCTTTAGAGTTAAAGGAAAAGAATTCACAGTTACGGAATTTTGCAGGTATCGTGTCTCATGATATGAAAATGCCCCTGGCCAATATGATTATTACTACAGATCTTATTAAAGCTAAATATTCTTCAAATTTTGACGAAGAAGGAATTCATTATCTTGATTACCTGAAACAATCTTCCTTTAAGTTAAGTAATTATATAACAGGAATACTTCAGCACTATGAAAGTGATAGTATTTTTGAAAGTAGTACTGAAGAATTTGATATTCATGATTTACTGGAGAATATTATTGACCTTTTAAATATTAATTATAACTGTGTAATTAATCTCCCGGAAGACAATATGATGTTAAATTGCAATAAAATTGCACTGCAACAAATCTTTATTAACCTTATTGGGAACAGTTTAAAATATAACAACAAGGAAGAGATCATTATAGATGTTCAATGCAGCAACGGAGGCGATTTCTATAATTTCTCTATAAGCGATAATGGTATAGGCATTCCAAAGGATAAACAGCAGGATATATTTGAATTGTTTACCATTGTTGAGGAAGTGGACAGAACTGGAAACCGTGGAAATGGTATTGGATTATCTACCGTAAAAAAACTGGTAAATTCCCTGGGAGGTGATATAACAGTAGAATCTGAAATCAATAAAGGGACTACTTTTAAATTTACAATGCATAAATCTCAATGCAATTGATAAACATTGAATTAATAATTAGAATAACAAAAAAAATTCCTATTATTGATTAAGTGAAAAGCGGTAAGAATGCTTTACCCATATGGAGAAAAAAAATTACCAGGCAAACGAAAAGATCCGGAAATCGGTTTTAGAAAGTTATAATCTCCCTAACAGCTGCTCTGACCCTGATTATGAAGAACTTACATTCTTAACTGCTGCCATTTGCCAGGTGCCTGTAGCTTATTTAAGTATAATTGAACCCACCTATATTTGTTTTAAAGCTCGTTACGGCATTAACCTTGAAGGAATAGACCGGGATTTATCCTTTACCCAGGCGCTCCTCAATTCGGGCAAGGACCTTATCGTACTTAATTATAAAGATACTCCCGAACTCTTTGATGATAAAGAACCCCACTTTAATCAAAAATATAAATTTTTCGCCGGAGTGCTCTTAAAGGATTCAAAAGGTTACCCTTTAGGAGCGCTAAATATTCTGGATGTCGTTGAACGGGAATTGAACGCAACCCAAATTAAAGGATTAAAAACCCTGGCACACCAATGTTTTAAGCTTATGGAGTTTAGTAAGCAGAACAACGAGTTTCAGCTTATTCAAAATAAATTAAAACAAAAATATGAGGAGCTGGAAAAATTTGCCAGTTTGGTTTCTCACGATATAAAATCTCCATTGGCAAACATTATTTCTCTAACTGAACTTTTAAAGGAAGAGAACCAGGGAAAATTTGATGAAGAGACAACTCAATATCTTAATTATCTTGTAGAGTCTTCCTATTCCCTGCGTAATTATGTAGATGGAATTTTAAGCTTTTATCGCAGTGAGCATATTCTGGAAAAAGATTATGAAAATGTAGATCTACATCAAATCCTGCAGCAAATTGCTAAGTTATATGAAGTGTCAGATGATGTTATCCTGGAATATCCTGAGGAGGCAACTTTGCACAATGTAAATAAGGCCGCACTTACACAGGTTTTCCTTAACCTAATAAGCAACGGTTTAAAATATAACAAAAAGAACATAAGGAAGATTAAGATCAATTTTGAGGAACAACCATCCTTTTATCATTTTGAAATTATTGATAATGGAGAAGGTTTCCCTGAAGAAAATTCATCCAAGATCTTTGAACTCTTCACCACGCTTGATACTACAGACAGGGAAGGAAACCCTGGCAGTGGGATTGGCTTGGCCACAGTAAACAAACTGGTGCAAAGCATGGGAGGTAAAATTAAAGTGCGCTCTACACCTGGAGAAGGAAGTTCTTTTAGTTTCACCATACAGCGACTTTAGAACAGGCGTAGTCGCTTTAAATGACTGCCTTTTTATATATTTGGTATATATTCAAAAATTTCCATGCAGTTTATTCACCCAGAAGTTTTATTTGCCCTCTTCCTGTTGATTATTCCTGTTATTGTTCATTTATTCCAGCTTAGAAAATTTAGAAAGGAAAGTTTTACCAATGTAAAATTCCTTAAAAAGGTAACCCGGCAAACCCGCAAAAGTTCACGATTAAAAAAATGGTTGGTGCTGGCTACCAGATTACTGCTTTTGGCCTGTATTATCCTGGCATTTGCACGGCCTTATTTTCCTTCAGAAAACCCTGTATCTCAAAATATTGAAACAGTGATCTATCTGGACAACTCCTATAGCATGCAGGCAGCAGGTGCAGGCGGGCGTTTACTTGACAAAAGTATTCAGGATTTACTTCGGCAGATGCCAGAGGACAGAACTTTCACTCTATTAACCAATAACGATGAAATTAATGGCGTTACCCGGCAGGACCTTCAGGAAATAACGTACGCTGCCAGCCCGGCCAATCTCAAATCAGTTTTTCTGCGAGCCGGGAGTAAATTTTCAGCAGATCCTTCACAGACAAAAAAATTGCTTTTGATATCAGATTTTCCGCAGAATTTTGAAATTCCGGAAGGATTCAAAGAAGATGGTGTTGAAGTTTATGCCCTCCCGCAACAAGGGCAGCGCAGGGGAAATATAGGTATTGACAGTCTTTACCAGGAATTTAAGAGCCCCGGAGAGCAAATAGTAAAGGTGCGATTTAGTTATAGCGGTAATAATCCGGGTACGGTTCCCGTGTCACTTTTTAACGGGACAGTATTATTGGGAAAATCCAGTATCGATTTTACTAATGAGGAAGAATTTTATGAAATCGCTTTCCCCCTGGAAGAAACTGAAATTTCCCGGGGAAAGATATCCATAGAAGATAACGGACTGGAGTTTGACAATAGCCTATACTTTTCGGTTAATAGAAACCTGCCGGTAACAGTTACCAGTATTAATGCCGGAGAAGCGGGATATTTACAAAGAATATTTAAAGGGCCTGAATTTGAATTTAATGATATGCCTGCTACAGGGATAAATTATAATATCCTCACAGGTTCCCGGGTTATTATTTTGAATGAATTGCAGGACCTTTCAGAAAGCCTGGCTTCCACCCTATCAAACCTTGCAACTAACAATGAAGTTATTTTTATTGTAATCCCTACCCGGGAAACTACAGGGCCCGGGATGAACAATTTTTTAAGATCAGTAGGATTTTCAGGTTATGGAGAAGCACTGGCGGGGGAACGTCTGGTAACCACTATATCTTTTAATCACCCTCTTTTTACCGGAGTATTTGAAGAGCAGGTTAAGAATTTTGAATATCCAAAAGTGCAGTTATCCTACAGGACGAGTGCGGGAGGAAAAACAGTAATAGGTTATGAAAATAATGAGGCTTTCCTGTTGGAAAATAGCGGAAATTATTTCTTTACAGCACCTTTAAATAACGTTAATTCAAATTTTACCCAATCTCCTTTAATTGTGCCTGTGTTTTATAACATAGGCATCTCAGCCTTAAAACCTGCTCAATTATATTACGAACTTGGCAGAATCAATACAGTGGAGGTGCCGGTAAAATTAACCGGGGACAGGATACTTAAAATAATTTCTGCTGAAGAAACCTTTATTCCGCAGCAGCGAAGTTTTACAAATAAAGTCCAGATCATAACAGAAGACTTACCGCATCAACCAGGAAATTTCAATATCATACATGAGGAAGAAACACTTATTTCTATAAGTTATAATATTCCACGAACCGAAAGTAATAGTGACTATGCCGAAATTTCCAATATAGAAAACCTTACCATCCTGAAAGAACTACCCCAGTTTTTTTCTTCCGCAGGCTTTACAAAAGAATTGGATACACTTTGGAAATGGTTTGTTACTTTTGCTTTAATCTTTTTAATTATTGAAACCCTGCTCCTAAAATATTTTAAATGAAAATACTTCTAAGGTCGGCCAGAATTATAGCTCCCTCCTCTCCTTATCATCAAAAAAAAGCAGATATTTTTATTGAGAATGGGATTATTAAAGAAATAGGTGATTCGCTAAAAGTTAAAGATCCGGACCGTGAAATAACTCATGAAGACCTACACGTTTCTGTAGGTTGGTTTGACAGCAGTGTGACTTTTGGAGAACCCGGTTATGAAGAAAGGGAAACTATAAAAAATGGCCTGGATACAGCTGCACTTAGTGGTTTTACTGCCATTGCTTTAAATCCTTGTACCAATCCGGTTATAGATGATAATGGTGCAGTTACCTCCATACTTTCAAAGGCCAATGGCCATGCGGTAAAAATGCATCCTATTGGAGCT
This sequence comes from uncultured Antarcticibacterium sp., assembly GCA_963973375.1. Lineage (GTDB taxonomy): Bacteria > Bacteroidota > Bacteroidia > Flavobacteriales > Flavobacteriaceae > Gillisia. The sequence continues at coordinate 4,795 of CAXAZV010000076.1, forward strand.
CTTACCCGCAGTTCCCAGGGCAAAGAACTGGCAGATCTTTATGATATGGCGCAGGCCGGTGCCATTGCCTTTGGAGATCACAAACAGGCGATTATGAATTCCAACCTTTTGAAATTAGCCTTACAATATGTGCAAAATTTTGGAGGATTGGTTCAATCCTTTCCGCAGGATAATAATATCGCCGGAAAAGGCGTCATAAATGAAGATGAGAACAGTACACGCTTAGGATTAAAAGGCATTGCCCCATTAGCCGAAGAAATGCAGATAGCCAGAGATCTTTCTTTACTTGAATATACCGGGGGGAAATTACATATTCCCACCATCTCTACCGCCAGGGCGGTTAAACTTATTAAAGATGCAAAAAAGAAAGGCCTTGATGTTTCCTGCAGTGTAGCAATTCACAATTTAATATTCTCTGATGATGTATTGATGGAATTTGATACCCATGCCAAGGTCCTGCCTCCCCTGCGCAATAAAAAGACCTTAAAGAGCCTGCTGGCAGGTTTAAAGGACGGGACCATAGATATGGTTACAACAGATCATACCCCAATAGATATTGAACATAAAAAAGTTGAATTTGAACAAGCCTTATATGGTACAATTGGTTTGGAATCGGCTTTTGGAGCTTTGTTGAATATAACATCCCTGGAGGAAACCATAGACTATCTTACCCGCGGGAGAAGCCGCTTTGGCATTGTTGAACCTGAAATAGCCAAAGGAAAACCGGCAAACCTAAGCTTATTCACACCTAAAGGTAAACATACTTTTACAAAGGAAAATATATTCTCCAGTTCAAAAAACAGTCTGTTCCTGGAGCACGAATTAACAGGGAAGGTTTACGGGATAATTTCAGGAAATAACATTAAAATAATTGAGTAAGCTTTTTAATTAATTAAAGAACCTATGAACAATACAGTTGAAGCAGGAAAAACTGCAGCCATTGTTGCTTACCTCACTATAATAGGCACAATTATAGCTTATTTTATGAACAATGACACCAAAAACCCATTTGCAGCATTTCATATACGCCAGGCATTGGGTATTCACATAACCTTCTATCTTCTTGGAGCATTTGTGAGCATTTTTGACAGCTGGTTAATATCCTACCCATTTTATATTTTTATTATTATTCTGTTTGGGTATGGCTTGTTTACAGCAATACAAGGGGAAACAAGGGAGGTTCCGCTTATGGGGAGTTTTTATCAAAAATGGTTTAGCACAATACAATAATGACATCTAAAGATCTTTGTTTACATCATCTTATAAGGGAGCCTAAAGAAAAAAAGGAAAAATCCCCTGCTTTAATCATGCTTCATGGATATGGCAGTGATGCCAATGACCTGTTTTCATTTGCCTCTGAACTACCAGAGGAATTATTTATAATTTCTGCGCAAGCTCCTTATCCACTACCTCCGTATGGTAACGCGTGGTATGCTATTAATTTTGACTCAGTACAGGGAAAGTTCAGTGATGATTTTCAGGCCATTGAATCTAGAAATAAGATCGTACGTTTTATTGACGAGGTAGTGGAAAATTATCCTGTAGATCCTGATAATATTACGCTTCTGGGTTTCAGCCAGGGAACTATTTTAAGCTACGCGGTGGCACTTAGCTATCCTGAAAGGATCAAGAACGTTATTGCGTTAAGTGGATATATAAACCTGGAGATTCTTGAAAAAGGATACAGAAATAATGATTTTTCCAAACTCGCTATTTATGCCTCACATGGTTCACAAGACCAGGTGATCCCGGTATCCTGGGCCAGAAGAAATCCTGAAATTTTAAAAAGCCTGTCTATAGAACATTCATATTCTGAATTTCCGGTAGGCCATGGTGTTGCGCCTCAAAATTTATTGGAATTAAAAGACTGGTTAAAAAAGAGACTTTAATTTACCGGATAAAGAAAAGAACTTTCAGTATTTAGCTTCAGGTTTTTGTTTTCATCAATCTCATAGGAAATAAACAACTCACCCCAATAGGTGCCGTCAGTACAATCTGCTATGATCCATTTGTGGTTAAGAACCCTTACTTTGTTAATGCGCATTACACCTTCCATACCGGCAAAAGGCACCAATTCATTATCCTCCCCCGCTTTATTACGACCAATTAATTCATCTTCCAGGCTGCTCTCCAGTTGAACGGGATCTATTCCCAAATTTTCAAAATAAGAGATTGCCTCTTCATTTTGAGCAAGGGAAAAATATTTTAAGTCCGCATTTTCAGTTAATAATTCTTGATTAGTTATATCTGCCTTTTCAAGCTGGCTTTCCAGGTTCTCTATATAAGCGTCTTTTGAATCGAGAATCTTTTTGTCGTTCACATAAATAAAAATTGTGAACATAAGGGTAAAGATAAAAAGGTATAAAAAGATCTTGCTGCGCATTAAATAGTTATTTTAAGATTATCGTAAGCTAAAAAAACATTTTCAGGTAAAGTTTGTTGCACCTCTTCATGAAAACCCATTACATGACTTATGTGCGTGAGATAGGCCCGTTCAGGTTTAAGGTCTTCTATTAATTCTAAAGCGTCTCCAAGGCAAAAATGAGAATGATGTGGTTCCTGTCTTAAGGCACTTACCACCAATACTTTTACTCCCCTTAATTTTTCAATTTCCTCTTGTTCTATGGTTTTAACATCTGTGAGGTATGCGAAATCTCCAAACCGGAACCCAAAGACCTGCACCCTGTTATGCATTACATTAATAGGGACTATAGTTAAAGAGTTAAATTGAAAAGGCTCATTGGTAATTTCCTGTACAGCTACACTGGGCGCCCCCGGATATTTATTTTCAGTTTCAAATATATATTCAAAACGTCTTTTAAGCGAATTTAAAACGCGTTTATGGGCAAACACAGGAATATCGCCCTGGCGAAAGAAAAATGGCCTTATATCATCCAGTCCGGCGGTATGGTCATTATGTTCATGGGTATAGAGAATCGCATCTATATGGTCTATACCATGGGTAAGCATTTGGGACCGAAAATCTGGCCCGCAGTCTACCAAAATCGAATAATCTTCCCAATTAACAAGAACAGAAACCCTAAGACGTTTATCTCTGGGATCATTGCTTAAACATACAGGATGTTTACTTCCTATAACCGGGATACCCTGGGAGGTTCCCGTACCTAAAAATATAACTTCCAAGCCTGTTATTTTTATTACAAAAGTAGGTATAATTTTTTTCTATGGGCCGCCATTTTAGTACCTTTGTCCAACCTAACTTTTGGACTTAAAGTATAAAATTATGCCCATCACCATTATGGGGGACAGAGAATTTGAAAATGTTCCCTCAATAAAAAGTAAAGCACTTCGCATAAATCTAAATGAAAATATTTACGGTACCTTCTCTGAAATTGGGGCAGGACAGGAAACTGTGAGAAATTTCTTTAGAGCGGGAGGTGCTTCAGGAACCATAGCAAAAGCTATGAGTGCCTATGACAAGGATTTTAGTGATGCTATTTATGGCATAGAAGAGGACAAACGATACGTTACAGAGGCAAGATTAAAAAAAATGCTTTCTCACGAGATCAATCTTATTGAGGAACGTATTACCCGTGACAAACACCCCAATAAACTCTTTTTTAGCTACGCCAACACGGTTGCTACCATAGATTTTGCCAAACAATATAAAGGTCATGGGTGGATAGGTATACGCTACCAGGTAGATCCTAATGAAGATTATAATGAAATAAGCCTGCATATTCGTTTCCATGAAAATGATGCCAGATTACAGCAAAACACCCTTGGAATTTTAGGAGTGAATTTGATCTACGGGGCTTATTATAAATACGACAATCCTAAAAAATTACTACGCTATTTATATGACCATATAGATAAGGACCAGATTGAAATTGACACTATCAATTTTTCGGGGCCGCGTTTCCAACAGGTTGACAACAGGCTAATGAGCCTTCAGCTTGTTAAGAATGGAATGACAGATGCTGTAATGTTTGCGCCAGATGGTAATAACATTCTACCGGCAAAGATCCTATATAAAAAGAATATCCTTGCACTTCGGGGAAGTTTTCGTCCGGTTACCAAGGTGAATATGGATATGTACAAGCGTTCCCTTGAATTATTTCTGAAAGAGAAAAAAGTTTCAGAGGAAAACACTGAAGTTATTTTTGAGATAACATTATCCAATTTGCGAGCTGAAGGTGAGATTGATGAACGCGATTTTATGGACAGGGCAGAATTATTGTGTTCCCTGGGCCAGACGGTTATGATCTCCAATTTCCAGGAATATTATAAAGTGGTTGAATATTTCTCCAGGTATACCAAGGAAAGAATGGGTCTAGCTATGGGAGTAAATAACCTGGTTGATATTTTTGATGAACAGTATTACCGTCATTTAAGCGGAGGTATCCTGGAAGCGTTTGGAAAATTATTCTTTAAAGACCTTAAAGTTTATTTATATCCTTTCAAAGATCCTGAAACAGGCGAGCTTATAACCAGTGATAATCTCAAGGTACATCCAAGAATGAAAGAACTTTACAAGTTCTTTAAATACAACGGGAAAGTTGTAGATATCACAAATTATGATCCGGAAATTTTAAGTATTTTCTCCAGGGAAGTATTGCAAATGATCAATGAAGGTAAAACCGGATGGGAAGAAATGCTACCTGAACGCACAACTGCTATGATCAAAAATCACCATCTTTTTGGATTTAAAGAAAAGGTTGAAGAGAAGGCTTAACAAAGATTTAATGATATAAAAAAAATGCGGTTTAAAAATTTAAACCGCATTTTTTTATGCTATTCTTTTTATTTTGGCTCCTATCGCTCTTAGCCTTTCATCAATGTTCTCATACCCCCTGTCAATTTGTTCAATATTGTGGATGGTAGAAGTGCCCTGGGCAGACATTGCTGCAATTAAAAGTGAAACCCCGGCCCTGATATCAGGTGAGGTCATTGTAGTAGCTCTTAAGCTTGATTTAAAATCATGACCTATTACTGTTGCTCTGTGTGGGTCACATAAAATTATCTTGGCGCCCATATCTATCAACTTATCTACAAAGAAAAGGCGGCTTTCAAACATTTTTTGATGTATCAACACACTTCCTCTTGCCTGTGTAGCAACCACTAGGAGAATGCTCAAAAGATCTGGTGTGAAACCAGGCCATGGAGCATCGCTAATACTCATTATAGAACCATCTATGAAGTTTTGCACTTCATACCCATCTTTATGGGCGGGAATAAAGATATCATCACCACGACGTTCTATTGTAATTCCAAGTTTTGCAAATGTATTGGGAATGATCCCCAGGTTATCCCAGCTTACGTTCTTGATGGTTATCTCACTTTTGGTCATAGCCGCAAGCCCTATCCAGGATCCAATTTCAATCATATCCGGCAGGATTGTATGTTCACATCCTGTAAAGCTTTCAACACCTTCAATGTGAAGCAAATTGGAACCAATGCCTTCAATTTTAGCTCCCATGGAGTTGAGCATTTTGCATAACTGCTGCAGGTATGGTTCACAGGCAGCATTGTAAATAGTAGTTTTGCCTTTTGCCCAAACTGCCGCCATTAAAATGTTTGCAGTTCCGGTTACAGAGGCTTCTTCCAGCAACATATAATTCCCGGTTAACCCGTTGGGTGCGTCTACTCCATAAAATCTTTCCTCTTTGTTATAACGGAATTCAGCGCCCAGTTTTACAAAACCTTCAAAGTGGGTATCGAGCCTGCGTCGGCCTATTTTATCTCCTCCGGGTCGTGGAATATATCCTTTTCCAAACCGGCCTAAAAGCGGCCCAACAATCATTATGGAACCTCTAAGTCCACTACCTTCGGTTTTGAAAGCTTCGCTTTCCAAATACTCCAGGTTAATCTCATCACTTTGGAAGCTATAGCTCCCCTTCTTCAGTTTTTCAATTTTTACCCCCAGGTTTTTCAAGAGAGTAATTAACTTGTTTACATCAATAATATCAGGAATATTATTGATAATGACTTTTTCAGAGGTTAAAAGTACCGCACAAAGAATTTGAAGGGCTTCGTTCTTTGCTCCTTGTGGCTGAATACTGCCACTAAGCGCATGCCCTCCTTCAATTTGAAAAATTCCCATGTAATAAAATTTTAATGACGTTTACGTCCGCGTGGATTTCTGTTCGTTTTTTTTGCAGGAGGTGTACTGCTTTTGAATTTTTTATTTCCTCTTAAAAGGTTGGCAGCTTCGCTAAGGTCCTCTTCCTTATTTTTCAGGTTTATGGTACCTCCGCTTAATTCTCTTAGATGTTCAAATATAATTTCATCCTCCACTGTTTCACGGTTCCAGTTGAGATAAGATTTTTTCATATGATTGGCTATGGAATAGATAAGGGCCTCTTTAAGATCGCCTTCTTCCATTTTTACTGCCTCATCTATCATTCTCTTAATATTGTTCCCGTAAAACCGGTATTTTGGAAAATTTTGAGGATACCCCATTGGGTCCGGCCTTTCTTCCAGTAGTTCCCTGGAAGGTTTTGGGAAAGGAGAATCAACATCAAGTTTAAAATCACTTATAATAAATAATTGATCCCATAATTTATGTTGAAAATCTGGCACATCACGTAAATGAGGATTCATATTTCCCATTACGGCTATAATTGACTTTGCAACTTTATTACGTTCAGCCTCATCTTCTATGGCTACAGCATGTTCCACCATTTTTTGCAGATGCCTGCCGTACTCTGGAATAATTAACTTACTCCTCTCAGAGTTATATTCTAATTCGTATGTCAAAATTGAAATTTAAGGTGATAATTAAACTGGTAGAAATTATAATGCTGCAAAATACTAAATATTATTCAACCCGCGTAAAAATTTAAACACTTAACCCGCGGGAAATTTTCTCTTTATAAAGAGATAACACCTTCAACCTTATCTCCAACCTTCCGGTACTTTTCTATTACCGCATCGGGGTTTTTCATACGCACATTTACAGATACACTGGTATAATTTCCGTTTTTGGACTGCCGGGTCTTTATCACAGCACCCATATTATCAAAAATACGGTGAATCATTGTGATCTTATCTTCTTCAGTAGGAACAATGAATTTATATAAATATTCTGTAGGCCACATGGATGTATCCTGCAACTGGGATTTTAGTTTTTTATAGAATTCTTCGGGGTCTCTTGCTGGTTCCATAATTTTTCACTTTCATTTAAGTGCAAATATACAAGGAATGTTCCATTTTTTTTATTAGATACAAATCCCGAAATTTGCAGCGTGCAAAATAAAAGAATTGTAATTACCGGCGGGCCCGGGACCGGAAAATCTTCAGTAATAAATCACCTGGAACGTTTGGGCTATGATTGCCTGCACGAGGTTTCCCGTGAAATAACGGCTGAAGCTCAAAAAGAGGGCATTGATCAATTGTTCCTTGAAAAACCTATATTATTCAGTGAGAAATTGATGGAAGCCCGGGTAAACCAACACAAGGCCGCCTCTCTTCTTCTGGACAAGCCGGTTTTTATGGACAGGGGAATCCCTGATGTGGTAG
>CAXAZV010000077.1:0-12249 GCA_963973375.1 uncultured Antarcticibacterium sp.
AATATTTCGTGTTATAAAAATGAAATTTTAGAAATAAAAATTATAAGAAGGAGTTAAGTTCCAGGTTTGTAAAAATACTAAAGCCTCCACAAGTGAAGGCTTTAAGAAAAAATAAGTAGTAAAGTTTTATGCTGCAATTACAATATTATAATGTGATAGTAAATTCTGGTAAAAGAATAAACTGTTTTCATCAGATTTCAGGCAGGATTGTAAAAAGTTATTTAAATCCAGGCACTCAAAGGTAATTGCTGTATAGTTGTTGTTTGAAATTGGCAATTTAAGATCTATTGTTTGTGATAGATAGTTTATCTTAATGTCTTTGGCTTCAAAATATTTTTTCAAAACCGCATTATGAAGGCTTTCAAATTTTTGGGCATCAACATCCTTATTGATGAGGCTGTAGGAGATCAAGTTCTTAACTTCGTCAATTATTAGTCCGGGGGTAAAGTTGCTCATATTCCTTAATTTGAATTAGTAATCTATTGTTTTGGAGTTGCTAAGGTAGTGTGACATTTGTTAACAAAAACCTAAGGCTTAATAGATTAATATTAAATTAACGTAGAGAGAAATTTTTTAAGAGTACATTAAGAATCCTTGTGGTGAATGATTTGCGGGGCATTAATGGGCCTATATCGTTGGTCTAAGGAAGCGGCATTCACAAACACGGTATTTTGAGATCTTTCTATTCCATAATCATTATGATTATGGCCAAAAATATGGAAAGGTATTTTTAGAAACCTTACCCGTTGCAGGAGTTGCTCGCAACCAATGTGGCGTTTATTGTCCAGCTCATCCAGGACCCGGAAGGGGGGGCTGTGAGTTATGAGATAGTGTGTGTTTGAAGGAATAAGATTCCAGTGTTTCAAGATTTCATTACTACTGGAAATATTAAATGCCCAGGTGCCATTCCCTTGAGTGTAGGGAGCTCCCCAAAAATTTACGTTATTAATAGTTACTCCACTATCCATTAAATAATGAATATTGGAAGGAATGATCTTATCCAGAAGATCGCTGTGTTTTTCCAGGAAAAAATCATGATTTCCTGCAACCAGAATTTTATTTGGATGAGGCAGGCCGGAAAACCAATTCAAAAAGTCCATGGTCTCTTCCTTAGTTCCGGCCTCGGTAAAATCACCGGTGTGAATTATGACATCTCCGGGGGGAATAAGTAATTGCTGGTGTTTATTATGAGTATCGCCAATACAAATGATCTTCATGATTCCTTATTAAAAACAAAACCCGCTGAAGGTAACTTCACCGGATGATTTAAGTTTATGAGAAGCCTGAAACAATCACAGCTTCTTTATGTGTTCATTTAAAATTTTTAATGTTCCTGATCTGTAGAAACATAATCCTTATCTGAGGGTAACAGTTTGTTAGTGATCTTGGTAACCGCAAACGCAATGATCAATGCAGAAAATGCAAAGAACAGGAATTTAACCAGCAGACTATCAGATAGTGCCAGGCTATATACGGCTAGAAATATTTCTATTGCCAGAATTCCTATTTTTAGGATCATTTTAAAAATCATTGCATGAAAAATTTAGTTCGGTTGGAATAGGGCAAATATAATGCCCGTACTACTAAAGAAAATAAGTTTTTTATCATTTGACTTAAATTTAACCTATATCCTCAGTTCTTGAGAATATTAAGTTAAAATTTCTTATCAAAGCAGGCTCAGGCATCCGTATTTGTAATTTTACAATCCTAAACCTGATTTTTGAAAAAACGGAATAACATTTTAATCCTCGCAGCAATACTTTTACTAGTCGGGATAAGTGCTGTTTTCTTTCTAAACAAATACATTAAAGATAAAATAATCACGGGTCTGGAAAAAGAATTTCCATTATCTGTGCTTTCATATGATGAAATTTCTGTAAATGTGCTGGGGGGAAACACTTCAATCTCAAATTTTTTGATGAATAATGAGGGTGTTAAGGTAAGTGCTGCAAAGGTCCATATTAGAAACTTTAGTTACAGCTCGTACATACGTTCTGGAAATTATGAAATGGGTTCCCTGGAACTAATAGCGCCAGATATTGTTATAAATAAAAGTGATACGGCCGTAGTAAAAAAGGATATTGAAAATGGGAGGGAAGAAACAAAATTGCTTTTAAATAAAGTAAGGGTAAAAGGTGGGAGCCTGCGCGTGATTGAGAATGATTCGGCCAACAACACGCTTTTTATTTCTATAAAGAATATTGAAATTGAAAAGGTGTTGTTCGGCAAAAGGCATAAAGCTGCATTGGTGCCGTTTGATTATGGTTCTTATAGCCTAGAAAGCGATTCTATGTATTATGATATGAATGCCTGGAATGCAATTACGGTCCAAAATGTTGAGCTTAAAGAAGATCTTGTACTTACTGAATTCAGGATAATTCCAAAATTATCCCGTGCCCAATTTGACCGGCAAATTCCCTATGAAAAAGATTGGATCGCACTGAAAGTAGATCAAATTAAATTTAGAGATCTGGCCTGGAAAGAAGTTGATGATAGTTTAAGGATCAAAAGCCCTCTAGCCTACATTGAGCAGGCAAATTTACAGATTTACCGGAATAAATTGGTGACAGAAGATACCCGGGTAAAACCAATGTACAGCCAAATGCTCCGGGAGTTGGGTATTAACTTGCAGCTGGATTCGGCGGTTGTAAAAAATTCACAGATAGTATACCAGGAAAAAGTGCTGGAATCGCGGCCGCCGGCTGAAATAAGTTTTCGGAATGTTCATGCCAGGATTAAAGATCTAACCAATTTTAAATCTTCTAACGGCAAATTTCCTATAACCCGTATTAAAGCTGGGGCAGTATTTATGGGAAATTCCCGCTTAACGCTTAACTGGGATTTTGATGTTAGTAATACTATGGATGAATTCCATGTGTGGGGGACGCTGGCAGAAATAAGAGCTGAGGCAATGAATCCTTTCCTTAAACACGCGATGAATGTGGAAACCGAGGGGCTTATAGAAACACTCTCTTATAACTTTTACGGTAACAGGAACCAGGCTAAAGGTGACATGCAAATGGGATATCGTAATTTCAAAGTAAATATCCTTAAAGACGGGGAAGAGAAAAGGAAATCATTGCTCTCCCGTCTAGCTAATCTTATTATAAAAAATGATGCGGTGAATGAGGATGTAAAGCAGGAAAGTATTGAGACCCAAAGAGACAAGACAAAATCCTTCTGGAATTTCCTGTGGCTTTGTATAAGGGACGGGGCGCTTAAAACCTTCTTCTAAATTTTAAAGGTCACTACCGGTCGCTGGGCATGGTTTACAAGGTCTTCGCTTATGCTGCCGTTAAAAAAATGTGCCAGTCCCTTGCGGCCGTGAGTACTTATTCCAATTAATCCTGCCCCAATGTTTTGTGCAAAATTGAGGATCCCGTTCTCAACGGTAACATCATTCCAAACGGTAAAGCTGTAATCTTTTATTTCCTCGCCTTTTATAAAATCTGTCAAACACTTATTGGCCTCTTCGCTGGTGCGAAAATTATTTGCTGTATTGATGTAAACAAGGTGCATTTTTGCCTCAATTTTTTCAGCAAATTTCAGGGCTTGTCGTAGGGTATGTTTATTGTCTATTTCACAATCTGTAGCAAAAACGAAATCATTTACATTAAAGTGGGGGTGTTCATTTTTAATTACCAGGACAGGGATGCTGGAATTGCGTACTACCTTTTCTGTATTTGACCCTATGAACATTTCTTTAAAACCCGAAGCTCCATGCGATCCCATAACAATTAGGTCGCAATGGTATTTTTCACTTACTTCCATTATTCCTTCAAAGGCCTGGTGGAATTCTACAGTTTCATGAACCTTGATGCCGTCAAGGAAAGGTTCGTGCAGGATGTCTGCAAATCTTTTTTTGGCGAGTTTCATGAAGTACAAGGCTTCCGGAAGGTTTTGACTGGTGCCACCTATAGCGCTTCCCGAGCCAACAAGTTGAAGCGGTAGTTCCAGCATATGCAAAAGAAAAATCTCCCCCTTATATCGTTTTGCAAGTTGAGCCGCAACCTTTAAGGCGTGTACTGCATGTTCCGAAAAATCTGTAGGTACCAGTATTTTTTTCATATGTTATTTTAAAAAGTTAACCTTAAACCCTGTTGAAATAATTTACCTCTATTTCTAAGGTTTCCTTCCCGCATCGTCAGGTCTGGAACATTTATGGATAAGGGCTTAAAAATGATTGTTTTAATAAATTTACAAATAAATTTTCATTTTAAATGCAGTTTCGATTTTGGGAAAATTTTGTTATCTTTGCAGCGTTGAAACGAAAAAAATACAGCGAGGGGACGAAAAGTCCCCTCTTTTTATAACTTATATGTTGCAGGAGCGAGTAAAAAAATTGCTTGAGGAGGCATTTGAAGAAAACAATTCCTTATTTTTAATTTCCCTGGTCATTGACGATCAAAATCATATTCTTATAGTGATAGATGGTGATGAAGGGGTATCGGTAAACGATTGTATAGCGGTAAGCCGTAAGATAGAAAACAATCTTGACCGGGAAGAAGAAGATTTCTCGCTGGAGGTTGCTTCCGCCGGGGTATCAGAGCCCTTAAAATTTCCCAGACAATTCAAGAAAAATATTGGAAGAAATCTTGAAGTCCGGGCAAATTCCAATAAATTTGAAGGAAAATTAACCGCGGTTAATGAAGAGGGCATTGTGTTGTCCTGGCAGGCAAGGGAACCCAAGCCTGTAGGGAAGGGAAAGATTACTGTAGATAAAGAAATCAATATAGCTTTTGATGAGATTGAGAAAGCTAAAGTTGTGATAACATTTTAATAATAAACTGATATGGAAAATATCGCCTTAATTGAGTCTTTTTCAGAATTTAAAGACGACAAATTAATAGATCGGGTAACCTTAATGGCGATCTTAGAGGACGTGTTCAGGAGTGCTTTGAAAAAGAAGTATGGTGAAGATGATAACTTCGATATTATTGTAAATCCCGATAAAGGGGATTTGGAAATTTGGAGGAACAGGGTTGTTGTGGCAGATGGAGAGGTAGAAGATCCAAATCAGGAGATATCACTTTCGGAAGCACGCAAGATTGAGCCCGATTTTGAAGTTGGGGAAGATGTTTCAGAAGAAGTGAAGTTAATAGATCTTGGAAGACGTTCTATTTTGGCCCTTCGCCAGAATCTTATCGCCAAGATCCACGAGCATGATAATACCAATATCTATAAGCAGTTTAAAGATCTTGAAGGAGAGATTTATACTGCCGAGGTTCACCATATTCGTCACCGCGCCATCATTTTACTTGATGATGAGGGGAACGAGATCATTTTACCAAAAGACAGGCAGATCCCTTCAGATTTTTTCAGAAAAGGAGAAAACGTAAGAGGTATAATTGAAAGTGTTGAGTTAAAAGGCAGCAAGCCGCAAATTATTATGTCGCGTACTGCTCCTGTTTTCCTTGAAAAATTATTTGAACAGGAGATCCCGGAAGTTTTTGACGGTTTGATCACTGTTAAAAAGGTAGTAAGGATTCCTGGTGAAAAAGCAAAAGTTGCAGTAGATTCCTATGATGACAGGATAGATCCTGTGGGTGCCTGTGTGGGGATGAAAGGGTCAAGAATTCACAGTATTGTGAGAGAATTGGGCAATGAGAACATAGATGTTATCAACTACACCAGCAACGATCAATTATTTATTACCCGTGCATTAAGCCCTGCGAAGATCACTTCTATTAAACTGGATGAAGAAAATAAGCGCGCTGAGGTGATGCTTAGACCAGAAGAAGTTTCCAAGGCGATTGGACGTGGAGGTCACAACATCAGGCTTGCGGGCCAGCTTACCGGCTATGAAATTGATGTATTTAGAGATGGTGGAGAAGAAGATGTTGAACTTAGGGAATTTGCCGATGAGATCGAAGATTGGGTAATTGCCGAATTTGCCAAAATAGGTCTTGATACCGCCAAGAGTATTTTGGAACAGGATGTGGATGACCTTGTGCGTCGTACAGATCTTGAAGAAGAAACAATACGTGAAGTGATTCAGGTATTGAGAGATGAATTTGAAGAATAAAATTTGTTTATTTTTATAAACATACACTAATAATTAAGAGGTAATTTAGAGGGCAATTTATGGCTGAAGCAAAAACAATGCGATTAAACAAGGTACTACGTGAATTCAATATTTCGCTAGATCGTGCTGTGGAATTTTTAAATTCTCAAGGTCACGACATAGAAGCGCGTCCTACCACAAAAATCTCTGAAAATGTTTACCAGGTGCTTTTTGATGAATTTCAAACAGACAAAAGTAAAAAGGTAGCATCTAAGGAAGTTGGAGAGGAAAAACGTAAGGAGAAAGAGGAATTGCGTTTGGCTCGTGAGAAAGAGATTGAGGAAAAGAAAAAAGCTGAGGTTAGACAGCAGGATGTTATAAGTGCCAGAACTAAACTCGAAGGCCCTAAAAAGGTTGGTAAAATAGACCTTGATAAAAAGCCGGAAGAGCAAGCTGTTGAAGCGCCTAAAGAAACCCCTAAAGAAGTTGAGCAGCCCAAGGCTGAAGTAAAGGAGGTTGAAACTCCAAAAGCTGAACCTCAAAAAGTTGAAGCTCCCGTGGCTGAAAAGCCGGAGGTTAAAAAAACTGAAGCTCCCGCCAAAGTAGCAGAGACCCCAAAAGAGGAAACTGTAGCTCCCGCAGCAAAGGAAGAAAGTAAGCCCGTTCCCTCTGAACCTACGGCCGAAACTCCTGCTGAAGGTGCTGAAAAGGAGCCTGAAGATTCTACAATAAAAACCCAGTATACCAAACTTAACGGTCCTAATTTTACCGGGGAAAAGATCGATCTTTCCCAGTTTAAAAAACCGGTTAAGAAAAAGGACGAAAAGAAACCTGTTGCCGGCAGTGCTGCCGATAAGGACAAGAATAAAAAACGCCGTAGAAGAATAAGCAAAGATGTGAAGGGCGCGCCCGGAACAACTGCACCTGCTACCGGTGGAGGATATAAAGGTAAACCGGGTCCGGGAGGTAAAAAGCCTGCAAGACCTGCTATTTCCAAGGAAGAGCCAAGCGAAGAAGAAGTTCAAAAGCAGGTTCGTGAAACCCTTGAAAAACTTCAGGGTAAAGGAGGAAAAGGAAAAGGAGCAAAATATAGAAGAGATAAGAGAGACCAACACCGTCAACGATCTGAAGATGATCTTGCACAGCAGGAGACAGATAGCAAAATCCTTAAAGTAACCGAATTTGTTACTGTAAGCGAGGTTGCCACGATGATGGATGTGCCGGTTACCAAAATTATCTCTGCCTGTATGTCGCTTGGTATGATGGTTACCATGAACCAACGACTTGATGCAGAAACCCTAAGTATTGTTGCGAGTGAATTTGATTATGAAGTAGAATTTGTATCTGCAGATATTGAAGAAGTTTCTGATGTAGTAGAAGACAATCCTGAGGATCTTGTAGCAAGAGCTCCAATCGTTACCGTAATGGGTCACGTAGATCACGGGAAAACTTCCCTATTGGATTATATAAGAAAAGAAAATGTTATCGCAGGTGAAAGCGGGGGAATTACCCAGCATATAGGTGCCTACGGAGTTGTTTTGGAGGGTGGTCAAAAGATCGCATTCCTGGATACTCCGGGTCACGAAGCCTTTACCGCGATGCGGGCAAGGGGTGCACAGGTAACAGATATCGCGATAATTGTGATCGCTGCAGATGATGATGTGATGCCGCAAACAAAAGAAGCAATTTCTCACGCCCAGGCTGCAGGAGTTCCTATTGTGTTTGCTATTAACAAAGCAGATCTTCCAACAGCAAATCCTGAAAAGATTAAAGAAAAACTAGCTCAAATGAACCTTCTGGTTGAAGATTGGGGTGGTAAGATCCAGTCTCAGGATATCTCGGCCAAAACAGGTTTAGGTGTAAAAGAATTGCTTGAAAAAGTATTGCTGGAAGCAGAGATACTTGAATTAAAAGCTAACCCTAATAAACCAGGAAAAGGAACAGTAGTAGAAGCCTTCCTTGATAAAGGTAGAGGTTATGTTTCTACTGTACTTGTACAGGACGGTTCCCTTAGAATTGGAGATTACGTACTTGCCGGAAGACACAGCGGTAAGATAAAGGCAATGCAGGATGAACGCGGTAAGGATGTTCCGGTTGCGGGACCTGCTTCACCGGTATCAATTCTTGGTCTTGATGGCGCGCCACAGGCGGGTGACAAGTTCAGGGTAATGCTTGATGAA
Source organism: uncultured Antarcticibacterium sp. (assembly GCA_963973375.1). Lineage (GTDB taxonomy): Bacteria > Bacteroidota > Bacteroidia > Flavobacteriales > Flavobacteriaceae > Gillisia. The sequence continues at coordinate 8,185 of CAXAZV010000077.1, forward strand.
CGTGAAGCCAAAGATGTTGCTGCAAGACGTACACAATTACAAAGAGAACAATCTGTAAGAACCCAGCGTCATATTACTCTTGACGAAATTGGAAGACGTATTGCCCTTGGAGACTTCAAGGAGATCAATATTATTTTGAAAGGGGATGTGGATGGATCTGTGGAAGCACTTACAGATAGTTTCCAGAAACTTTCTACGGAAGAGATCCAGGTGAATATAATACATAAAGGAGTTGGTCCTATTACTGAAAGTGATGTGTTGCTGGCTTCAGCTTCAGATGCGGTAATAATTGGATTTAACGTACGTCCTGCCGGAAATGCAAGACAACTTGCAGATAAGGAAGAAATAGACGTAAGGCTTTATTCTATTATCTATGATGCGATAAATGATCTTAAGGATGCAATGGAAGGAATGTTATCTCCAATTATGAAAGAGGAGATCACAGGTACTGCCGAGATAAGGGAGACTTTCAAAATATCTAAGATTGGAACCATTGCAGGTTGTATGGTAACTTCAGGTAAGATTATTAGAAACAATGGTATTAGATTGATACGTGACGGGGTAGTAGTTTACACAGGTGAACTTTCTTCTCTTAAACGTTTCAAGGATGATGTGAAGGAAGTTTCTAAAGGTTACGATTGTGGTATGCAGGTTAAAAATTACAACGATATTAAAGAAGGCGATGTAGTTGAAGGATACCAGGAAGTTGCCGTTAAAAAGAAAATGAAATAATATTCTAATACTTAATTAAAAAAGAGGCTGCTCCAATGGAACAGCCTCTTTTTTTGTTTGATTAAGATGGGTTTTTAACCCCTTCTTGGTTTAGGAATAAATGCAGCGGGATAATCCTGCTTGATTTGTAATAAAACACGGTCGGCCTCCAGTCGGTTCCTGAAGTTGCCCATTAGTACTTTATAGTTTGGGGTTTCATAAATAATGTCTGACGGCCAGGCGCTGTATTTTTGCCGTACTGTTTTCAGGACTTCACTGGCAGCATTATTATCTCCATTGAATAATTGAATGTTGAAACGTTCTCCAAACCTACCCTTTTTGGTGAGATCTGTTTTTTGTTCAAGCAGTTCAGGGATTATTGGATCTTGTTGTATATTAACCTGTCCGGTTTGAGCGTTTACAGTTAAATGTAGCCCCAAGATAAAAATACCGGAGATTATGCAATTTTGAATATTTAAAATTCTCATTATTATGTATTTTGTGTAAAAGTAAAAACTATAACTTAAACTACCTTATGTTTATTATTTAGAACAAATATAAATTATGGGTTAACACAAGTGTGCATTTTACAAATCGACTTTAAGTGTTACTTTTGTGGCTTAATTTTAGGCACGTACCCGTTTCTATTTTCTATTATCGTGCCAAAAAAAAGATGCTAATTCAAATTACAATATGAAAAAGGTGAAATTCCGCCATTCAGCCACACGATTACTTGTTCTAAGTATTTCGATATTCTTATCATTTACCCCGCTGGTTTTAGGTCAGGATTCTATTCCTGCCGGTGATGAGCCGCAACAGGAAGTTTCTGCTGCCGCGGGTGCCGAAGCCAGTGGCGATGCCGCTGCAGGAAAGAATTTATTCAATTCTCTTTGCGCAGCCTGTCATAAACTTGACGGGAATTCTATAGGCCCGGCTTTGAGAGGGGTTACAGAGAGAAGAGATATAGAATGGTTGCAGAAATGGATCAATAACAGCCAGGCGCTTATCAATTCTGGTGATGCAGATGCTGTTGCGATCTACAATGAATACAACCAGGTGGCGATGCCTCCTTTCCCTCAATTAAGCAATGTTGATATTGAAAACATTCTTGCATATACAAGTGCGCCAAAAGCAGAGCCGGCAGCGGCTCCGGCCGGTGATGCCACAGCAGCGGGAGGTTCAGGTACAGGAGGGGTTTCTTCAGATGTAATTCTTGGGATACTTGCTTTTGTGTTATTGATGTTGCTTGTTATTCTTTTCCTTGTAAATAAGACCCTTCGAAGATTTGCAACTGCAAGCGGAGTGGAACTTCCTGTAAAAGAAAAAAGAGCGAAACCAATCTGGAAGTCTTTTTTAGAAAATCAATTCCTTGTTCTTGTAACTGCGATTATACTTTTATTGGTAGCCGGTTACGGGATGTATGGGTATTTTATGCAGGTAGGTATAGATCAGGGTTACAAACCTGTTCAGCCTATTCATTTTTCTCATAAGATTCACGCCGGTGACAACCAGATCGATTGTAAATTCTGTCACTCTTCGGCAAGAGTTTCCAAGACCTCGGGTATCCCGTCTTTAAACGTTTGTATGAACTGTCATAAATCTATTGGAGAGGTGGCTGAAGCTACTGCAACAGATGAATACAGCAAAGAGTTTTACGATAAAGAGATCCAGAAGCTTTATACAGCTGTAGGCTGGAATCCAGAAGAGCAAGCTTATTCCGGTGAAACGGAACCTGTAAAATGGATTAGAATCCATAATCTTCCAGATTTTGCTTATTTCAATCACTCGCAGCACGTAGAGGTTGGGGGCATTGCCTGCCAAACTTGTCACGGTCCTGTACAGGAAATGGAGATCATGTACCAAAACGCTCCTTTAACTATGGGCTGGTGTATCACCTGTCACCGTGAAACCAATGTTATGGCTGAAGGCAATGAATATTATGAAAAAGTTCATGAGGAATTGTCTCAAAAATACGGCGTAGAAGAATTAACGGTTGCTCAAATGGGCGGTCTTGAATGTGCAAAATGCCACTATTAATAATTAAGAAGTAATATTTAATATATATGTCATCAAACAAGAAATACTGGCAAAGTGTTGAAGAGCTTAAAGAAACAAGCTCTGTTGTTGAGGCGCTCCAGCAAAAAGAATTTGCAGAAGAAATACCTACAGATGAATTTCTTGGGAACAAGGAAGCACTGGAAGGCTCAACTACCACCCGCCGGGACTTTTTAAAATACGTGGGCTTCAGTACTGCGGCTGCATCTCTGGCAGCTTGTGAAGGTCCAGTGATTCGATCTATTCCTTATGTAGTGCAACCGGAGCGTATTGTTCCAGGTATAGCAAATTATTATGCTACCACTATTGCCGATGGATTTGATTTTGCCGGAGTACTCGTAAGAACGCGTGAAGGACGTCCTATTAAAATTGAACAAAACACACTCGCAAATACCGGCGCAAATGCCCGGGTACATGCCTCTGTGTTGTCGTTGTATGACAGCAAAAGAATTAAAAGACCTGTTGCAAACGGGGAGACTGTTTCCTGGGAGCAATTTGATTCTGAAGTTTCACAAGCTTTAAATTCAGTATCGGGAGAAATAGTTCTTCTTACCCAAACCTTTGCAAGTCCTACAACCACCAAGTTGATTGGAGAATTTGCTCAAAAGTATGGTAATGTAAGACATGTGGTTTACGATACTGTTTCTGAGGATGCTGCATTAAACGCATACCAGGCAAAATACGATGAGCGTGCCCTTGCCAATTATGATTTTTCTAAAGCCGAAACCATTGTTTCTATAGGAGCCGATTTCCTTGGAGACTGGGCCGGTGGTGGTTATGATGCTGCGTATGCGCGTGGTAGAGTGCCTCAAAACGGGAAAATGTCCCGTCATATTCAGTTTGAATCTAATTTTTCGCTTACCGGTGCCAATGCCGATAAGCGAGTTCCTGTAAAACTTTCAGCCCAAAAAGCTGTTCTTTCAGCTTTACACGGGTATATAGTTGGGGGGTCTTCTTCCAGTACACTTTCAGGTGGTGTTGATGAGGCGGTGGTGAAAGCCGCTGCACAGTTGAAAAAATCCGGAAGTAGGGGTGTAGTAGTATCTGGAATACCAGATACGGAAGCTCAATCTCTTGTTCTTGCCATTAACGAAGCTTTAGGTAGCCAGGTGATGGATTCAGCAAACCCAAGAATGGTTCGCCAGGGGAATGCTGCTGCAGTACAACAATTGGTAAGAGATATGAATGCCGGTAGAATTGGCGCCTTGCTTATGGCAGGTGTTAACCCGGTTTACAGTATGCCGGATCCTTCAGATTTTGTTGAAGGTCTTAAAAATGTAGATGTTTCCCTGTCCTTTT
>CAXAZV010000078.1:0-12085 GCA_963973375.1 uncultured Antarcticibacterium sp.
TCGTCTGGTAGATCATTACGCAAAACGACCACAGGTTCAGGAACGTATGACTATGCAAATTGTTCAGGAATTACAAAAGGCTCTGGGAACTCCAGATGTTGCCTGTGTTATTGACGCAAAACACTTGTGTGTAAACAGCCGCGGAATTAGGGACATTGACAGTAGTACCGTTACAAGTGAATTTGGGGGTGCATTTAAAGATCCCGGCGTAAAAAGAGAATTTTTAGACTACATTAAACTGGATACAGCTTTTTAAAATCCCTGGGCGTAACTTTCCTGAAAGATCATTTTTATGGCATTATATAAAGAACAAAGCTTAAAAATATACAATTCTATAAGTGGAGAAAAAGAGATCTTCACCCCCCTTACTGAAGGTAATATTGGAATGTATGTGTGTGGCCCCACCGTTTACAGTAACGTTCATTTAGGTAATTGCCGCACCTTTATCTCCTTTGATCTGGTTTTTCGTTATTTAAAGCATTTGGGATACAAGGTTCGTTATGTACGAAATATTACAGATGCAGGTCACCTCGAGAACGATGCAGAAACAGGGGAAGACAGGATCGCCAAAAAAGCCCGTATTGAACAAATAGAACCTATGGAGGTAGTGCAGCGCTACACCGTAGATTTTCATAATATCCTTCAAAAATTCAACAATCTACCCCCCAGTATAGAACCTACTGCCACAGGTCATATTGTAGAGCAAATTGAAACTATTAAAACCATCATTGAAAAAGGTTTTGCCTATGAGGTGAATGGATCTGTATATTTTGATGTGATCAAATTTAATAAAGATCACCAATATGGAAAATTAAGCGGAAGGGCGCTTGAAGATATGATCGCGAATACGCGTGAACTCAGTGCCCAAAGCGACAAGAAAAATCCGCAGGATTTTGCCCTCTGGAAAAAAGCCGAACCTCAGCACATTATGAGATGGCCTTCTCCCTGGAGCGATGGCTTCCCGGGATGGCATCTTGAATGTACAGTTATGAGTACTAAATACCTTGGAGAAGAATTTGATATTCATGGCGGGGGAATGGATCTTAAATTTCCGCATCATGAATGTGAAATTGCCCAGGGAGAAGCAGCCACCGGTAAAACCCCTGTTAATTACTGGATGCATGCCAACATGTTGACACTTAATGGCCAGAAAATGGCAAAGAGTACCGGCAATAATATACTGCCTACTGAAATTTTCACAGGTGAGAACCAACATTTAAGTAAGGCTTACAGCCCATCGGCTGCAAGATTTTTTATGCTCCAGGCGCATTACCGAAGCATCCTCGATTTTTCTGACGAAGCTCTTAAGGCAAGTGAAAAAGGATTCAACAGGCTTATGGATGCCTTCAGGAATATTGAAAACTTACCTGTTTCTGAAATTTCAACGTTAGAACTGGAATCATGGAGACAACGTTGTTATGCTGCAATGAATGATGATTTCAACAGCCCAATACTTATCGCTACACTTTTTGATGCAGTAAAATTCGTTAACGGCGTTAAAGAAGGTGAAGAAAAAATAACTTCAGCAGATAAAGGCTTACTTAAGGATACCATGCAGTCATTCTTATTTGATGTACTGGGGTTACAGGACACTATAATAGTAAATGAGGACAGTCGTGAGAAACTATCTGGAGCAGTGGAACTTCTTATAAACCTTAGAGCCCAGGCACGCAGTAACAAAGATTTTTCTACCAGCGATCAAATAAGGGATCAATTAGCTTCCCTGGGAATTCAATTAAAGGACGGGAAAGAAGGTACTATCTTTTCCCTTGATTAATAAAAACCTGAGGCCAATTACTATGTTAAAAAAATGGCTTGCAATCCCTTTTATTCTACTGGTGAAATTCTACCAAAAGGCAATTTCCCCACTTACTCCGGCAACCTGCAGGTATACTCCAACCTGTTCTCAATATACAAAAGTAGCCCTGGAAAAGCATGGATTTTTTAAAGGGGGTTGGCTTGGACTAAAGAGAATAGCAAGCTGTAATCCCTGGGGTGGAAAAGGTTACGACCCTGTCCCGTAGGCGTATCTATATAAAATTCCCTGAAAACTTCACAAAACAACGCAAATACGTATCTTTACTTTTATAATTAAAAATTTCCTGAATGCTCTTCAATGCTATTGTTTGGAATCCTTCTGAAGGATTGGATCTGGGTTTTTTCACCCTTCATTATTACAGTTTAATGTTCCTAATCGCTTTTGGGCTGGGCTGGTACATTATGAAAAGTATTTATGTAAAAGAGGGGATCTCGGTTGAGAAACTGGATTCTCTTTTTATTTATACCGTATTGGCAACCCTCATAGGTGCCAGGCTGGGCCATGTCATTTTTTATGACTGGGATTATTTTCAGCATAATATATTAGAAATATTTTTACCGGTGAGGTTTGAACCTGAATTCGAATTTACTGGTTTTAGAGGACTGGCAAGTCATGGTGCTGCCATAGGAATTATTATCGCAATGTATCTTTACAGGAAAAAAGTGCTGGACAAGCCTGTATTATGGATCCTTGACCGGGTTGTGATTCCGGTAGCAAGTGGTGCAATATTTATAAGGATAGGTAATTTCATTAATTCAGAAATAATTGGAAAACCAACAAATTCTGATTATGGAGTGATCTTTCAAAAGTTAGGAGAAACCTTCCCAAGGCATCCGGCTCAGCTTTATGAATCTTTTAGTTACCTTTTAATATTCCTGGTTCTATGGTTTACTTACTGGAAAACCGATAAGAAACACAGATTGGGGTACCTATTTGGTCTATTCCTTGTTTTATTATGGACCGTAAGATTCTTTGTAGAATTCCTTAAGGAGCCCCAGGGAGAAAATGAGATCGTAATGGGATTAAACACTGGCCAATGGTTGAGTATTCCATTTATACTTGCCGGTTTTTACTTCATGTTCAGGCCTGTTAAACCAACAACAGTATGAGAAAAGAAATAAAAGGATTTTACATTTTTGCTCTTACTGCAGGATTACTTTTTTCATGTGCCAATGAGCCCAAGGAATCGAGCATAGAAACGGAAGAAATCCTCTTTACTAAAGAAGGAGAACTTAGCTTTTTAAAATCGGGTGATGTGGCAAGGACAATTGATATAGAAATAGCCGACACTCCCTATGAAAGGGAAACAGGGTTAATGTATCGAAAATCTTTAGGAGATAACCAGGGTATGCTATTCATTTATACCAGCGAAGCCCCCAGATCCTTTTATATGAAAAACACCTACATTCCTCTGGATCTTATTTTTTATAATAAGGATAGTGTTGTAGTGAGCTTTCACGAGAATGCAGTACCCTTAACCGAAACATCGATTCCTTCCAATTTTCCTGCTCAATTCATTCTTGAACTTAACGCAGGCAAAGTGGAAGAATGGAACATTGAAACAGGGGACAAAATAAGATTTACCAAAGATTAAACTCACGTAAAATTATACACCAACAAAGAGGCCTCGGGAAACTGAAGCCTCTTTGTTTATTTACAGCCGTATTGCCCTCCGGACTTTATTGTTTTTTAAGGTGGAGCTCATATCCTTATTTTTCGCAATATAAGTAAGCTCCCGGGCATTTAAGGCATACATAAAGTCACCTTGAATCTCCCACAATGTATGAATGCTAATTTCAAGACTTTAGTTATAGTACGTACCATAACCTTGCAGGACAGCAACCAGTAAAAATTAAAAAAGGCTACCTTTTAGAGGTAGCCTTTTCAACTTATATAAATTACTGTTATTACGCAGCAACCTTCTTCTTACTGTCAAACTTCTCTTTCTTTTTAATACTGTCAACCATAACAGGGGTTGCAATAAACAGGGATGAATAAGTACCAACAATAATACCTACAATCATTGCAAACATGAATCCGCGAAGGCTTTCTCCTCCAAAGATAAATATAGCAAGTAATACGATAATTGTAGTTAAAGAGGTATTAAGAGTTCTGCTCATAGTGCTGTTCAAAGCTTTATTTACAGTTCTTCCCAATGTCCAGGTAGAATGTTCGTTTACGAACTCCCTTATCCTGTCAAATATTACCACGGTATCATTCAGCGAGTAACCAACAACCGTTAGGATTGCTGCAATGAATGCCTGGTTGATCTCCATACTAAAAGGCATAATATTATAGAACAATGAGAATATACCAAGTACTATAATAACATCATGGGCAACTGCCGCTACCGCACCCAAACTGTATTGCCATTTTCTAAATCTTAAAAGGATATAAAGGAAAACAACAATAAGAGAACCAATGATCGCCCAGAAGGAATCATTCTTAATATCATCGGCAATGGTAGGCCCTACTTTCATAGATTGTAGTATCCCTATTGATTTCTCACCTGACCCTGAAGCAAAATCCTCAAACGTAACATCCTGCGGAAGGTAAGACTGTAATGCATCATACATCATTTGCTGAATTTCAGTATCTACAGCTTCCCCTTCATCTTCTACTTTATACTTAGTGGTGATTTTAAGCTGATTGTTGGCTCCAAAGGTTTTTGCTTCAGCACTTCCAAAAGCAGCGATAAGGTCATCCTGCACTTGGGTAGGCTGCACATCATCTGCAAATCTTACAGTATAAGTTCTTCCACCTATAAAATCAACACCCTGGTTAAGACCATTGATCATAAACGAGGCGATACTAATTAAAATAAGAACTCCTGAAATTACATATGCAATTTTCTTTCTTGCAAGAAAATCGATGTTTAAATTCTTGAAAAGGTTTTTGGTCCAGGAAGTACTGAATGGAAGATCTTTTCCATTTTTCCCGTAAGCATCAATAAACAGTCTTGTGATAAAGATAGCGGTGAATAAAGAGGTTGCAATACCTATTAATAAGGTAGTAGCAAAACCTTTAATAGGACCTGTTCCTAATATAAGCAATATTAAACCGGTAAGACCTGTTGTAATGTTTGCATCAAGAATCGAAGAAAGAGCGTTGTTAAAACCATCTTTAATAGCATCCTTTTGAGCTTTTCCTTTGGCAAGTTCTTCTTTGATCCTTTCAAATATAAGTACGTTCGCATCAACTGACATACCTATGGTTAAAACGATACCGGCGATACCGGGCAAGGTTAGTACTGCACCAAGACCTGCGAGGATCCCGAAAATAAACAGAATGTTTACCACTAAAGCAACATCTGCAAAAACACCCGCTTTACCATAATAGAATATCATCCATAATAATACAAATACAAGTGCTATAGCAAATGAATTAATACCACTGTCAATTGATTCCTGTCCCAGGGATGGACCTACGACCTCACTTTGAATAATAGCTGCTGAGGCAGGAAGCTTACCTGCTCTTAATACGTTCGCCAAATCCTGACCTTCTGTAATATCAAAATCTCCTGTGATTTCACTTCTACCTCCACTAATAGGACCTGTACTTACACCCGGAGCAGAATACACAGTCTTGTCAAGAACTATGGCAATATTACTTTGTTCTGAATATGCACGGCCGGTCATTTCTTCCCAGGTTTTAGCACCTTTTCCGTTCATTTGCATAGAAACGGCAACCCTTCCTAACTGGTCAAATGTTTGTTGCGCATCTGTAACAACATCACCTGTTAACTCCGGAATGTTCTCGCGGTTTCCTTTTAAAGCATATAATTCAACAAAATTGTCCTTAGGCACACCCCAGGCAAATACGGCATATCTTAAATCTGAAGGCAACAAAGATTTTACCTGTGGAAGGTTCAAATATTCTCTCACTCTAGAAGTATCCTGAGCTCTAAAAGTTGCCAGAACCGGACTACCCTGAAACCCGGGAGAAACCATAAGTTCAAGCAATGGATTATTTCCTGTTTGTGGCGCCGCTGCAGTATCCTCTGCACTTGCAAGAAGTGCTTCTATTTCATCGTCTTCAGTAGTTTCCGCAATCGTGTCAGATTCTGTAACCGGAGTTGCAGTTTCTTCTGTTGGTCTTACAGTTTGCGCAATTACACTATTGGCATCCATAAGAAAATTTCCAAACTCATTGTTCTTATGAACAAACCAGAATTCCAACTGGGCTGTACTTTGAAGTAATCCCTTAACCCTGTTTATATCTTTGGCTCCTGGAAGCTCCACAAGGATTCTTCCTGAATTTCCTAATCTTTGGATATTTGGCTGGGTAACTCCAAATTTATCTATACGTTTTCTTAAAACTTCAAATGCTGAAGTAATAGACTCATTAACCTTATTACGCAGTATAGGCTCCACTTCAGCATTAGTCATTTCAAAATTCACCTCTTCGCTCAATGATTTATTGGCAAAAAGATCTGGACTTGCTAAACGTGCATTGGGGATATCATTATAGGCATTAAAGAAAAGGTCTATGTAATCATCCTGGCTGTTTTTCTGGGCAGCATCGGCTTCGGCCAAGGCCTGATTGAATGCAGGATCCTGGCTGTTATTGGAAAGTCCTCTTAAAATATCTTTAACAGAAATTTGAAGGATAACATTTATCCCTCCTTTTAAGTCAAGCCCTTTATTTAGTTCTTTGTCCTTTGCCTCGTTGTAGGTAATCCCGGCAAAAATGGATTCATTCCCTATAGAATCAAGAAACCGCTGTTCAGCCTGGTCTCTTAATACCGAGTAATTCTCTACGTTGGAGGTAATTGTGCTTTCAGCGTGAGCTTCTGCTTTACTTTCTGCGCTTGCGGCAATGAAAGTAAAGGCTAACTGGTAGATACATACCAATCCAAATAAAATAGCAAAAACCTTGATCAGTCCTTTATTCTGCATTATTCCTTAATATTTAGGTCATTTTATAAAACGGACAAATATAGGACTTCATAATTCAAATCCCAATATTTTTTTTTTGAATACTTTAACTTTTATCCATAAAAAAAGCCGCAACAGCTGCGGCCTCTTTTTTATTAGATTTCAGGGTCAAAAGGATTTAAAATTCCAATAGATCATTGGTGCCTTTCACGCCTTTTGCACTCTCCTGCATTTTTGCTTTCTCGGCTTCATTTAGTTCAATTTCAACAATCTTTTCCAGACCGTTTTTCCCTAAAATTGCAGGAACCCCAATGCAAAGATCATTTAAACCATATTCCCCTTCAAGTAAGGCAGAACATGGAAACATTTTCTTTTGATCACAAGCAATTGCCTGTACAAGCGCAGATACTGCTGCACCCGGCGCATACCACGCACTTGTTCCTAATAATTTGGTAAGGGTAGCACCTCCAACTTTAGTATCCTCTGTAACCTGGTTTAACCTGTCTTCAGATAAGAAAGCAGTAACCGGTAAAGAATTTCTTGTTGCCAATCTAGCCAATGGCACCATTCCGGTATCACTGTGACCTCCAATTACCATTCCGTCAACATCTGATGGAGGGCATTCAAGGGCTTCACTTAAGAAATATTTAAAGCGGGCGCTGTCAAGAGCTCCACCCATTCCTATAATTTTGTTTTTGGGCAATCCGGTTGTTTTATGAACCAGATAAGTCATAGTATCCATAGGATTACTTACTACTATCACCACCGCTTCCGGGGAATGCTTGATAAGGCTTGCAGAAACATCTTTCACAATATTGGCGTTTATCCCAATAAGTTCCTCCCTGGTCATCCCAGGCTTACGTGGAATACCACTGGTGATAACCACAACATCACTTCCTGCTGTTTTTGAATAATCTCCTGTAACTCCCGTGATCTTGGAATCAAATCCATTAAGGGAAGCTGTTTGCATAAGATCCATTGCTTTACCTTCAGCAAAACCTTCTTTAATATCTACAAGAACGATCTCTGATGCGAAATCTTTAATAGCAATATATTCGGCACAACTGGCACCTACGGCACCTGCTCCTACTATAGTAACTTTCATTTTATATGATTTTAATTAATTTTTCGTTTAAGCGAAAATACGAAATATGAACCTATTATGTAATAAGAAAAGCCCAAAAGGTCTGTCAAATTCTATAATGTAAACCAATATTTGCGTTGAAGAAATTACTGGCGGTGAACATACTGCTTATTTTAAAATTGTTGAAGTAATAATTAAAGCCTATGTCCCCTTTAAATTTGGTGCTATTGCCATGAAGACCTTGTAGTTCCTGATTTAACAAAGGCAATGCAGAGCCGGTACCGCCCATTTTATAATCAAACTGGGAAAGTGTTACCCCCAACCCTCCAAAAACTTCAAAGGAATCATACAATTTGGAACCAAGCACCTGGAACAACCAAAGATCTGCATCTACATCAATTCGGTTCAGCTCCAGGAGAGATGGAATTGATAACTGAGAAAAGGCATAATCAACTTTGAAATTACTATAGGTAGCAGCTACTGCAAACTGAAAATCTTCCGGATCAAATCTTCTTTCAAAATACTGACTAAAATTGTGTTTCAATCCGGCACCATAGGTACTAAACCCTACATCATTCACCGTAACAGATGGTAAATATCTTACCGCCAGTTCTGTCCCGTAGGGCAAACCTACTGTAACCTGAGGATATGGATGAATCAACATGCCTTTATCCAAACCATCTATCGCGTCAAATGTAAAGGGTATACTTCCAAAACTTCCCTCAAATACAACATCGGTATCTCCTCCAAAAACAGTGGGGATTAATGCGTTATTACTTCCCTGCACATTCACCAACTTTATATCTCGATCGTTTGTAATTAAGGCATTTTTTTTACCTGATGGCACAAATAATCCATTTCCATGAATTGAAACTTCAAATTTCCATTTATCCAATGTACTTGCTGAAGAGAACCATCCGGCACTAGACTGAATAGCAGCCCCTTCTGCTCCGGGAGCTGCAAATTTGTCTGCTATCACCAGCATATCATTAATTAATTGAGTTTGTTGATCTTCCTGGGCATATGCAGTGTGACCTATTCCCAAAAACGAAAACAGAAGCAGGGGGATATGGAGTTTTTTCAAGTGTTTTTCTTTTAAGTTGTGTCGTAAAAATACTAAAAATACAATAGTAGTGTAATCATAACGTAAAATTTGGTGAAATATTAAAAAAGCCCAGGCTTTCGCGTGGGCTTTCCTAATTTTATTGTTCAAAAAATTTACACATCAATATTGGCATAAACGGCGTTCTTCTCAATGAATTCCCTTCTTGGCGGCACTTCATCTCCCATCAACATAGAGAAGATCCTATCGGCTTCACTACTGTTGTCAATATTCACCTGGCGCAGCATTCTAAATTCAGGATTCATAGTGGTATCCCACAATTGCTCTGCATTCATCTCACCCAAACCTTTATATCGCTGAATTTGAACACTTCCGTTAAAACTTTCAGCTATGGCATCACGCTCTTTTTCATTCCACGCATATTGCTTCTTCTGACCTTTTTTCACAAGGTATAAAGGAGGTGTGGCAATGTAAATATGCCCATTCTCCAACAATTCTTTCATATATCTAAAGAAGAAAGTAAGGATAAGCGTTTCAATGTGGCTACCATCCACGTCCGCATCACACATAATCACCACCTTGTGGTAGCGAAGTTTGGAAAGGTTAAGCGCTTTACTGTCTTCCTCGGTTCCAATAGTAACCCCCAGAGCGGTGTAAATATTCTTTATCTCTTCATTATCAAAAACCCTATGGGTCATTGCTTTCTCCACATTCAGGATCTTACCCCTTAATGGCAAAATAGCCTGAAAATTCCTGTCTCTTCCTTGCTTGGCAGTACCACCTGCCGAGTCTCCCTCCACAAGGTACACTTCGCATTTTGCAGGATCCTGCTCAGAACAATCTGATAATTTCCCGGGCAATCCGCCAATACTCATTACAGTTTTACGCTGTACCATTTCCCGCGCTTTCTTAGCCGCATGACGCGCCTGAGCGGCGAGGATCACTTTTTCAACTATTATCTTGGCATCACCGGGATGCTCTTCCAGATAATTTTCCAGCATCTCAGAAACAGCCTGTGATACCGCAGCGGTAACTTCCCTGTTTCCTAATTTGGTTTTGGTTTGACCCTCAAATTGAGGCTCTGCAACTTTTACCGAAATTATAGCGGTCAAGCCTTCGCGGAAATCATCTCCGGCAATTTCAAATTTCAGTTTGTCCAGCATTCCTGAAGCATCTGCATACTTCTTTAATGTTGTTGTTAAACCTCTTCTAAAACCTGCAAGATGGGTTCCCCCTTCGTGGGTGTTAATATTGTTTACGTAAGAATGCAAATTCTCATTGAAAGAAGTGTTGTAAACCATTGCAACTTCAACGGGAATATCATTCTTTTCCCCTTCCATTGAGATCACATCACTTATAATAGATTCGCGGTTACCGTCAAGAAATCTTACAAATTCCTTCAATCCTTCATCTGAATGAAAGACCTCCGTTGCTATTTCCCCTTTTTCATCTACTACACGTTCATCTGTAAGATATATGGTGATCCCCTTATTCAAAAAGGACAATTCCCGCATCCTGGTAGCAAGGGTGTCATAATTATAATCTACAGTTTGTTGAAAGATACTTTCATCAGGTTTGAAAGTGATAACAGTTCCACTAAGATCTGTTTCTCCCACAGGCTTAACAGGATAAAGTGGTTTTCCCAATTCATATTCCTGTTCCCAAATGGTCCCATCACGATAAACGGTGGCTTTTAGACTTTGAGATAGCGCATTAACACAACTTACCCCAACCCCATGCAAACCTCCGGAAACTTTATAGGAATCTTTATCAAATTTACCCCCTGCTCCAATTTTGGTCATTACAACCTCCAGCGCCGAGACTCCTTCTTTTTTGTGAAGATCTACCGGGATCCCCCTACCATTATCCTCGGTCCTTACCGATCCATCTTTTTGTATTATAACTTTTATGGTGTCACAGTGCCCGGCCATGGCCTCATCAATAGAATTATCTACCACTTCATAAACTAAGTGATGCAAACCTCTTACCCCTGTATCTCCAATGTACATGGATGGTCGCATGCGCACATGCTCCATCCCTTCCAGGGCCTGAATACTATCTGCCGAATAACTGTTTTTCTTCGCTTCTTCGCTCATATATAACTCTGTTAATTTTCGTCATTTTTTATAACAGACAAATATAAGAAAACCCCTACTCCTATTAGCTTGAAGCGCTTCCCATTAGCTTTAAGTTATTAACAATTTGTGTAAAAAACTCCACATTTTCTCCCTGTTTTTACCTTAGGCCGCCCTAACTCCACTTAAGCTGCTTTTGCCAACATGCGAGGCATTTGCCCTACCACTGGGATCCAGGTCTTCCTGCCATTTTGGAACCCATTTTTTCACACTCCTCGCGGCACTTTCCTGGGGATAAAATGAATGGAAGATTTCCCGGTAATAATATGCCTCTTTTGTAGAAGGAGTGTTAATTGGAAATTTTAAATGAGCTGTCTCCATTTCAACATCACTTACCTGCGAAGAAGCAAATTCAATAAGCCTGTCTATCCAACTATAACCCACCCCATCGCTAAATTGTTCCTTTTGCCTCCATAGTACTTCCTGTGGTAGAAAAGGTTCTCCAGGGGTGTCAAAAGCCTTCCTGAGGATATATTTTTCTATCCCGTCATGAGATGCCGGCATTTTATGATGCGGTGCAATTTCCATAGCAGTTTGAAGAAAGGCTTTATCAAGGAATGGAACTCTAGCTTCCAACCCGTGAGCCATGGTAGATTTATCTGCCCGCAAACAATCTGCGGTAGAAAGTCTTTTTACTCTTCTTATTGTTTCCTTCTGAAAAGCTTCGGCTGTTGGTGCATTTTTAAAATAAAGATAACCTCCAAAGATCTCATCAGCTCCCTCTCCCGAGAGCACTACTTTAATACCTCTATCTGTAATGGCTTTGGAGAGAAAATACATAGGAGTGCTTGCTCTTATGGAAGTTACATCATAGGTTTCAAGATGCCAGATGAGTTTTTTAATGATCGCCAGCCCCTTTTCTACGGTAAAATGAATTTCATGATGATCTGTTTTCAAAAATTCTGCAACTTTTCTTGCTGCAATAAGGTCTGGTGCATCCCGGTCTAAACCTATAGAAAAGGAATGGAGTTTTTTACCGCTTTCAGCAAGGATCCTCGAGGCTATAGAAGAAGTAAGAGAAGAATCCAGACCACCGCTTAGTAGTACCCCAAGAGGCACATCGGCCATTAAGCGTTTTTTGGTAGCTGCAATAAGAGACCCCCTTAG
>CAXAZV010000079.1:0-12026 GCA_963973375.1 uncultured Antarcticibacterium sp.
CCTCAATTATTAATACCCTTAAGTATTATATTGGCAGTTGCTGTATGGACCGTTTTTTTTTATTTCGGTCTACTCCAAAAAGCCAACATCAATTCCAGGCCCACCTATATATTGGTTCTTCTTACACTGTTGGTTGCGGTGGGGGTAGCTTTATTCTCCCCGGTTAAAAACGGAAGCGAATTGTTATTCTTTTTTGTTCCACTGGCGATTATAGCTTCCAACTACTTTGAAAGCAAAACCGAAAGAACTTTCAAAGAAATACTGCTCATAGGCCTTATTCTTATGCCAATTCTAATTCCTGTTTTCTTTTGAGGGATATTGATCTAAATACCTGCGAAGCCGAACTTAAAAAGCGATGGGAACTTCCTTATTTATGGGGCAGAAAACAACAGGACGAGTGGGATAAACTGTCACGGTTTATTTATGAAATAAAAAAATGGGAAGTCTTGATTGAAAAAGTGGAAGAAGTCTCTATTGCAAAAAATATCAAAAGGCAGGAATTTCTGAATTACTGCAGCAACCGCTGGTATAATTTTATGAGCGCTATGGCCCTGGAAAAAATTTTTTCAGATCAACCGGGGGTAGTTGCCGCTCACAATGAAAAAAACAGGCTTATCGATTTTTATATAAATGGAATTGGGTTTGATCTAAAGACCAGCGTATTTCCCGCAAATTTTAAACCCGGATTAATAACTGCCCAATCCAATCCTGAGGAATTGATAAAGTGGTTATATGAACATCAAAGCAGTCAGCAAAGACAACACCTGGAAAACAGGCTTTTTCTTATAGTTTATGCAAATAACGGGGAACACTGGAAATTGAAAGCAGAGCTCACCTGGCTGGCAGAGCTTGTGAAAAATTATGTGCAAAGTTTTCAACCCAAAAACCTTATTGAATTGGAATTAAAACAAGGAAAAACTACTTTTTCTGATATAATATGGGCACTTAAATGAATTATATTGGATCCAAACACAAGCTTTCAGAATTCATTAAGTCCAACGTGGCCAAGGTTGTGCCAGGAGATTTAAAAGAAAGGATATTCTGTGACCTTTTTGCGGGTACGGGAAGTGTGGGTAGGAATTTTAAGACTTCAGTAAAGACTGTTATAGCAAATGATGTAGAATTTTACAGCTATGTATTGCTTCAAAACTATATTGGTAATTATAAACCCCTTGACTTTGGGCCGTGGCTGGAAAAATTGAATGCGCTTAATGGAATAAAAGGTTTTGTTTTTGAAAATTATTCTGAAGGAGGAAAGGCCGGCAGATTATATTTTTCCGAAGAAAACGGGATGAAAACAGATGCCGCAAGAATACAAATAGAGAAGTGGAAAGATTCTGCAGAAATAAAGGAGGACCTTTATTATTTTTTGCTTGCTTCCCTTATTGAAAGTGCAGATAAGGTTGCAAATACTGCATCGGTCTATGGAGCTTATCTCAAAAAAATAAAGCCTTCAGCTTCAAAAAAACTTATTATAAGCCCGGCAATCTTTGAAATTACCAAAGAAGGTCACCAGGTTTATAATAGGGACGCCAATGAACTGGTAAAGGAAATTCAAGGGGACATTCTGTATCTGGATCCTCCATATAATGCCCGGCAGTACGGCGCAAATTATCATTTGTTGAATACTATTGCGAAATATGATACCTTTGTACCGCGAGGAAAAACAGGTTTGAGAGACTATTACCGCTCAGATTATTGCCGGACGGGGGAGGTGAAAGTATCCTTTGAAAACCTGTTGAAAAATGCCGATTTTCGCTACATTTTTTTAAGTTATAACAATGAAGGGCTTATGCCCGCCACAGAAATAAGGCAAATAATGGAACGCTACGGCAAATATGATCTTGCAACCACCAATTACCAGAGATTCAAGGCCGATAATGATAAAAACCGAAATCATAGCGCCGCCGCAACAACCGAATATTTACACATTTTAGAAAAAATATAATATGTTCTCAGATAAAGCAAACAGAATATTTCAGGAAGTAATTGAAAAATATCACGAAGTAAATACCGTAGATCAACCCTTTACCAATGCCTATGATAAAGATAATGAGCTATTGGAGCATTTGCTGTTTAGAAAATGCTGGATAGATACGGTGCAGTGGCATTATGAGGATATTATTCGCGATCCAAATATAGATCCTGTAGCCGCTTTAACTCTAAAAAGGCAAATTGACGCCTCCAATCAGGACCGTACAGATACTGTGGAATATATTGATAGTTATTTTCTTGATAAATACCGGAATGTTTCACCACGGGATAATGCGACCATTAATACTGAAAGTCCTGCCTGGGGAGTAGACCGCCTCTCAATTCTGGCTTTAAAGATCTTCCATATGAATGAAGAGGCTACCCGTGAAGATGCTTCACAGGATCACAGGTTAAAGTGCAGTGAAAAGCTGAATGTTCTTTTGGATCAACGTGTTGACCTTTCCAAAGCCATAGATCAACTCCTTGAGGATATTGAGAATGGTGATAAATATATGAAAGTGTACAGGCAAATGAAGATGTACAATGATGATGAACTAAACCCAGTGCTTCGTAAAAAATAACCATATGGCCTCACCATCCTCCAAACCGGAAAAGATCTCTTCCTCCAGGCGGGAGATAACCCGGAAGGAGGGGGAACATATTCTTGTGACACGTTTTTCAGCGATGGGTGATGTTGCCATTTTGGTACCGGTACTGCAGGCCGTTACGTCAACCTATCCTTCCTTAAAAATAACAGTTCTCACACGTGGTTTTTTCGCACCGATATTCAGGAATATTCCTAACGTACAGGTGTACAACGCCGATCTTAAAGGCTTGCACAGCGGTATTCGCGGATTGTGCCGCCTGGCCAGCGAAATGAGGGAGCTCGAAATAACAGCCGTTGCAGATGTGCACGATGTCTTACGGACTAATGTCCTAAGATCCATTTTTTATTTATTCGGCATTCCGGTAAAGCAAATAGATAAAGGACGGGCAGAAAAAAAAGCGCTTATTGCTGAAAAAAATAAGGTCTTCTGTCAATTGAAGCCTACATCGCAGCGTTATGCCGATGTATTTTCACAACTTGGTTATCCTGTTGATCTTAGCAAATTCACATCTCAAAACAAACAAAAACTTACTCCAGAGATCCTGAAAATAACAGGAAATGACCTGAAAAAATGGGTGGGCATAGCTCCTTTTGCCCAGCATAATTCCAAAGTGTATCCCCTGGATCTCATGGAAGAAGTGGTTCGAGGACTTGACGCGCAGCAAAATATAAAAGTCTTTTTGTTTGGTGGGGGAGCGGCAGAGATCGAAAAACTGGACGCTCTTGCAGGAAGTTTTGAAAATGTCACCTCCATAGCCGGTAAACTAAGTTTTGAGGAAGAACTCGATTTGATCTCCAATCTCGATGTAATGCTTTCTATGGATAGCGGAAATGCGCACCTTGCGGCATTATATGGAGTTTCTGTGATCACGTTGTGGGGAGTAACCCATCCTTATACAGGTTTTGCAGCTTTTGGCCAGCCGGATGAAAATAATTTGCTGCCAGACCTTGAAAAATACCCCTCTATTCCTACATCAGTTTATGGAAATGTAGTGCCTAGAGGATATGAAGACGTTATGCGTAGCATCCCACCGGACAAGGTGGTGAAAAAGGTGCTGGAAATACTTTAAAATTTTTCATAAAAAGAAAGTCCCGGATAAACCGGGACTTTTTATATTGTTGGAGATGTGATATTAATATAATTCCGGCAAAGGAACCTTGTTACACATCATCATAATCAACCTTTAGAACAGAAGTAGTTGGCTGAGCCTGGCAGGTAAGGATCAAACCTTCAGCGATCTCACTATCTGTAAGGATCATATTCTTTCGCATTTCAGCTTTACCTTCGGTAATCCTTGCTATACAACTACTGCATATCCCTCCCTGGCAGGAATAAGGCACATCAATATCATTATCAAGGGCAACTTCCAGTACGGTTTTTTTATTATCCATTGTGAAGGTGGACTCTTCATCATCTACAACAATGGTAAGTGTCACTTCCCCATCTATGGCAGATTCAACCGGGGCTGCTTCCTTGGTGGTGAAAAGTTCAAACAATATACTTTCCTCAGGCACCCCGTTGGATGTTAGGATCCCGGTTACAGTTTGTATCATTTCCTCTGGTCCGCAAAGGAAATATTTTTCAAAACCTGTTTCTTTAAATTTGTTCTTAAGTACAAAATTTACGGTGCTGTTTTCAATTCTTCCGAACTGCGCATTTTCCTCTCTGGTACGGCTGTATATGAATTCAATAAAAAGCCTTTCAGGATTTGCTACCTGTAATTCAAGTAGTTCTTTAAAAAATATAGTTTCTTCAATAGACCTGTTTCCGTAGACCAGCACAAAGGTGCTTTCCGGTTCACTACGTAGGACAGTTTTTATGATGGAGAGAACAGGTGTAATTCCACTTCCTGCAGCGAAGGCCACATAATTCTGAGCCTTATTTCCGGGTTCAAAAATAAATTTCCCTTCTGGGGGATGCACCTCCAGTAGATCTCCTGCTTTTAATGAATTATTGGCGAGAACAGAAAATTTTCCGCCGGCTACCTCTTTAACCGTAACCTTAAATTCACCCGACCCCGGCGCAGAACACAAAGAATAAGCTCTCCTTATTTCCTCCCCGCCCATCTGGGTTTGAATGGTGATATATTGACCTGCTTTGTAACTGAAAATATCCCTGAGCTCTTCCGGAATTTCAAAAGATATACTCACTGCTTCGGGGGTTTCCCGTATTATTTGCTTTACCTTTAAAGCATAAAATTTATTCATCTTAATAGCTTTGTTTGCAAAAATACAAAGATGAAGATTTTAAATCGTAACAAAATTGTAATTTTCCACACTTCTTTAAAAAACCGGAAACTATGTTTAAGCGGTTGATCACGCTGGAATGGAAAGCTTTTTTTCGATCGGCCAGTATAGGCAAAAGCATCGGATTAAAAATTTTAATGGTTTTTCTGGCGTTATACTTCACCACGCTGTTTTTATTGGCAGGGATTGGCCTTTATCCATTGATAGAAAATTATATACCGGGCCGGGATCCTTTGCTGGTGGTGAACGGTTATATCCTGTTATGGCTTCTGGCAGAATTGGCCCTCAGGTTTTTCCTGCAAACTCTTCCGGTTCTGGACATTAAACCCTTATTAAATCTTCCTATTAAAAAAAGAAAAGTGGTGAATTTCGTGCTTTTTAAATCCATTTTTTCCTTTTTTAATTTCTTGCCCTTATTAATTATTATACCCTTCGGGATATTTAATTTATATGAGAATGTTCATTCAGACCTGTCTGTTATTGCCTGGATGTTTGCAATGCTGGGCTTGACGCTGAGTATTAATTTTGCAAATTTTATTATTAAAAAAAGGTTTACTGAAAACCTGAAAGCTTTGCTGCCGGGACTAATATTGGTAGTAGTCTTGGCAATTCTTGATTATTTTAAGGTCTTTCAATTAAGTGTTTTGTTTGGGGAGGGCATGGACCAAATTTTGGTTTATCCCCTTCTGGCATTTGTGCCATTTGCTCTTTTTATGGGGTTGTTCTTTTGGAACCGCTATAATCTTGAAAGCAAATTCTACCTGGATGGAAGCCTGAAGGAAAAAGCCAAAAGCGCCAATAAGCGGGAATTTTTATGGACCAAACGTTTTGGTGATCTTGCTCCCTATTTACAACAAGACCTAAAATTGATCTGGCGAAATAAAAGGCCAAAAACGGCGGTTTATATGTCGGTTCTATTACTGGGGTATGGCCTTTTATTTTATACTCAGGAGGTATACCTTGGTATGCCCACCTCCTATGTTTTTGTGGGAATTTTTATGACCGGGATCTTTATGATGAATTTTGGGCAGTTTATTCCTGCCTGGGATGCCGGTTATTATCCATTGATCATGTCTCAGGATATCCCTATAACAAAATATTTAAACGCTAAAGCCGGCTTAATAACCGCAAGTGTGGCTGCCCTGGCCATTCTGGCAACTCCTTATCTTTATTTTGGATGGAAGGTTTTTTTAATGAATATAGTATGCGCTGTTTATAATATTGGAATTAATATTCCGCTTTTGCTTTATGCAGGTTCCTTCAACCGCAAAAGAATAGACCTTGATAAAAGCCCTTTTATGAACTACCAGGGCACGGGCGTGGCCCAATGGCTGGTAGGAATCCCTCTAATTATAATTCCTGTTTTTTTATTCTGGATCTTCAATAAATTTATTTCCTTTGAAAGCGGAGTAGCTTTTTTATTGGGGTTAGGCCTGGTGGGACTTATTTTTAGAAGTAATGCCATCTCTTTTATCGCCCAGGTTTACAAAAGAAAAAAATATGCAATGCTGGAGGGTTTTAAACAACAAGGCGAATAAAACTAAACCAAATGATCACCGTAACCAATCTTTCAAAAATATATAGTGGTACAACTGTACTAAAAATTGACCATCTTGAGATTCCCACCGGGCAGAGTTTTGGATTGGTAGGAAATAACGGGGCAGGAAAAACGACCTTTTTTAGCCTTTTGCTGGATCTTATTCAGCCTTCTACGGGAAGTATTTTTAACCGGGAAATTACGGTGAGCGAAAGCGAAGAGTGGAAATCATTTACCTCTTCCTTTATAGACGAGAGTTTTTTGATAGGATACCTCACTCCCGAGGAATATTTTTATTTCATAGGAGAAATACGAAAACAGAACAAAGCCGATGTTGACAAACTCCTCGCGGGTTTCGAGGATTTCTTTAATGGTGAGATCACCGGGAAACGCAAATATCTCAGGGATCTGTCTAAAGGGAACCAGAAAAAAGTTGGTATCGTTGCCACTTTTATTGGAGATCCAAAGGTGGTGATCTTAGATGAACCCTTTGCCAATCTTGACCCCACCACACAGATAAGGCTTAAAAAGATTATTAAAGAAATGGCTGAAGATAAGGATACCACCTTTTTAATTTCCAGTCACGACCTAATTCACGTAACCGAAGTTTGTGAGCGCATTGTAGTGTTGGATAAAGGAGTAATTGTGAAGGACATTAATACTTCAGGGGCCACCCTGCAGGAACTGGAGTCCTATTTCTCAGGAGATCAACGTGAAGAGATCTAGGCATTTATAATTCCGTTTTATTTCTGAATGCCCGCATTGAAAAAAGAAACGTATTTTAGCATACTAAAACAGGCCCTTAACAGTTATTTATTATATCAGGAACGTATTGATTTTGAATAGATTTACCTTTGGTATTGTATGTTTGGTATTGGCAATTGGTCTTTCCGGGTGCTCCCGAAAAAAAGACAAATTCATCAACAGGAACTACCATGCCGTAACTACAGAGTTTAATACTTTATACAACGGGGACCTGGCCCTGGACCTGGGAAAAAAACAAATTACCGATACTTATCAGGAAAACTTCTGGGAGATTCTGCCCGTAGAAAGGATGCAGGTTTCCGAAGAAATAGCCCTTCCCGGCACGATAAGAAATGAAAATTTCAAGATTGCAGAGGAGAAAGCCACCAAAGCTATTCAAAGACATTCCATGCTTATTCAAGGCACAGAAAAGAATCCGCAAATAGATGAGGCGTATTTACTTTTAGGAAAGGCCCGATATTACGATCAAAGGTTTATTCCCGCCCTGGAATCATTTAATTATATTCTGCATAAATATCCAAAGAGCAATACTATAAATCATGCCCGTATCTGGAGGGAAAAAACCAATCTCAGGCTAGAGAATGATAGGCTTGCCATTAAAAACCTGAAAAGGTTAATTGAAGGCGGCAATATGAAAGATCAGGACATGGCCGATGCTCATGCAACCCTGGCACAGGCTTATATTAATATCGGTTCCGCCGATAGTGCTGTTGCACCCATAAAAGTAGCGGCATATTACACTAAGGATAATGAGGAAAAGGGTCGCTATAGTTATATTGAAGGCCAGTTGTATAATGTGCTTCAAAAACGAGACAGCGCATCCCTGGCATTTGACAGGGTGATTGAGCTTAACCGTAAAACCCCACGGGAGTATTTGGTTAACGCCCAATTAGAGAAAGCCAGAAATTTTAATTATGCTACAGGTGATGCCCCGGCGTTATTGGCTTGGCTGGAGGAAATAGAAGACAACAGGGAAAATCGCCCGTTTCTGGATAAAATATATTTTCAAAAGGCCGAATATTTTCACCACCTCGATTCTGTAGACCGTGCTATTGAATATTACAATCAATCCCTGCGGGCACAGACATCAGATAATTTTCTTCGATCTGTCAACTACGAAACCCTTGGTAACATATATTTTGACAACTCCCAATACAGGATCGCGGGTGCTTATTATGACAGTACTTTAACTTTCATCCCTACCACAACCAGGGATTATTTTGTGATCAAAAGAAAAAGGGACAATTTACAGGAGGTTATTCAGTACGAAGAGATTGTTGAAAAGAATGACAGTATTCTCCGGTTTGTTGCAATGAACGAGGAGGAGAGGCTTGATTATTTTACAAAATATACAGATGATCTCAAAGCCACAGCGGTATCACGTGCAAAATCTGGTGATATAGCTGAAACACCTGCCATTTTACCTGAAAGAAGAATTCCAGGGGCGCCGCCTTCCCTTGGCGGACCAAATTTAGGAACTACCTTTTATTTTTATAATCCCGGCCGCGTTGCCAGTGGGATGTCAGACTTTTTGAGGACCTGGGGCCCTCGAGAACTTAAGGATAACTGGCGCACAGATCCCGGAGGACTCGTTTCCAGAAGTCCCGAGGAGCTGGATGAGGTTTCTGAATTGATAATTGCCAATAATCCGCAATTCAATCCACGCACCTATATAGATCAGATCCCAACTAATCAGGGAATAATAGACAGCCTTGCTGCCCAACGCGATAATTCCTATTTCAGGCTCGGCTTGATCTACAAGGAAAAATTTGGTGAGAATGAGCTTGCTGCCCAAAGATTAAAGTCAATGCTGGATTATACCAGGGAAGAAAGACTTGTGGTACCGGGGAATTATTACCTGTATCAAATTTACAATTCAACGGGCAATAATGCAGAGGCTGATAGATATAAGCAAACCGTGCTCAGGGATTATCCAAATTCCCGGTATGCTGCAAGTATAAAGAATCCCGGCCTGGCCGTTGAATTGGAAAACACTGCTGAAGACAGATACAATGAGCTTTATCGTTTATTTGAGCAAGGAGAATATGTTGAGGTTCTTTCCAGAGGTGAGATTTTAATGAAGGAGTTTCAGAATGATGAGCTTCTGCCTAAAATTGAACTTTTAAACGCTAATGCAAAAGGACGTTTGTATGGTTATGAAGCTTATAAAGAGGCATTGACCTATATTGCTGTAAACTATCCGCAAACCGAGGAGGGCCAAAAGGCCTTGGCTTTAACCAATACCACTTTACCCCAACTTCAAAATAAGGAATTCAAATTACAGGAACCTCAAACCAATATTAAATTGCTCTACAGCTTTAATCCTGAAGAAAGAGAACAGGTACTGGTGGTAAAGGAAAAAATGGAAATTGCTTTTAAGGAAATGGAATATGGAAAATATTCTGTTTCAATAGACGTTTATAATCCTGACACGATTTTTGTTGTGATCCATGGTGTTGAAAGCACAGAACGTGCTGAAGGCCTTGCAGAAATGTTTCAGATCAATAAAAAATACACCATAAACAGGGAGCCCGTAGTAATCTCATCAGAAAATTACCGGGTTGTCCAGTTACATAAAAATATTGAGGCCTATAAAGACCTTGTTTCAAACCCCAATCCACAATAAAATGTTTAGTAAACCCAATAAAATAAAAACATCTTCCGAGACCAGCAGGGAACAAAACCGAATTTCTGCAGGAACGGTGATTACCGGTGATATCATTGCTAAAGGTGGTTTTCGCGTAGAAGGAACCATAAGAGGGAATGTAAAAACAGCCGGAAAAGTTGTTATAAGTAAAGGAGGTTTAATTGATGGTACCCTTACCTGCCAGAATGCAGATTTTGAAGGAAAATTTAATGGTAAATTAACCGTGATAGAAACTTTAACCCTTAGATCTTCTGCATTAATAGAAGGCGAGGTAACTGCAGGCAAACTTGCCGTAGAACCAGGCGCAACCTTTAACGCTTCCTGTGAAATGAAGAATATGGTTAAGACCCTCAATAAAGATGACCAAAAACAAAAAGAGCGCACCGCATAATAAATATCTGGAATTTGTAAATATTGCAATACAGATGGGTGTTATTATAGCCGCCGGGGTTTTTGCCGGCATTTGGCTGGATAAAAGGTATCCCAACGAATTTTCCGGTTTTACAATAGGAATTTCCCTTTTGGGGGTATTTGTTGCATTATACCTGGTAATAAGGAAAGTTACTCAAATGAGTAAGGATGACTAACAGAATCTCATGAAACAACAACTACTCCATTTTGCCTACCGGCTCCTCCCTTTTACAATTATTCTTTATTTAATTCAATACTTAATCACTGCATTTCTTCTTGAAGGTGTGGATCTTTATTATCCCGTATATGCCATTTACCTTTTCCATTTTCTGGCAACCCTTATTATTTATTTTATTCTCATTTTGGTTTATAATAATTTTCAGGATAAAACCGGCTTTGCTTTTATGGGAGCAAGTCTTTTAAAGATGCTTGCGGCGGTGCTTTTTCTTTTGCCTATGTTATTGAGCAACAGTGCTAATCCCTTTGCCAATCTACTTTCCTTTTTCATTCCTTATTTTATGTTTTTGGTTTTTGAAACCTTTTATGCTGTGAAACTCATAAATGTCAAATAACTTTTTGGTTATCAAGAGGCTTCATAAAAATGCGATATGTATTAAAAATATTTATTGGGGGCTTTTAGATAAAAATTAAAAGTATACCTTTGCACCGAAATTTTGAGCCCACAATTATTAAGTTTTAACAGGATTATGACAGCACAAAAATCTTTAAGGATTATAGTGACATTTGCACTGGCTATTCTTCCCTTTTTCACGTTTTCTCAGGAAGAAGGCAGTAAAATTAACGAAGCTGCAAAGAAATTTAATGCTACAGATATGATTATGCACCACATTGGTGACTCTCATGGGTGGCATTTTTTTGGTAGTGGGGATAGTTCTTTTACCCTTCCATTACCTGTGATCCTTTTTACAGATAATGGGCCTGTTACTTTTATGTCCAGTGCATTTCATCACGATACTGAAGGGGAGTACATTGTGGAAAGAGACGGGATGAAATTTGTTAATTATCACGAGAAGATCTATCAGCTTGATGATACTGCAACTGCTCTTGAATTTGATGCAGACCATAATGCAATTAACGCTCAAAAACCTTGGGATTTTTCTATTACCAAAAATGTAGCAGCAATGTTCTTAACAGTGATATTGATGCTATGGTTGTTTTTCTCGCTTGCCAGTTACCACAAGAAAAATAAACAGGCTCCCAGCGGATTTAATAACGTTCTGGAAAGCCTTGTAATTTTTGTAAGGGATGATATTGCACGGCCTCAAATAGGGGAGAAAAAATATATGAAGTTTATGCCTTTCCTTTTAACGGTGTTTTTCTTCATATGGATCACCAACATCCTTGGATTGTTACCTGGAGCGGCTAACGTTACCGGAAATATCGCGGTTACAGTTTCCCTTGGTCTTTTTACACTTGCCTTAATATTTATTAATGGGAACAAGGATTACTGGAAGCACGTTTTCTGGATGCCGGGCATTCCAACATTTGTAAAACCAATCCTTGCCGTAGTAGAAGTAATGGGTCTTTTTATTAAGCCTATTGCCTTGATGATACGTTTATTTGCAAACATCACTGCCGGCCACATTATCATTTTAAGTTTATTAGCATTAATATTTATATTGGAAAGTGCAGGAGTAGCCGGTATTTCGGTTCCATTTGCACTCTTCATCACGGTATTGGAATTGCTGGTTGCATTCCTACAAGCGTTTATTTTTACAATGCTGTCTGCCCTGTTCATCGGGATGGCGGTTGAGGAACATGAACATCATTAATTTTAATTTTTAATTTAATTACTATGGAGTATTTACACATTGGAC
>CAXAZV010000080.1:0-11987 GCA_963973375.1 uncultured Antarcticibacterium sp.
GCTCTTGCCGATGTTTTGGTGAAGTATCCAGATATTGTTGTGGTAAGCGATGAGATCTACGAACATATAAACTTTGTAGGGGCTCACGCTTCCATGGCTCAGTTTGAAGATATGTATGACAGGGTGATTACCGTGAACGGAGTATCTAAAGCCTTTGCAATGACAGGGTGGAGAATTGGATATATTGGCGCACCGGAGTGGATTGCAAAAGCCTGTACCAAAATGCAGGGTCAAATCACCAGCGGAGCAAACTGTATTGCTCAAAGAGCAGTTATTACAGCGTTGGAAGCGCCGGTAAGCAGCATTAAATTCATGATAGATACCTTTAAATCCCGAAGGAAATTAATTATTTCGCTTCTGGATGATATTGAAGGATTTAAAACTACAGAACCTGAAGGTGCATTTTATGTATTTCCTGATGTATCCTACTTTTTTGGTAAAACATTAAAAGGCCATCTTATTAAAGATGCAACAGATTTTTCTATGTTCCTTTTGGAAGAAGCTCTTGTTGCCACCGTTACGGGAGATGCTTTTGGAAACCCTGAATGTATCAGGCTCTCCTATGCGGCCAGTGAATCACAAATCGAGGAAGCATTAAAAAGGATCAAAAAAGCGGTCTCAGAGGAATAGAAACTTTTAGAATCAAATATTATTTGAATCCTAAATCCTTATAAACTCATCTGTTCACTATTGCGAACGGTTTCCTTGATTCAATTGAACCTGAAAAAGTCTATCCTTTATTTCTCTCAAAGGAATATAGGTTAAATAGAAGTTGGTAATTACCAACAGGAATCCTCTTGTGCTGTTATTGAGGTACTGCAATACTGTCACCGGGAATAACAGGTAATTGAATGTTTAAAGAATCTATTCCCATACCTGAAATGGTATCCTTTACAGGTCGGGGCACATTTTTTCGGGAAGGGCAATCCATAAGTTTCACCACATCTTTGGCAGGCTTTTTAAAATCCTCCTGCAAATATTTTTTAAACGCACCGTCTTTATTTAGCATTCTTAAAAATTCACCATTTATGGGTAGTGCGGTATGTGATGCCTGGCCCAACGCCATAGTTTTAAAATGAATAGCAGGATTTTCTGCACCAACCCATGCGCCTGTCACAAGGTTTGAGGTGAAACCTATAAACCAACCATCTGCCTGCGATTGGGAAGTTCCGGTTTTTCCACCCAGGTCGTCAAACAATTGGTAATCGTATCTTATGGGAGAAGCAATACCCTGGAAAACCACTCGCTTGAGCATTTCAACCATAATTTCTCCCGTTTTATCTGAATATACCTGCTTCGTCTCTTTTACCGGTAAAATATTTAAAGAAATTCCATCCCGGTCCACAATTTTAAGAATGCTCACGTCATTCATTGGTTTTCCGTAATTGGGGAATGTAGTATAAGACCTGGCCATTTCTAATAATGAAAGCTCGGCTGTTCCCAGGGACAACGATGGAACCGGCGGAAGTTCGGTCTCTATTCCCATATTTTGAGCTAGACTTATGATTTTAGGCAAGCCTACTTTCTCCATAAGTTGCACCGTAACGGTATTTACAGAGGCCGCCAATGCTCCCCACACACTAAATTCGCCACCATAGATATAATCGGAATTTTTAGGCTCCCAATCTTCGTATTGAGGATATTTTATTAATTTGTTTGGAAACATTTCGCAAGGAGAAATCCCGGTTTCAATTGCTGCAGCAAATACAAATGGTTTAAATGCACTTCCCACCTGTCTTTTGGTGGTTACGTGATCATATTGAAAATAATTCTCATCAATCCCGCCAACATACGCCTTAATATGTCCGGTATTTGATTCCATGGCAATAAAACCTGCGTGCAAAAACCGCAATGAATTTTTTATGGAATCCAATGGTGACATGCGTATGTTTCTCTCACCCTCATGGGAGAAAATTTTCATTTCCAAAGGTATGTTCATACTATCCAGAATCTTCGCCTCTGCTAAACCTGCTTTTTTCAAGGCTTTATACCGTCCGGAGTTTTTAATGGCGTTTGTTAATACTACCGGGGTCTCGCTCCAGGGATCTTCATTGCCCCATTGGTTGTCAAATTCGTATTGTAAAATTTTCAACCTTTTTGCAACAGCCTTTTCAGCATATTGCTGCATATCATAATTTAATGAAGTGTAGATCTTAAGGCCGTCCTTATACAAATCATATTTTTTTCCGCTTGGCTTTTTGTTGTTTTCTAACCAGTTGTTCATCATAATACGCACGTAACCGGTAAAATATTTCGCTTTTCCTTGATGGCGTGTAAGGCGCTTTGGGTTTGTGAGTAAAGGGATAGCTACAACAGAATCTTTAAATTTTTCTGAAATATATCTCTCCTGGCTCATTAAATTCAAAACAATATCTCTTCTTTCTTTGGAAGCTTCAGGGAATTTTATGGGATTATACGTATACGTAGCTTTTAACATTCCAACCAAGACAGCGCCCTGTTCTATGGTTAATTTAGAAGTGGAAGTGCTAAAAAATCGCTGTGAGGCACTTTCAATACCAAAAGCTGAATCGCCAAACGGCACGGTATTAAAGTAAAATTCAACAATTTGTTCCTTTGAAAAATGTTTTTCCAGCTTATAGGCTGCCACCATTTCTTCAAACTTGTTGAGTGGCGTAGACAAAAACGGATATGAATTTCGGGGAAAATAGTTTTTTACCAATTGCTGTGAGATGGTACTTCCCCCTCCTGAACTTTTATCCCTAAGTATCACCGTTTTCACCATCACCCGCATCAAACTTTTAAGATCTACGCCGGAATGCTCATAAAAACGAGAATCTTCAGAAGATATAAGCGCTTCAACAACATGTTTAGGGATAGAATCAAACGGGATGTTTAAGCGATTTTCCTTGTCGAAGCGATAAAGCAAGACATTGTCTATTGAATAAACCTCTGAAGCTTCCATACTTCGAAAAAGCTTGACCTCCTTATTGGTAGGGACCCTTCCAAAGGAGCCAAAATAAATGGAAAGTATAAATATTATGAATAGCAGGAAAACTCCTAAAATGCCTTTTAGAAAAAAGCGGATCCAGTTTCTTTTGGTATAATTTTTAAAACTGAAACTGCGAACCAAATATTGTTTTATGTTGTTTAATGTCTTCAATTTACAATTGTTATGTTTTTTAAATTTTATTTAAAAAACCCCCGTAAAATTAGTATAAATAATTAAACGTGCTGTTGGTTGTTTTAAAGATTTAGTCCTAATGGTTGCGCCAGAAATAAGGCGTTAAAAGGATCAATACGGTGAAAAGTTCAAGCCTTCCTATAAGCATTAAGAAAGCTGACCACCATTTGCCTGCATCAGGCAGCACATCATAATTATTTACAGGGCCCAATGTGCCCAGCGCGGGCCCGATATTTCCAAGCGATGAGGCTGCACCTCCAATTGCCGACATAAAATCCAGCCCCATGAATCCAAAGACCAGGGCCCCGGTGATAAAGGCCAGCATATAAAGGATAAAGAAACCCAGAATGTTGAATACAATATCTTGATTGATCGATTTTCCATTATACCGCACGG
The DNA here is from genome assembly GCA_963973375.1 of uncultured Antarcticibacterium sp. Taxonomy (GTDB): domain Bacteria; phylum Bacteroidota; class Bacteroidia; order Flavobacteriales; family Flavobacteriaceae; genus Gillisia. The sequence continues at coordinate 3,539 of CAXAZV010000080.1, forward strand.
GTAAAATAGCATTAGGATGCAAACTTCTTTTGAATTCGGCCATCCCGTTACGTATCATTATAATATGACGCATAACCTTCACACCCCCTGAAGTGGATCCTGCCGAACCACCAAGGAACATTAATCCGAAGAAAAAGATAGTAAGAAATGGAGTCCACATGGTATAGTCGGCAGAAATAAAACCGGTAGTGGTTATAATTGTAAGAACCTGAAATAGACCGTGCCTGAAAGCACTTTCAGCTTCACCCCATACCATTGGATGTTCTATAGATGATAAACCAACATCTGCCTGGTAATATATTATTAAACCCGCAATAACAGAAAAAGTAATTATAAATTTAAAATACCATTTAAATTCATTGTCCATTAATACTTTTTGCACCCTTCCTTTAAAAGCGAAATAACTTAAAACAAAGTTACTACCTGCCAAAAACATAAACACGATTATGATATACTGGATCATCGGCTGGTCATTCCAGTAAGCCACACTTGCATTTTTTGTGGAAAAACCACCGGTAGAGAGCGTGCTTAATGAATGATTTACTGCATCAAACAATCCCATTCCGGCAATTTTTAAAAGAATTGTTTCGGCAACGGTATAGGTAACATAGATTAACCACAGTCTTTTCGCAGTATCTGTAATACGTGGTTTCAGCTTATCTGCACTTGGCCCAGGGGCTTCGGCAGCAAAAAGCTGCATTCCTCCTATCCCAAGCAATGGCAGGATAGCAATGGCCAGAACGATTATCCCCATTCCTCCTATCCAATGGGTTAAACTGCGCCAAAAAAGAAGGCTTTTAGGAATTGATTCAATATCCATTAATATGGATGCGCCGGTAGTGGTGTATCCGGACATGGTTTCAAAAAAGGCATTGGTAAAACTCGGGATAGCCTCACTTATAACATAGGGCAATGTGCCGCTCAATGCCATAAAGATCCAGCCAAAGGTTACAATAATATAACCTTCCCGCTTTTTGAGTTCCTTGCGGTGCCCGCGGGTTGCAAACATTAATAGCATTCCCAGAAAACAGGTTAAAAAAGCTGCGGAAGAAACCTGAAGTGTAACTCCATCTTCATAATACCAGCTCACAAAAACCGAAGTAAACATGAAACCCCCATTGCACAAGAGCAGAAGGCCCATGATATGCAGGATGAGCTTAATATTCATTCTGTTCATTACAAAAAGAGTTTTTCAACCTTGTTTATAGATCTTGGGAGGCAGCATACAACAATCCGGTCACCCTCCTTTATCAAAAATTCACCAAGGGCAATTAATCCTTCCCCGTTTCTTATAATCCCTCCAATAATTGCCGATCTGGGAAAATCAAGATCCTTAATTTTTTTATCCCGTACCTGTGAGGTGGGCTTTACTATAAATTCCAGCAGCTCGGCATTCATATTGTTAAGCTTGGTCATTGCCACCACTTCCCCTTTTCTTATATACCTGAAAATATTATTGGCCGCCAGCAGTTTTTTATTGATAAGGGTATCTATTCCTATAGAATGACTCAGCTGAAAATAATCCATATTCTCTACAAGAGCGATGGTCTTCTTCACACTTTTAGATTTTGCTACCAGGCAGGACATAATATTGGTTTCAGAATTTCCGGTCACCGCTATAAAGGCATCCATATCATGGATATTTTCCTCTTCCAATAGTTCTACATTTCTCCCGTCACTGTTAATTACCAATGCCTTGGGCAATTCATCGGCCAGGTCAAAGGCTTTGTCACGGTCACTTTCAATGAGCTTTACATTAAAGTTATTGGCACAAAGGTCACGGGCAGTTTTTTTACCTATTTTACTACCTCCCAGGATCATCACATTTTTGATGGAATGCTTCACTTTCCCTGTAAGTTTATAAAGCTCGTCTACCCCATTATCAACCGTTATAAAATAAACCTGGTCACCCTCCTTAAACTGGGTATCTCCCCTTGGAATTAAAGTATACTGAGTTCCAAACCTTTGAATAGCAATAGGCACAAAATGTAACTTAGGAAAGATCCCTGCAGCTTCTTTCACCGTTTTTCCAACAAACATGGCAGTGCGGGATAAATTGAGGCCTATCATGGTTAGGGCACCATCTTCAAATTCATAACTGTCATTAAAGGCCGATTGATTCAAAAGAAGGGCAATTTCTCGGGCAGCCAGGGCTTCAGGCGAAATAAGTTCATCTATTCCAAATCTCATAAATCCAATCTCTTCCTTGTTATCAAGAAATTCGGTATTGGATATCCTTGCGATGGTCCTTTTGGCCCCCAATTGTTTCGCGAGTACACACACCGTAATATTGGTTGCTTCACTAGAAGTTACACCTATTACAAGGTCTACATGTTTTACATGGGCATCTTTAAGTACAGCAATAGAGGTGGCGTCTCCCTTTATGGTTCTAATATCTAGATGTGTATCTGCGTATATTAAATTATCCCGGTTATTATCTATTAATGTAATGTCCTGGGATTCAAAGGAAAGTAATTTTGCCAAATGAAAGCCAACTTCACCTGCGCCGGCGATAATAATCTTCATATAAAGCGTTCAAATTGTAAGAATTATCAAAGGTACATTATTTTATACAATTCAAATTGTTCCCAATTTTAATAAAATTGAATTCTTTTTAACGCAATTATCTCATATCACTTATCTTTGAACCAAATTTGGAAAATGGCAAAAAAAATCACACCCTATAAAGATTCATCACTTAATAAAAAGGAGCAGGTTGAACAGATGTTTGACAAGATCTCCGGTAATTATGATGGCCTTAACCGGGTTATTTCTTTTGGTATCGATGTGAAGTGGCGTAAAAAGGTTATTGAGCTGGTAGAGGCAACCAAACCCCAGGCAGTACTGGATATTGCCACCGGCACCGGCGATCTGGCAATAAGTCTTGCTGAAACCACGGCCACCCGCATAGTAGGTCTTGATATTTCGGAAGGGATGCTGGCGGTAGGAAGAAAAAAGATCGCTGCCAAAGATCTTTCTGAAAAAATAGAAATGGTGCAGGCAGATTCTGAAGCCTTACCATTTGAAGAGAATAGCTTTGATGCCATCACCGTTGCCTTTGGGGTGCGCAATTTTGAACATCTGGAAAAAGGCCTGGCCGAAATTTATCGTGTCCTTAAGCCCGGCGGAATTTTTGTTGTACTTGAAACTTCTGTTCCCACCAAATTTCCTTATAAACAGGGATATAATTTTCACAGTAAAGTAATACTTCCTGTAATTGGAAAATTATTTTCTCAGGACAAAGTAGCCTACTCCTATTTAAGCGAAAGTGCAGCATCATTTCCTTATGGAGAGGAGTTCAACAATATTTTGCGCAAAATCGGGTTTAATAATGTGGAGGATAAACCTCAAACTTTTGGTGTAGCTACCATCTATAAAGCTTCTAAATAAAAATATAGAATGAGCTTAGTGGAAACTGGATGCTACACACAAATAAAGATATGCGAATTGCTCTCGGAGGCTACCGGGAGACCAATTAAAACAAGAATTATCTCCATATGAAAAGATATATTGCCATTATTGGGCTTTTGCTTTGTGGTTTTCAGGGAAACGCTCAATTTTTTTCAGGAGAGCGCTTGTTAAACCAACCCGATATAGATAACCAAAGATGGTCCTGGGGATATTTCCTTGGCTTTAACTCTTATGATTATAGTTTCAGGTACAAGCAGTATGAACCAAGCCCTTCTACCGGGAAAGACCTTATTATAAACAGATCTACAGGTTTTAATGTGGGTTTAATAGGAAATCTTAAGCTCAGCAACAATCTGGATGTTCGTATAGAGCCCGGGGTTAATTTTAATAATTACGGGATACGCCCTACCTATAGCGGGGTGGTAGACGAGGTTAATTCAACCTATGTGCACCTTCCTTTGTTATTGAAGTTCAATGCCAACAGGCTTAACAACTTTCGCCCATTTGTGGTAGGAGGGGTTTCAACATCGCTCAATTTATCCAGTAATGAAAATAATCCCGACGCGATTATAAGGACCACAACCACCAATTATTATTATGAAGTTGGAGTGGGAATAGACTTATACTTTTTCTATTTCAAGTTTTCGCCTTCTCTTAGAGGGGTATTTGGGTTAAACAACGAGTTTGTAGCGGGAAATTCGGATATGCGTAATGTTGATGAAATGTTGTCCAGAGGCTTATTCCTTAATTTCACGTTTCAATAATTCTCCTGCCGGCGAAATTCGCTTAAAAGTATAGCGGTTGCAGTGGCCACATTTAAGCTTTCGGTTTTAGAAGAACTTCCAAACTGGGGGATATTGATCTTTTCAGTAAGCATTTTCTCCACATTTTCTGAAATACCATTGGCTTCATTTCCCATGATCATTATACATTTTGAGGGAATTTTGGTAGTGTATAAATTTTCGCCTTCCAGGAAAGTTCCCAAAATAGGCACCTCCCCCGCATTTTTAATAAGTTCATCCAGGGGAAGGTAAGATATGTTTACCCGGGTAATACTACCCATGCTGGCCTGCACCACTTTTGGATTATAACAATCCACCGTATCTGGCGAACATACAATATCTTCAATTCCAAACCAGTCGCAAAGACGAATAATGGTACCTAAATTACCCGGGTCTCTTATTCCATCTAATGCCAGCATTAGTCCTGAGAAGGATGGAGCTTTAGCAGGTGGAATTTTAAAAATTGCCAACCCAGTTTGAGGAGTGGTGAGGCCACTTATTTTTTTAAGTTCAGTTGGGGTAATTTCATGAGTTTTTGTGGGAGGAGCCCGAAAGATAGGTTGAGTTGTAAACAGCGAATCCAACTCCAAATTTGAGTTAAGGATCTCAGAAATCCCCTTAATGCCTTCTACCACAAAAAGCCCGTATTTTGTACGGTTTTTTTTTTGCGCAAGACCGGTTATTAACTTAATTTGGCTTTTACTAACCATGCGAAAACAGTATTTTTGAATCCTTAATTACACTTTATTGAAATCCCTTCCTGCAAAAATATCGTTAATTTTTTTAACGTCGGTCCTAATGTTTTCATGTAATGCAGTAAAGAGAGTTGATAACGATGAATTACTGCTTACCAAAAACACCATTTACCGCGATGGTGAAAAAATAAAAGAATCCCGAATATATAATCAATTATACCAGGAACCTAATGCCAAACTCTTAGGGGTTCCAATAAGGCTGCACCTATACAATCTAGCCAAAAAAAACCCCGATTCTTCTTTTTTACACTGGCTTAACAAAAATCCCGGAAGGGAGCAAAGGCTTGAAAATATATATTCCCGGAAACAGGTTCAAAGAATGCGGGAATCCTATGTTAATTTTAACGAGGCCATTAAAAGCACAGGGGAAGCCCCGGTAATTATAAGTGAGGAGATCACTAAAAAATCCAGGAACAGGCTGCAATCCTGGTATTTTAACCATGGGTGGTTCAATGCTGAAATTGATTATGAGATAAAACCCACTAAAGAAAAGAGAGGCGAAATAGATTATTTTGTTACAACGCACCAGGCCTATGAAGTTGACTCCCTTAGGCAAAGGATCTCCTCTCCTGTCCTGGACTCTTTATACAGTGCCCATTCTGAAGCATCCATCATCCAACCGGGTGTGCAATACCGCACGCTTGATTATAATGCAGAACGAGACCGGCTTACGCAAACCTTCAGAAATAACGGAGTATATTACTTTGACCAGGAATACATAAGTTTTGAGGCAGATACCGTTAACACAAATCATAAGGTTAACACTACAGTAATTATTCCCAATCGCCAAATTACCGCGGGTGATACAACCTACAGGGAACCCTTTAAGATCCATAAGATAAGTAAGGTAAATGTTTTTACAGATTACACCTTTGCCAATCGCAACCAACCCTTAAGGGACAGCACCAGTTATGAAGGCTTCAATATATATAGTTTTGGCCAGCGGGAATTTAAAGCCCGGGCTATAACAGATGCTATTTTCATACGGCCCGGGGAAATTTTTCGTGACCGTGACAGGACCAGGACCTACAACAGGATGAGTTCCCTGCGCGTGTTCAAATACCCCAACATTGAATACAGCCAGGATCCGGCTGATAGTACGAATACCGCGCTTATTGCCAATATCTTTCTAACCCCACAGCAAAAATACTCTCTGGGTTTTGATTTTGATATTTCCCAAAGCAATATTCAGGATTTTGGGATAGGATTTGGAGGTTCCCTATTAATCAGGAATATTTTCAAAGGAGCTGAAACCTTTGAAATTTCAGGAAGGGGAAGTGTAGGATCTTCCTCTGATGCTGCACGGGGAAGTTCAAAGGACCGCTTTTTTAATATTTCAGAAATTGGTGCCGATGTAAAACTCACCTGGCCCAGGATCTTTCTTCCTTTTGATACTGAAAAATTTATTCCAAAATTCATGTCGCCTTTTACTTCCCTTAGCCTTGGGGTAAGTACGCAGAATAATATAGGTCTTGATAAACAGAATTTTAACGGAATCCTTAATTACCGCTGGAACCCCTCGCGGATTCTTTCCCACAGGCTGGACCTGGTAAACATACAGTATGTAAGAAACCTGAATACCGATAATTATTTTAATGTTTATCGCAGTTCCTACAATAGTTTAAATGAGATAATCCAATCTGGCAACGTAGTTACCTCCCCCGAATATCTCAATGAACAGGGGCGCCTTATTATTCCCACAGGGGCTGATGGTTTTTTACGGGATGTTACCCAAACCACTCCCGGCACTTCGGGCTTAACAGCTGCGCAGCGCCAGGAAGTAAGGAATATAAGCGAAAGAAAAAACAGGCTAACAGAGAACAACCTTATCTATGCTTCAAATTTCACTTATTTAAGAAATAACAAGGAAAGTTTATATGACAATGATTTTTCAAGATTTCGGGTCAAGGTGGAAACCGCCGGAAAAACATATTTGCCATTAGGGCGTTTGGAGGGGTTGCAATTCCTTACGGAAATGCAAACAGCATCCCATTTATAAGAAGTTTCTTTGCAGGAGGGCCAAATGATAACCGCGCCTGGCAGGTTTATGATCTTGGGCCCGGAAGTACCGGTGGAAGGAATGAATTCAATGAGGCGAACATGAAGCTGGCAATGAATGCAGAATACCGCTTCAATATATTTGGTGCGCTTAATTCGGCTTTTTTCATTGATGCCGGAAATATCTGGAATGTACTGGACATTGTGGAGGACCCCCGTGCAACTTTCACATCATTATCAGATCTTAAAAATATTGCGGTGGGAACAGGCACAGGATTACGTTATGATTTTAATTTCTTTGTACTGCGCCTCGACGTAGGCTTTAAAACTTACGACCCAGCCCGTCCTGAGGGTGAAAGATGGTTTAAGGACTATAACTTTAGGAATGCCGTTTGGAATGTAGGTATCAATTACCCTTTCTAACCCAAGTAAATTTCATATTTTTGTAAAATAATTTTTATAAAATAATTTTTGAAAAAAATATATCCATGAGTCATAATATCAAACCCGGCGTAGCCACAGGAAAAGAAGTTCAGGAAATTTTTAAATACGCAAAAAGTAAAGGTTTTGCTTTACCTGCGGTTAATGTAACCGGTTCCAATACCATTAATGCAGTTCTTGAAACGGCTGCCGAATTGAATGCCCCGGTAATTATTCAGTTCTCCAATGGAGGTGCTATTTTTAATGCTGGAAAAGGATTATCCAATGAGAACCAGCAAGCTGCAATTGCAGGTGGCGTTGCCGGAGCAAAACATATACATGAACTTGCCAAATTATACGGCGCAACTGTGATCCTGCATACAGATCATTGCGCAAAAAAATTACTTCCCTGGATAGACGGACTTTTGGATGCCAGTGAAAAACATTTTGAGCAGTTTGGTAAACCGCTTTACAGCTCACATATGATAGATCTTTCTGAAGAGCCATTGGAAGAGAACATTGAAATATGCAAGAAGTATCTTGAGAGAATGAGCAAAATGGGAATGACCCTGGAAATTGAATTGGGTGTTACCGGTGGAGAAGAAGACGGCGTTGATAATACAGATGTTGATGATTCTAAATTATATACACAACCGGAAGAAGTTGCCTATGCATATGAGGAATTAAGCAAAGTAAGCGATCAATTCACTATCGCGGCAGCTTTTGGAAACGTACACGGGGTATATAAGCCCGGAAACGTAAAACTTACCCCAAAGATCCTTAAGAATTCTCAGGAATTTGTAAGCAAGAAATTTGGAGTTGAGAATAACCATATTGATTTTGTTTTTCACGGCGGAAGCGGTTCTACCCTGGAAGAAATAAGAGAAGGAATAAGCTATGGAGTAATCAAAATGAATATTGATACAGATCTTCAATATGCTTTTACTGAAGGTATTCGAGATTACATGTCCGGCAAAAAGGATTATTTACAAGGGCAAATAGGAAATCCTGAAGGGCAAGATTCTCCAAACAAAAAGCATTATGACCCTAGAGTATGGTTGCGTGAAGGCGAAAAAACCTTTA
>CAXAZV010000081.1:0-11866 GCA_963973375.1 uncultured Antarcticibacterium sp.
GGTGGCAGCAGCAACTATGGTGGGGATAATGGGATTGTTCAACGGGGTGGGACGTATTGGCTGGGCCAGTTTTTCCGATCTTATAGGAAGGCCCGCAATGTACAGCATCTTTTTTGGCATCCAGATAATCGCATATTTTCTACTCCCCGGGATCACAAACGCCTTGTTATTCCAGATACTAATCTTCGTAATACTTTCCTGTTACGGTGGAGGATTTGCAACCATTCCTGCATTTATCGGGGATGTTTTCGGCACCAAACAGCTGGGGGCTATACATGGGTACATCCTCACCGCCTGGGCAGCCGCGGGAATGGCCGGGCCATTATTTGCCGCCTGGGCCCGCACGGTAACCAACAATTATAACGGCACTATGTATTTTTTCGCAGGAATGTTGGGGGTAGCGCTCTTAATTTCCTTCCTTATGCACCGGGAGATCAGTAAGCTGCGGCAGCAAAATAAAAAAGAAATTGCTGTAGAAATTAAAGAGGAGGAAGCAGTGTTTGCCGACTAGACCTTAACTTATTAAAATAGAAAAATCCCGGAGCCTAAACCGGGATTTTCTAATTAAGGAAATTCCTTAAACTACCTCAACCTAAAAAGTGTAACCAATGCAAGCACTAACAAGCTCAAAATTGGTATAATATAATATTTTTTAAAAATGTTTAGTTTTTGTTCTGCCGCCGGAATATCATTTTCCTCAATATTCTCAAGGTTGATCTTGCGGTTGTAATTTAGGAAACTATCGTGCTTAATAACTTCCCTTCCCTCTTTGGTGATCACATATTTATCCCGGTTAAGGCGTATGTAACCCGAGCCTGCAAGATCTTCAATCACTTCCTGCTTCCAGGCATCGTAATTACTACTCTTCATAATTCCTTTTTGGTCTTTAATTTCATAAAGAACATGGTCCATTTTATATAAATAAGAAGACATTGAGGAGGTGGATAGAGTTGCTTGCATCAAGTAGGGTTGTTAAAATAATGTGAAATTTTTGATAATTTAAATTAACAAAATATTTAGATTTAAACCAAACGATTAAATGTTAAAATTACCTTTAAAGTGAAATTATTTTTCAAACCTGAGATTGATCCATTCATAACAGGCAGATTTTCTGAATAGTGTATTCAAAGAAGTAGGCGAATAAAATGATTCAGACGTTATTTCTATACCAAAAAAAATTCCGCAGATTAACATTAAACCCTCTAATAACCAGTATAATGACCGCATACAGGGCATCTGTTAGATATTGACCCTTAGGGCATTAGAATTTAACTAAACCCGGAGCACTTCAAAACAAACCGGTATTTCATCTGTAATTATTACCTCGAGGTGAAACACAAACAACAGTTTAATTTTCAAAAACTTAAGTGTTAAAACAAAGATCCCCGCAAAATTGCAGGGATTTAGTTAACAAAATATTAAGTTTTAGAAATTTTATTTAACAGGAAAAATCTTACTAACTAAACCATTGTTTTATTTAATTTAAAGCGGAAATGATCTTCAAATTTTACAAATTCTCCCCTATCTCCCTTAGCTTCCCAACGGTTAAGGGTTTGCTTATAAATCCCGAAATCTCCGGCATACCTTCCGCTTTATTCCGGTCGCCACAAGCTATTGAAGAGGTGACAATATAAATCTTGGTTTCATTGGTTAGACGCGGACGGTGATCTTTAAGATTGCAAAGGAATTCCCAGCCATCCATCCCAGGCATATTTATGTCCAGCAAGATCAACGCGGGAAGTGGAATTTCGGGATCCTTCAGTTCTTCCAGGGCCAGGTAGCCGTTCTCATAATGCAGCGCCTTTTCAAAAATCCCGGCCTTCAAAATAATTTTCTTTACAATGATCTGGTAGATCTGGTCATCATCTATGACGCAAATACATTTCTTCATTTAAAATATACTTTAAATGTGGTTCCTGAATCCACTTTACTTTCAACCTCAATCCTGCCATCCATGGCGTCTATTTGATTTTTAGTTATAAATAAGCCAACCCCGCGGGAATTGGGCCTGTTAGAAAATGTTTTGTACAAGCCGAATAATTTGTCCCGGTTCCTCTCCAGGTCTATTCCTATACCGTTATCTTTCACCTCCAGCACCCACTTGCCTCCCACTTTACTACCTGTGATATAAATTTCAGGATCACGGTTGGGGCTATAGTACCTCAGCGAATTGGTAATCAGGTTGAGCAAAACGCTTTCCAAATAAGCAGCATTGAATTTTACCACCATCTCCTCAGGAACATTAGTATATATTTTGGCCTTCCTTTTCTCTATTTCAACCTTCAACAAGCCCAGCGTCTCATCCAGATAATCTTTTACCTTTAAATTCTGTACGGTAAGGTCTAAATTGGTTTGAATAGATACCACCTCATTAAGATCATATAAGGTTTGGTTAAGTGCTGCCGAGACCTTTCCCAGCATAAGCATGTAGTTTTCCCGTTCTTCAGGATCATTGGTCTCCTCAAACAGGTTAAGAATAGATTCAATATTGCTGGAGTGAGACCGCAAATTGTGGGAGACAATATAGGAGAAGTTGAGCAGGCGTTTATTTTGTTCCATCACCATTTCATAAGATTCCTTTAAATGGGTCTCGGCGGTCTTTTTATCGTGGATATCTTCAATAATGCCAATATGTGTACTGGGCGTTTCTCCTTCTTCCCATAAGGGTGAAACTGTCAAATTCACCCAGCGCAGTTCTCCATCCTTTCGCCTTATGCGTTTCTGCATGCTGAATTCGCGCACCACCCCCTTGCGCAGCAATTTCATTTTATCCAGATCTTCCTGAATATCATCGGGATGAGTGACCTCTACGATATTCAAATCCTTTATTTCTGCAGGAGTGTATCCAAATAGTTGCTGAAAACGCAGGTTGGTCTCCAGAAAACTTCCGGTAATCGAATTCACACGGGCCATTCCAATGGCAGCCTGATTGAAGATGGTACGGAATTTCAATTCATTATATGAAAGTTCCCCGGCCTGCATTTTAACCAGCGCCTGAAGTTTTTCCGGTTGTTTTAAAAGATTGGTCATTGCCCAACCAAGCCATCCTGCCAGAAGCAGCATAAAGAACCCCATGGGCAGCAGAGAATAAAAGACCTCCAAAGGCTCCTTGAGGGCTATGTACACTTTCCAGTCGCCATCTGGGAAGCTAATATTTTCAGTATAATAACCACTCAATGCTGATAGCTGCGGAAGAAAATAAGTTTCCTTCCCTGTTTTTACATCTACCTTGGAAAACTGAAAATCATATTTATCGCCTCCCAGCTTTTCCAGGCCGGCCTCTTGCAACAGGGATTCCAGTTGTATGATCACTGCTGCAAAGCCCCAAAAATCATTCTTAATAAAAACCGGCAACCTTCCAACAACCGCAAGCCCTCCTTGCCGTAATTCAAACGGACCTGCGAAATACATTTCTTTTTTACGCATTGCCCGGAAAGCTTCCTGGTTTACTGCCGGATCTTCCAGGATATTATAATCAAGCACCGTACGGTTCTCCTCCACCGGATAAACCATTGTGATAATTCCTCCGGGTACCATTTGCACCGCGTCTAATATTGGATATTGCTCTAACAGCCTTGGAGCAACTTCATCAAATGCTGAAATTGACCCATCACCTTCCACAAGCAACGCGAGACTTAAAGCTGCCGTATAACCGTTTTTTAAGGTGTGGTCTATATTGTTCTCAATATATCCAATGAGATTGGACATTTCGCGCTGCTCTGTTTCTTTTAAGATCTGATATCGCTGCCAGAGAATGAATGACCCCAGGATAAGGAAGAAAAGGAAAGTAAGGAAGCCGCTCACAACAGGCTTGCCTAATTTGCGAGTAATCCTTAATAATCCCGAATTGTGTTGTTGCATGTGCAAAACTATATTTTCCAGCGCCTGTGGAAGCTGTTTTGAAAAAGGAAGTAAGATAAGTTTTTTTTAGATTCCGATGGAATAGTGAGTAGTGATTAGTAAATAGGGAATAGGAATTGGTAATTTTTCAAATTTACAACCAGCAACTCGAAAAACTTTCCCGCAGATCACGCAGAAATTAGTATTGAGTAGTGAGTAGTGATTGGTGATTAGGGATTAGGGATTAGGGATTCATAACAATAATCTATTAGCATGAATTACGGAACAAAACACTCCTAACACTTAACTCCTTACCAACACCTAACTCCTAACCCCTAACCAACTTTGAACTTTGAACTTTAAACCTTGAACCCGTTTTACGCTCCCTGTTTCCGGGTTTTGAGAAAATACTTGGGGTTAACCCCGTATTTTTCCTTGAAGATTTTGGAAAAATAACTACGGTTGTTAAGGCCAATAGCACTTACTATCTCAGAGATATTTTTATCTGTAGTCATAAGCATTTCTTTGGCGGCTTCCAGCTTTTGATGCTGCATATACTTATTCACTGTTAGGTCATACACATATTTAAAACCTTCCTGAAGCTTATTAATATTTGTGCCGGCTTCTTTGGCCAGCATTTCTACGGTTAGATTGCTCCCAAGATCACCCATAATGCGCCGGGCAACATAATCTACTTTTTGAATATCAGATTTTCTTAGGATGGTTGGCAACCTGTCTTCGGCTTCATCATCCTGGTACTGTGCGATCTGGATCACGAGCATATCATAGGATTTTCCTTCCAGATACAGTGATTGCAGGAATCCGCTAAAATCTTTTGAATTGAGGTCCTCCATCACATCTGCAGCTTTTATACTGTAATTGCCCTGATAAAAGAATTTTTTTTCAGAAACTGCATCCATGAAAAGTTCCTTTAAATTGGGTTCCAGGTGTTTGAATCCGTAATTAGTTCTGTGAGAAAATACACTTCGTATGATCTCGAGGCTGGCCACATGGGTTTGCACATTGGCTTTAAAATATAAAACATGGCCATTGTATCCGCTGCTGGAAACTATAATATTCTGGTACGCCTGTATGGTATGTACCTCCTCTGACGCCTGGAAGGTATGTGCCACCTCACCTTCAGAGCAAAAGATGAATTTTAAAGGATGTACCGTATTTTTTGAAAAACAAATCTCCACATCCTTATTGAACTTGCAATTATAGGATATGATCCCCATCCCGCAATCAAAATGTGACGCACGTATATAGCCCTCCCCTAATTCCGCAGGAATTTCCAATGAAAGTACTGCGTCGCCATCAATGACGGGAGCGCTTAAATTTTCGGCAATATCCTGAATGATCTCATTTACAGGCAATGTTTTCACGTCAATTCTCATCATATAAATCGGAAGATGTTGCTTTTTAATTTCAGAGGTAGAGAATCTAAAAGATTCCTTAAATTTTCCTCAAATTTAACATTTATATAAGGAAAGATAGGTATAATTATAGAACCATTTATGAAAAGGAGTAATTATCGTGCGAATAACGGTAATACCGAAATTGGATATAACTCTTATTATATTCTTCCAAAGAAGTTAATTTCTTATTGAGAAAAATGTTATTAAACACCTACACTTAAAATATATTCAACTGTATTTATTATTAAACAATATTCTTAGAGGAAAATTTATCAATTATGTTAAAACATCTAAAATCCTCAAGGTTAGGGTCTAACGAATAAACGTAATACTAATTTTAATTGCGGCATTTTAAACTATTTAATAGACAGATATTTACACCCTAAATTGAGGATGAAACCAAAGTCCATCGTAAACATTTTTAGTTATGGAAATATTTTTTGTTTTATTGGGCCTCGAGATTATTCTTATTGTTTTTCTTACAGTTTTTCTTTGCAAAAAATTATTGAAAACACTCCGTAAAAAAAGATTTTAATAACCTTAGGCTAGTTCAGACCCCTATCGCATTTTAACAAATTTTCACATACAAACCTCACTGTTTTTAAACCCAGTGAGGTTTAATTTTTTAATCCCATTTTTTTTCGGCGTGATTACTCCCATAGATTGCGCATTTCCTTATCTCCTATTTTTTAGATATCTTGGAATAACTTTTAAACCAGGAAATTATGAGTAAAGAAACCGAGAAATCTACCCCCGTCCCTACCCCTCGCGAGGATGAGATGGTTGAAAACCAGTCAACAGAGGTACCCCGCACAAAACCTAAGTTAAATGTCCTGGCAATTTCAATTGTTGTTATTGTTGTACTAGTAGTTATTGCCTATTTCGCAGGTTACATTTAATCTTTAAATAAAATACGTTACTTATGAAAAAAGCCGGGTTCCATTTTCTGGCAGTTATTCTCTTGTCCGGAATTTTCCTTCCTCCTCATCAGGCTCAGGAAGATGTTGTAACAGGTTCTTTGTTCATTATAGGAGGAGGATCGCGACCGGTTGAAATGCTGGAACGAATAATCAAGGAATCCGGAATCGACGAAACGGGCTATGCTTACATACTTCCCCTCGCAAGTGCCGAAAGAGACTCGGCTATCTATTATGCCAAAAGACAATTTACCAACCTGGGACTTAAAAATGTAAGAGGCCTTCTATATGAGGAAAACGGGCAGCCTACCACACATCAAATAGATTCAATACGTAATGCAGCCCTTATTTATATTACCGGAGGGGATCAGGATCGGTTTATGACGGCCATAGAAAATACTCCAATTGCTGAAGCCATTTACCATAATTACCGCAATGGCGGAATGATTGCCGGCACCAGTGCCGGGGCTGCTATTATGAGCAAAGATATGATCACCGGCACAGAGCTGAAACACCCCGATTATAATTCCACTTTCCGTCACCTCGAGAGCGACAATCTTGAATTGAAACAAGGCCTGGGGTTAATTGAAAATGTAATTATAGACCAGCACTTTGTGCGCAGGAGCAGGTACAACCGTTTATTGACGGCAGTTATAGATAACCCGAAAATTAAGGGCATAGGCATAGATGAGGCTACCGCTATTCTGGTAAAAGGAAATGAAGCAGAGGTGGTGGGAGATTCGCAGGTGATTGTTTTCTCTAATAGGCAGAAATCAAACAACACAAAAAACGGAAAGCTTGCAGCAACCGGCATAAGCCTTGACCTTTATCTCAACGGAGATAAGTTCAAACTGGATTAATCAAAAACAGTATAATTAAAAAGCCGTCTAAATTGATTTAGACGGCCTTTCTATTTTAAAATATTCTTCGGAATTAATATCCGGGATTTTGCACAAGGTTTGGATTGGCATCCATTTCTCTTAATGGCACCGGCAGGACAAGTCTATCGGCATTAAAAGATATAGTTCCTATATTTCGACCCAGCCTTTTGGCATCAAAAAGGGCGTGACCTTCAAAAGCCAATTCTCTTTGTCTTTCGGCTAGAATAATTTCTAGCGTCACGGCAGTGAAAAGAGTTGCATTTGCACGTTCACGCAGCATGTTGATGTCTTCCAACGGAGTTGCCCCCACCTCGGTTCCAAGTCTCTGATTGGTTTCTGCACGTATAAGGTACATTTCTGCCAGACGTATTACCGGAACATTCCCAAACTGGTTTTGCCACTTGGTAGTAGCAACGCCCCTTGATGTAGTATAGAAAAAGTTTGCCCTGTCATCATTAGGATCATCATATTTGGCATAATGAGTGGAAAGAATTGAAACATCAGGATTTCCTACCCTTCCACCAAAATCTCGTCCTGCCCAGTATAAATTCCATGCATTCCCTGAGGCATCCTGGCTCGTTACCTGCATAGCAAAAAGATCTTCAGTGGAATTTTCAGCGTTATTGAAAGCATCGGCAAAAGTTGCTGTTAATGATGCCCCGCTTTCCTCTATTACTTCATTGGCCGCGTCACGTGCCAGGGCAAATTCCCCCCTTTGCAGGTGCACTCTTGCGAGCAAGGCTTTCGCGGTATATTTATCGGCAAAATAACCATTGGAAGATGGTAGCATTTCATAAGCATCAGTAAGGTCATTGAGCACCTGCGCATACACTTCATCTACCGTATTTCTTGCAGGATAAGTAATTATTGATGCGTCTAGTACAGGTTCAAGAATAATTGGAACCGCAAGCTGGGTGTTTGCCTGGCCCGGTACGTAAGGCTTGGCGAACAAACGAACCAGATCAAAATAAGCCAGACCTCTCAGGAATTTAGCTTCCCCTTCAGTAGTAGCACGATCATCCTCATCATCAAAAACATCCAGGTTGTCTAAAACAATATTAGCCTGATTGCTAATCTCATAGGCATTTAACCAGATGTCTCTAACAAAGGAATTATCTGCCAGGAGTGCTTTTTCATTGTATTCCCCCGGTTGTACAAAAGTACCATTCCATTGAAGGTCACCTGCATTTGCAAGCAGCTCTGAAGCCATACCAATACCTCCGGCGTAGCTGTCACCACTTCGTGCTACCCCATAAATATTATTGAGAATGGTCTTAATATTCGCAGGACTTTCCGTAGCCACTTCCGGCGACAGGTTTTGTTCCGGTTCTACATCTAAATTATCATCACAGGCAATAAATCCAATGGCCAGAAATGAAAAGAGAATTTTAAAATTTATATATTTTTTCATATGTAACTATTTAATGTTTTTAAACTGTCTACAAATTTCGTTTTTGCTCTTTTTAAAGTTCAATGTTAAGTCCAATTGTAAAGGTCTTGGCAGGGGGAGCAGAATAGAACGTGATCCCTCTTTGAACATTTGAACCTCCAAGATCATCATAGGTAGATTCTGGATCATACCCACTGTAATCTGTAAAGGTCAATAAATTTACACCTGTAAAATACACTCTTAAGCGGTCTACCTTAAATCTTTCAGTCACAGATAGTGGAAGAGTATACCCAAAGGTTAAGTTACGCAATCTAATGAAATCTGATTCCTCAAGATACCTGGATGAATCCTGCTGCCCGTTGGTTTGATACATCCTTGCCTGCGGCACGTTGGTGATATCTCCCGGGTTCTGCCATCTGTTCAACTGGTCCCTTGTTTGGTTGTCCTCATAACGGGCATTACCGCTCTGGAATTTACCACCTGAATTATAAAGTGAGGCCCCCCACTCACCCTGGAAGGTAAAGGAAAGATCAAAATTCATGAAAGTAAGGTTGTTGGTAAAACCTGCCATAAGCTCCGGATAAGGACTTCCCATAATAACCCTTTCAGCCTCTCCATAACTAGCGGTAGTTGACCTGTCACGTGACCCATCTGCATTTAAAGTATTCCTGTAGAACAAGGCATTCCCGTTGGCCGGATCTACCCCTGCATATTCCACGATATAAAAAGAAGAAATTGTTTCTCCTTCTCTTACAATGTTAAGTCCCTGAACAATATCTCCTCCCGGTAAACCTGTCACCTCATTATCAAGGGTAGATAGGTTAAAGTTGGTATTCCAGGTAAAATCTTCTGTCATTATATTTCGTGTGTTTAACACAAATTCGAATCCGCGGTTAGTAAGTGAACCAACGTTACGGGTAATGCTTGTGAACCCTGAAGTTCCCGGAATTGGTTGGTTCAAGAGAAGATCATTTGTTTTCTTGATGTAGTAATCTACCTCACCTGAAATGCGGTTATTTAAAAACCCAAAATCCAGTCCTATATCCACCTGCCGTGTTTTTTCCCATTTAAGTCCGGGGTTTGCCAATTGCACAGGTGCAAGAGCTGAACGCTGATTGTAGGCTCTTCCTCCAAATAAACCAAGACTGGCAAAGTTGCCTATCCCGGCATTTCCGGTTTCACCCCAGCTACCTCGTAATTTTAAAAGTGAAAGTGTTTCAGAATCCTTTAAAAAGTCTTCTTCTGAAATTATCCACCCTGCAGAAGCTGCGGGGAAAAATCCATAACGATTATCTGCTCCAAATCTGGAAGATCCGTCATATCTTAAACTTCCTTTGAATAAATATTTGTCATAAAGAGAAAAGGTGGCTCTACCGAAGTAAGAGAGGAAATTATACATAGTTCTTGTAGATGTTCCGGAAGTAATCTCGGAAGCACTGGCAACAGTTTGCAAATCATCTGAAGGGAAACCGGTTCCGGCCACAAATTGATTTTTTCTGGAGCTTTCTTCAAAGTTCATCCCCACAACCACATCCAGGTCAAAATCCTGGTTAAAGGTTGTGTTATAGTTGAAATAGTTGCTTATGTTGTACTTGTCGCTCTGTACTGCATTAGCATCGGCATATCCGTTTGTTGAGGCCGATTGTGTTAAACTACCCGCAAAATATTCCTCGGTCTGGTTATTATTGTCATATCCAAGTTCTGTACGGAAGCTTAAAGAAGGTAGGATCTGGTACTGTAAATAAGAATTGAGTAAGATCCTGAAAATATCGGCATCCCAGTCTCCATTGTATTCCTGCATTAAAAAATTATAATAAATAGTGGAATCGTTATTTGGGATCCCGTTATCAAGAAAGGCCGGAGATAAAGGCGATTGTGCCACTGCCTGCAATGGGGTTGAGAAAGAGTTATCTGTTCCAATACGGGAGATCTGTGTTTTACTGGCTCCTGCATTAAATCCAACTTTGAATTTATCAGAAACGTTGTGGTCTATATTTGTACGTATAGAATATCTTTCAAGGTCATTCCCTCTTACAATAGCTTCGGTTCTGTTGTATCCACCGGAGATAAAGAAAAGAGTTTTATCATTTCCACCGGAGATAGATACGGTGTGGTCCTGCACTGCTCCATCAACAAGGGCATAATCCTGCCAGTCTGTATCTACAGCAAGATTTCTCCAGTCGGTCCCGTTGGCCATAAAATCAAAATACCCTCCTTCTTCAGTAAGCCAGGTATCTTCAGCTCCATAACTGTTGGTTGAAGCTTCAACGAAAAGCTCTACATATTCTTCAGCATTTAACCATTCAAGTTTATTGGTAGCACGGCTCCAACCGGTAGAAGTATTTACTGAAACTTTGGTTTTCCCTGCTCTACCGCTTTTGGTAGTAATAAGAACAACCCCGTTGGTACCACGCGCCCCATAGATGGCCGCAGAAGACGCATCTTTTAAGATCTCAATAGACTCAATATCATTTGGGTTAAGAGAAATCAAAGGGTTAATGGGAGCCACTGTGGTACTCTCATCATCGTTTATAAGCGGCATCCCATCAATTACATATAATGGTTCCTGTGAAGAGGAGATACTGGCTATACCACGTATCCTCATTTTAACTCCACCTTCAACTTTCCCATTTATTTGGGTAATCTGTACCCCGGCAGCTTTTCCTACAAGGGAAGACTGCATGTTGGACACAGGAATATTGTTGATCTGTTCAGAAGAGATGGAGGCGATATTATCTGTCACCTTCCTTTTTGACTGGGTTCCATACCCCACAACCACTATCTCATCCAGAGTTTCATCTGGCAGCAGCTGAACATTAATATTAGCTTCTGTCCCTACTGTCCTTCGAACCGTTGAAAAACCTACAAATGAATAAACCAGCACTTCACCCTGGTTTGCCATAATGGAATAATTTCCGTCAAAGTCACTCTGTGTACCCCGGGAGGTGTTTTCAATAATAATGTTTACACCAATAAGAGGCAGGCCATCAGAATCTGTTATGGTTCCCGAAATCTGCCTTTCCTGAGCCATAACGATCGATGAGATAAAAAATAATCCCAGGAGGAAGAAATTTTTAATTTTCATACATATGAATTTAAATTAATCAAAAATGTTAAAAAAAATTGATTTATTGCTAATGTTTCCCAATGTAAGGATTAATTCTTATCAATTTAAAGGAGTTTCAAATTTTTTATAACATAAAATTAACTTCATAATTATGGTTCCCTGGTTTGAATATTTTTACAATAAAAAAAGGGATTTGGTTTGTTCCATAAGTATTAAGGAATATTTTAGAGGAAAAATAAATTGAGTGAATTATGAGCAAAACTTATTACGATCCTGCCGACCTTAGAAAATTTGGGGATATTACGCAATGGAGCGAGGAGCTTGGAACAAAATTCTTTGATTACTATGGAAAG
>CAXAZV010000082.1:0-11859 GCA_963973375.1 uncultured Antarcticibacterium sp.
AGAATTAAAAGAGTAGTGGTTTCTACATATCAGTCAATTACCGGAACGGGCGTAAAGGCGGTACAACAACTTGAAAATGAATACCAGGGCAAAAAAGGAGAAATGGCCTATCCTTACCCAATTCACAGAAATGCAATCCCGCAATGTGATGTTTTTACCGAAAACGGATACACTAAAGAGGAAATGAAACTTACCAATGAGACCAAAAAGATCCTTGGAGATGATACTGTTTTAGTATCGGCAACCGCAATCAGGATCCCGGTGGTAGGTGGACACAGCGAAGCAGTGAATGTACAGTTTGAGAATGATTTTACTGAAAGTGATGTGCGCAGGATTTTAAGCAATTTCCCCGGAGTAACCGTTCAGGACAATCCAGATGTGAACACATACCCTATGCCTGTTTATGCTGAAGGAAAAGATGATGTATTTGTAGGCAGGATAAGGAGAGATTATTCCCAACCCAATACACTTAATATGTGGATTGTGGCAGATAACCTGAGAAAAGGAGCTGCCACAAATGCCGTACAAATTGCAGAATATCTTGTAGAGCATAAACTTGTTTGAATCCAAAGTTGTAGTAAATAGCTATAAAGATGTAACTTAGGCCTAAGTTTTTATACTAATTGATCAGTAATGGAATATCAGAGATATATTTATCTGTCCAGGTTCCTTCTCCAATTAAAACAATAAACATCCTATGAAAAAACCATTAATCGGCGTTTTTGCTATGGCAATCCTATTTTCCTGCGAAGATTCCAAAAAAGAAGAAAGTACCGCTTTGACGTACCCAGAAACAAAAAGAGTAGATACGGTTACCAATTATTTTGGCACCGATGTTCAGGATCCTTACCGCTGGCTGGAAGATGACCGCAGCGCTGAGACAGAAGAATGGGTGAAGGCTCAAAATGAGGTTACCTTTGATTACCTCGAAAAGATCCCTTTTCGCGATGCCCTCAAGGAACGCTTAACCACCCTGTGGAATTATGAAAAATTGGGAGCTCCTTTTATTGAAGGTGACTACACCTATTTTTATAAAAATGACGGTCTCCAGAATCAATATGTTATCTACCGTAAAAAAGGAGAAAATGAAGAACCCAAAATTTTTCTTGACCCTAATAAATTTAGTGAAGACGGAACAACTTCTTTAGGAGGCCTTAGCTTTTCTGATAGCGGAAAAATGGCCGCCTATGCCATTTCTGAAGGTGGAAGCGACTGGAGAAAGATTCTTATAATGGATGCAGAAACCAGAGATATTGTAGAGGATACTTTGATAGACGTTAAATTCAGCGGAATTTCCTGGAAGGGTGATGAAGGTTTCTACTATTCAAGTTATGAAAAACCAAAAGGTAGCGAACTTTCTGCCAAGACAGATCAACACCGTCTTTTCTATCATAAACTGGGAACAAAACAGAGTGAGGATAAGGTAATTTTTGGTGATACCCCCGCGCAAAAACATCGTTATGTGGGCGGTAGCGTTTCTGAAGACAATAAATACCTGTTCATTTCGGCCAGGAATTCAACTTCAGGAGGAAAACTTTATATGAAGGACCTTTCCAAACCAAATTCTGAACTGGTTACCATTCTTGACAATGAAAACAGCGATACATATGTAATGGACAATGAAGGGAGTAAATTGTTTATTGTGACCAACCTTGACGCTCCCAACATGAGAATAGTTACCGTGGATGCCTCCAATCCAAAGCCGGAGAACTGGAAAGATCTTGTACCGGAAACAGAAAATGTATTAAGCCCCTCAACCGGCGGCAAATTTATTTTTGCCAATTATATGGTAGATGCGGTTTCACAGGTGAAGCAATATGACTACAACGGGAAATTGGTAAAGGAGATCGAACTTCCCGGTATAGGATCGGCAGGTGGTTTTGGAGCTAAGAAAGAGGACAGTGTTTTGTACTATTCTTTTACCAATTATGTTACCCCGGGCAGTATTTATAAATACAACATTAAAGAGGGTACTTCAGAATTATACAACAGTCCTCAAATAGATTTTAACCCCAATGATTTTGAAAGCAAGCAGATCTTTTATACCTCTAAAGATGGTACAAAAATTCCAATGATCATTACCCACAAAAAGGGGCTTGAATTAAACGGGAAGAACCCAACCTTACTATATGGTTACGGCGGTTTCAATATTAGCCTTACACCTTCCTTTAGCATAGCAAATGCCGTATGGATGGAGCAGGGAGGGGTTTATGCAGTACCTAACCTTCGTGGCGGCGGAGAATATGGGAAAAAATGGCACGATGCAGGAACAAAGCTTAATAAGCAGAATGTTTTTGATGACTTTATTGCAGCTGCTGAGTATTTGATCAAAGAGAACTACACATCAAGTGAATACCTGGCCGTAAGAGGAGGTTCTAACGGCGGATTGCTGGTTGGAGCTGCAATGACTCAAAGACCGGAATTAATGAAAGTAGCGCTTCCTGCAGTGGGCGTAATGGATATGTTGCGTTACCACACTTTTACAGCAGGTGCAGGATGGGCATATGATTATGGTACAGCAGAAGACAGCGAGGAAATGTTCAAATATCTTCAGGGCTATTCACCTGTTCATAATATTAAAGAAGGAGTTGAGTATCCAGCAACTATGGTAACTACCGGAGATCACGATGACAGGGTTGTACCTGCGCATTCCTTTAAATTTGCCGCCGAATTGCAAAGTAAGCAAACCGGGAATAATCCAACTTTAATAAGAATTGAGACAAAAGCAGGCCATGGCGCAGGAAAACCTACCGCTATGGTAATTGAAGAATATGCAGATATTTTTGGATTTACGCTTTATAATATGGGATATAAGGAATTGCCTAACCCCGTTGCAAAGAAAGTTAAAGGATAAATTTAAAGTTTAGAATTATTAAAGCCGATTGGATATTAAAACTTCAATCGGCTTTTTTATTGAGGATTTGCCCATTTTGTAATTGCGCTTCTTCCATTTGATATAGGAGAAACAAGTTGTATTTTTGTAAAATATTCTGCCTTATAAAGCTAAAATCCTTATGCTGTTATTAAAAAATGTTTCCTTTTCTTATAATATTACCCCTGTTTTAAAGAAAATAAATCTACAAGTAAAAAAAGGCGAGAATGTATCTATAATAGGCTCCAGCGGCTGCGGGAAAAGCACATTACTACAACTTATTTACGGCCTTCATCAAACCACCGGAAAGGTGTTTTGGGGAGAAAAACAACTTTTAGGGCCAGATTTTAATATTGTGCCCGGGGAATCCTTCATAAAATACCTGGCCCAGGATTTTGACCTGATGCCTCCCTTAAGTGTTGAAGAAAATGTGGGAAAGCACTTAAGCAATATGTTCCCGGCAAAAAAGAAAAAAAGGGTTAGAGAGTTGTTGCGGGTGGTAGAAATGCAGGATATGGCCAAAGCTAAAGCAGGAAACCTAAGCGGTGGGCAAATGCAGCGGGTGGCCCTGGCAAGGGCCCTGGCAAATGAACCGGAATTGTTGTTGCTGGATGAACCCTTTAGTCATATAGATCATTTCAGAAAAAACAATTTGCGCCGAAGGCTTTTTGAATACCTGAAACAAAAACAAGTCACCTGTATTATTGCAACTCATGACAGTACAGATGCCCTTTCATTCGCCGATCAAACAATTGTACTAAAGGACGGAAAGATACATGCCTCAGGCACCCCTGAAAAGCTTTTTAATAATCCTCCAAATAAATATGTTGCCGCCCTTTTTGGAGATGTGAATGAGATAAAACTGAATTCGCTAGATCCTGAAAAAGAATCCACTAAAAAGATCCTCCTGTACCCGCATGAAATAGAGGTGACCGGCAGGGGGTCCCTAAATGTTAAGGTGCAGGAAAGTTATTTTAAAGGGAAAAATTATTTGATAAAGGGAAAGTTTAAAGACGAGATCATCTTTTTTGAACACCACCTTTTCCTTCCGAAAGATGAAGAGGTAATGGTGCACATTTCCCCTGACCTGATTAAGTTGAGATCTTAAAAAATCAAATCTTTTTTAGATAGACGTCTTAAAATAAGCTTGCCCAAATGGCTAACCTACATCTGTAATTTTAGCAGAGGTTCCATTGATAACAAATTCTTCTCCGGCCGTTTTTCCTAAAAGCTCCTGCGCTACAGGGGAGTTGATTCCTACTGCATAGAATTTTTCAGCTTCAGCTTCAATTTCTCCGGCGGGAATGGATATAAAATAATTGGCTGCGGTTGTTCTTACCACGCTGCCAAAACCAATAGTATTTGAAGAAGGCTGATTTCCAATAAGACTGGCGGTTTTTCTAAGGTTATTGAATTGTTCCACCTGGCCTGATATTTTTTCAAATTCCAGGTGCAGCAATGCCCTGCTGGTCTCATATTTATCACCCATACAACTTCGGCTTTCAGGCTTTAACGCCTCTTCGAGCTCTCTCATCGTATGATTAAACCTGCCAATTCGGGCTTCAACGTATGCAACGCAGGCCGCAGTCAATTCTTCTTTTATATTCTTTTCCAAACTCAACGCGTCTTTAACTTTATTGGGCCCATGTTCTGCATTTGACGCACAATCCAGGATTTTCTACCCTGAATATAACTACTTGCAGGATTTGCTTTATACACCCTGGGGTTAGGCAAAATTGCCGCGATAGCTGCAGCTTCATATGGAGTGAGATTCTTTGCAGGCTTATTATACCAGGCGCGGGAGGCGGCTTCAGCGCCATAGATCCCTTTTCCCATTTCAATACTGTTTAAATACACTTCCAGAATACGTTCCTTGCTCCAGAAAGTTTCAATAAGAAAAGTGAAATAGACTTCAAATCCCTTTCTAACCCAGCTACGCTGAGGCCACAGAAATACATTCTTGGCGGTTTGCTGTGAGATGCTGCTTGCCCCCCTGGATCGCTTTCCGGCTTTATTCTCATCCATAGCCTTTTCTATAGCTTTCAGATCAAAACCCCTGTGATTTGGGAAATTTTGATCTTCACTCGCAATAACTGCGATCTTTAAATTATTGGCAATCTCCTCCATTGGTACCCATTGATGGCGAATTCCCTCATCGGGATTTTCTATATATCTTATCACCATTAAGGGGGTGTAGGGCACCGGGGCCCAGCCGTAAATTATTACCATCAAAACACTAAAAAGTATAAGGCCGGCAAGAAGTTTAAAAATGAAAATAAATACTCTTTTAATCATTGATGTATTACTAGTTTGTTGCTAAATCTGCCATTTCCATTCCGGTTAAACTTCCTATTGCCACACCCATTCCACCAAGCCTCACCCCGCACACAACATTTTGAGACAGATGTTTTATAATAGGTTCCTTGGTTTCTCCAACCCCCATTATTCCACTCCATCGCTGTTCGACCTCGAAAGGAGTATCGGGTAAAATAGTGGTTCTCAACAGCTCTTCCAATTTATCCTGTATAAGGGCTGTTTGGGTCATTACAGTAGTTTCTTCCCCAATAAAGTCGAGATTCCTTCCGCCGCCAAAAAGAATACGATCATCTATGTTTCGGAAATAGTAAAAACCTTTATCCAGGTGAAAAGTGCCTTTAATTTTGAGGTTCTTAATTGGTTTGGTTACCAGCACCTGTGCCCTGGCGGGTTTAACATTGGGAATTCCAAATTTTGAAGCAAAGCCATTGCTTGCTATTAAAAGTTTTTTGGTGTGGAACTCAAACTGATCTGTCTTTACTTCTACCGAATTATCTATATCTTTAAAATCCTCTACTATTATATTATTCAGAATCTTTATGCCCGCTTTTTGGACCTTATAAAGGAGGGCTTCCATCATTTTTCCGGTATTGATTTGCCCTTCAAATTTATTGAAAATTAAAGGCTCTCTAATATTTTTAAAATTGAACTTATTCCCACAGATTGAAAAAACCTCCTCATTAAAAACCGGATGCAACAGTTTATTTACAATGTGCATTCTTGAAATACAATGTGCCTGGGTTTTTTCATCATTTTCAGGAAAGAATTCATATCCACCCCAAATGTGATAATCCATTGTTTTGTCCCCTATGGTTTTGCGCAGTAATTCCAATCCGCCTATTCTCTTTCTCACCAGGTTCACCACCATTTCTTCTGAATGAGATTCAAGGTCATCAAGAATTTCAGAAAGACTGCCAAAGCAGGCAAATCCGGCATTCTTGGTGCTTGCACCATTTGGCAAAAAACCTCTTTCAAGAATGAGTACCCGGGCGGCGGGATATTTTTTCTTTAATTGCAATGCAGCATTTAGGCCAACTATTCCGCTGCCTACTATTGTAAAGTCAATATTTGAAAGCCAGGATTGATACTCCCAGTAGGAAAGATTCATTCAATTTGGTATTAGTAATAATTACTATTTCAGCATATAAAAATACACAAAGTTTAGGAGAGTTATAAAAGGAAGTAACCGCTTTAAAGCGTGAATTCTTTTTGATATTGTCACAAAAAAAACCCGGAAAAATTTTCATCTTCCGGGCTGGTTTTATCTATTTAAAATTTACTCCTCTTTAATTGGATCCATTTTAAAGTCTTCCATAAACTTAGTGGTATAATTACCCGCTACATAATCCGGATGATCCATTAATTGCCTGTGGAATGGGATCGTGGTCTTAACCCCTTCAATCACGAACTCATCTAATGCGCGTTTCATCTTGCTTATAGCCTCTTCCCTTGTCTGGGCAGTGGTAATTAGCTTCGCGATCATAGAATCATAATTGGGTGGAATGGAATAGCCGCTGTATACGTGAGTATCAATACGTACCCCATGACCTCCCGGCGCATGCAGGTTGGTGATCTTCCCTGGAGAAGGCCTGAAACCGTTATAAGGGTCTTCTGCATTGATGCGGCATTCAATGGAATGCAATTGTGGGAAATAATTTTTTCCTGAAATAGGCACTCCGGCCGCAACAAGTATTTGTTCCCTAATAAGATCGTAATCTATTACCTGCTCGGTGATTGGATGCTCTACCTGAATACGGGTATTCATTTCCATGAAGTAAAAGTTACGGTGTTTATCTACCAAAAATTCTACCGTTCCCGCGCCTTCATATTTTATAAATTCTGCCGCTTTTACAGCCGCATCTCCCATTTGCTTTCTTAACTTATCTGTCATGAAAGGTGAAGGGGTCTCTTCTGTTAATTTTTGGTGACGGCGTTGTACAGAGCAATCCCTTTCAGATAAATGACAGGCTTTTCCTGTGCTGTCTCCTACAACCTGGATTTCTATATGGCGGGGTTCAAGGATAAGTTTTTCCATGTACATCCCGTCATTTCCAAATGCTGCAGCAGCTTCCTGTCGTGCAGAATCCCAGGCAGCACGAAGGTCTTTTTCATTATGCACAGCACGCATTCCTTTACCACCACCACCTGCGGTAGCTTTAAGCATTACCGGAAAGCCCATACCTTTTGCAGTGTGCAGGCATTCTTCATAATCTTTCAGGATCCCTTCAGATCCCGGGATGCAGGGAACTCCTGCAGCCATCATTGTGGCCCTTGCAGATGCTTTGTCACCCATTTTATCGATCATATCGGGACTAGCCCCTATGAACTTAATGTTGTGTTCCAGGCATATTTTTGAAAACTTGGAATTTTCAGCAAGAAAACCGTACCCGGGGTGAATGGCGTCTGCATTGGTAATTTCAGCCGCTGCTATAATATTTGAAATCTTTAAATAGGATAAATTACTTGGTGGAGGTCCTATACACACGGCTTCATCAGCAAACCTTACGTGTAAACTCTCAGCATCTGCTGTAGAATAAACTGCAACGGTTTTTATGCCCATCTCCCGGCAGGTCCTTATTACCCTTAAGGCAATTTCCCCTCTGTTTGCAATTAATATTTTTTTAAACATACCTTTCTGTTTTCTTCTGGTGCAGCAAAATTGATTTTCCTAATAACAATTATTAAGACGGATCTACTAAGAATAAGGGTTGATCAAATTCTACCGGAGATGAATCATCTACCAGGACTTTAACCACTTTTCCTGAAACTTCGCTTTCAATCTCGTTGAAAAGCTTCATAGCTTCAATAATACACAGAACGTCTCCTTCTTTGATGCTGTCTCCAACTTCTACAAATGTTGACTTATCTGGAGATGGTTTTCTATAGAAAGTCCCAATGATAGGAGATTTAATGGTGATGTATTTAGCATCATTTGAAGCCTTTTCTGCAGCTTCTTTAGAAGCAGGGGTTTCCTGGGATGCCTGCGCTTGAAATTGTTGTTGCTGCTGTTGAGGCATTTGCTGTTGCATTTGTCCTCCCATAGGATATTGCTGAATGTATGTGGTTTCCCTGTTATCTTCAGATCCTGTTTTAATGGTGATCTTAATGTCATCCATTTCCAGTTTTACTTCACTGGCTCCGGACTTTGCTACAAATTTGATTAAATTCTGAATTTCTTTTAAATCCATAATATTAGGGTGTTGGGTTATTAAGAATTATATGCCCATTTTAGGTAGATGGATCCCCAAGTGAATCCTCCTCCAAAAGTGGCAAATACAATATTATCTCCTTTTTTAAATTTATGTTCAAAATCGCTTAAAAGCAAAGGCAGGGTGGCTGAAGTGGTGTTACCATACCTCTCTATATTCATGAGAACTTTTTCATCCTCAAGTTTCATCCGGTTGGCAGTCGCACTTACAATTCTCTGGTTTGCCTGATGGGCTACCAGCCAGTTTACATCTTCATTGGTAAGGTTATTCCTTTTCATGATAGCCTCACTAACATCGGCCATATTGGAAACCGCAAATTTGAAAACAGTCTTTCCGTCCTGTTGTACAAAATGAAGTTTTTGAGCCACGGTAACTTCAGTAGGCGGCATTAGTG
Source organism: uncultured Antarcticibacterium sp. (assembly GCA_963973375.1). GTDB lineage: Bacteria > Bacteroidota > Bacteroidia > Flavobacteriales > Flavobacteriaceae > Gillisia. The sequence goes on from CAXAZV010000082.1 coordinate 8,792, forward strand.
ATCCCCCTGCAGCTATTTTAAGGGAATGTCTCCCTACCCCGTCACTTCTCAACAATTCATCCTGCAGACCAAGCCCTTCAGCATTGGGTTCAAATAAAACTGCCCCGGCCCCATCACCAAAGATGATGCAGGTAGTACGATCTGTATAATCAATTATAGAAGACATTTTATCTGCTCCTATCACCAAAACTTTCTTATACCTCCCGGCTTCAATATAAGCGGCGGCAGTAGACATTCCGTATAAAAATCCGGAACAGGCTGCCTGCAGGTCATAAGCAAAAGCATTTGTTGCCCCAATCTGGGTAGCAACATATACGGCGGTAGCAGCAACAGGTAGATCTGGCGTTACAGTTGCTAAAATTACAAGGTCAATTTCAGTGGGATCTACTCCAGATTTCTCCAGGAGATTTTCGGCGGCCTTAATGGCCATAAAGGATGTTCCTTTATCGGGATCATTTAATATACGGCGCTCCTTGATTCCTGTTCTTGAAGTTATCCATTCATCATTGGTATCGACCATTTTTTCCAGCATCTGGTTGGTCAATCTATCTTCAGGAACGTAAGCACCTACAGCGGTAATGGCTGCCGAGTTTTTAATCATAAAAATCGAATTTAAAACGCCAGGCAAGAGAAATCACATCACTTGGAAAAAGAAATGTACTAATTTTTCCTTGAACGGCGGTGCAAATTAAGTCCTTTTTAGGACTTAATCAACTATAAACAAAAAACTCCCACGAGGTGAGAGTTTTGTTTACCGCACAGTTTTTAAGGCTATGCTTCTACTTCTTCAGTATTGTCAATTAAAACCTGACCACGGTAATATAATTTACCTTCATGCCAGTGTGCCCTGTGATACAAGTGTGCCTCACCTGTAGTAGGATCTGTGGCAATTTGAGGAACAGAAGCTTTATAATGAGTTCTTCTTTTATCTCTTCTGGTTTTCGAGGTTTTTCTCTTAGGATGTGCCATTGCTACGTATTATTAATCGTTAAATAAGTTTTTTAATTTATTCCACCGGGGATCAATCTCCTCCCCCTTTTCACTCTCTTCAATATCTTTTGGCTCCTTTGGGCTTAATTCTTCCAGTTTTTCCAGTACTTCAGATTCTAAAGAACCATCCAATACCCCCGGGTGAACCCTCTTCAAAGGAACTGACAATACGATTAACTCATATATATACTGAGCTACATTTAATTGATACTCCCCGTGAGGCAGGATCAATAATTCCTCGTTATCATCATTAAACTCATCTCCAAATTTTACCACCATGATCATTTCTCCTTCTACAGGTTGATCATATGGCTCACTTGTAAGATCACAATCTACATTTACCATTCCGGAGGCTTTAAATGTAAGCTCCATCATAGTAGGTTTCTTATCAAATAGTAAATCGACTTTTACATTTGAATCATGAAATTCATCATACTCAAAATGCTCAAAGAACTCCTTATCTATTTGGTAGTCAAACTCGTGCTTTCCTGGTTTCAATCCCACAAAAGGAATTGTAAACGCTGCTAGTTTCCTCATAACATCATCTATTTCGAGCGCATGCCCCCCGAAAAAGGCAGGTGCAAAGATATAAAATATAATGAATTAACCTTGGGTTATAAACAAAATTTTGTTTAGAACTTTTTGTTAGTTTTTTTAAGCGGATTTTTTGTGAGTTTTTGATATTCCCGCCTCGTTTTATAAATTTCTATCGCCTTAAAAACGGCCTCTTTAAATGAATTAATATTTGCTGTATTTTGCCCTGCGATCTCAAAGGCAGTACCATGATCCGGCGATGTTCTTACCTTACTTAACCCGGCCGTATAATTAACCCCTTCTCCAAAAGAAAGTGTTTTAAAAGGGATTAGGCCCTGGTCGTGATATGCAGCCACAACTGCATCAAAATTCTTATAATTTTTGGTGCCAAAAAAGCTATCGGCCGCATAAGGGCCAAAAACCAAATGGCCTTTATCCTTTATTTTTTGAAGTGTAGGTTTTAATACAGTTTCATCCTCCTGGCCTATTAATCCGTTATCCCCACTATGCGGATTGATCCCCAACACCGCGATCCTTGGTTTGGAGATGCGAAAATCCTGCTGAAGGGTTTTTTGTATAATGGCTATTTTCTTTTCAATTAATTGCGGGGTGATCTCCTGTGCAATGTCCTTAAGGGGCACATGATCTGTGAGCAACCCCACCTTCAAAGTGTCGGTGATCATTAACATCAGGCTGTCACCTTCCAGTTCTTTTGCCAGGTAATTTGTATGGCCAGGAAAATTAAAATCCTTGCTTTGTATCGTATTCTTATTTATTGGGGCCGTCACTAAAACATCAATCTCGTTATTCTTTAAGGCATGTGTTGCAGCCTCCAGGGATTTAAAGGCATATTTCCCACTCTCATTATCTTCTTCTCCAAAATTTATAGATACATTTTCTTTCCATACGTTAACAACGTTGATCTTGCCCTCTATCACTTGGGAAACATTTTCTACCCCATGGATGTTTAACTCCAGGTTAAAATGTTTTTTAAGGAAGCTCAGGGTTTTAACCGAAGCGAAAATTACAGGAGTACAAAAATCCAGCATTCGGGAATCATCAAAAGTTTTGAGAATAATTTCTCCCCCAATCCCGTTTAGGTCTCCAATGCTTATCCCCAGTTTTATCTTTTGAGCAGACTTCATAATGTATCCCCTTTTTATTTCTATTTTTACATCACAAATGTAAGAATAATCTACGACCATGTTTACTGGAATTATTGAAGAACAAGGAGAAGTTGTTGAAGTTGCCGGCGATAGAGACAATCTTTTAATTAAGATTGCAGCCAAAATGACTTCAGAGTTAAAAATTGATCAGAGTGTAGCCCATAACGGGGTGTGTCTAACTGTGGTTGATATTCAGGGAAACGCTTATACAGTTATGGCCATTAAAGAAACACTGGACAAGACTACATTAGGGACTTTATATAAGGGACAGCGTGTAAACCTTGAACGTGGAATGCAGCTCGGGGCAAGACTTGACGGCCATATAGTGCAGGGTCATGTAGACCAAACAGGAGTTTGCACGCGTGTAAAGGAAGAAAA
>CAXAZV010000083.1:0-11647 GCA_963973375.1 uncultured Antarcticibacterium sp.
TAGAATTATTTACGCGGGAATAATGAAGCTCATTAATAATATTGTTTCCGGTTTTTTTATAAGGTAGTTTCAGGCTTATTGTCCAGGAGTTATGTTCCGGCGAGAAAACGCCGGCAGCAATTTGTAATTCCAGGGTCTCGTCCTGGCCTATTCCCCAACCCATAGCCCTGAATTGCATCGCTTCGCCGTTGATCTTCATGGAGATATTCTCTGTTTGAGGGCAGGGGAGACCATCCTCCTCTTTAGAACAGGAATTGAGAAAAAAGAAGCTAATAAGTATTGTTATTGTGAATTTAAGGTGACGCATTTATTTTATTTTTTACATTATTGGACCAAGTCAAGCTTTGCGCAGCAGGGGTTTTCTAAGGTTTGCGGCGAATATGGTCGCCATAAGAATGAGGATTACAACTTCATGTGGTTTTTCTTTATACATATGAATGAGTACGATAAAAATCATATAAAGGACTAGCATCGATGTTCCAATCAGGATAGTTTTATCATATAAAAAAAGGGCTGTTGCAATTAACAGGAAAACACCGGCTGTAATCATTACAGCACTATTTTCTACAATTTTTCCGGTTTGACCGGGGTCAAGCAACTTATCTAAAGCATTGGGGATATAGTAGAGTGTTATTACAAGTGAAGGTAACCAAATCAATATTTTACTTAGAATTTTATCTGTTCCAGATTTTTGTTCACTCATATTTTTAGAATAATGGTTGGGTCTTTTATAGATATTGGAAAGTGGTTTTGGTTAATTCAAGTTTATTAACTGATTTTGGTAACTGGCTTTTGTGAGTTGCTACTATCAGTGTTTAATCTATTAATCATTTGGTCTTTCAGGAATGTAAACAGCATCAATTTCTATTTCATTTCCATATTTTACTATAATTGAACATAATACAGAAACACTTTTTCCATTGTGAATAGCAGGTTTCATAACTGGTATTTTTCTAAGCACTCTCAGGATTTCTGCTTGAATGGTTACCTCTGAATCTCTAACTTTCATACCGGTCAAATTTCCGTTTTCGTTAATTATAAAAAAAGCATCTACATGCTTCGGTTCTGTAAGATTTAAATTTTTAGAAACACTCAAATTAAACTCCCGCTTTATAAATGTCGATACTTTATTTTCAAAGCATTTCATTGTTTCTTCTTTAGAAAGTTCCTCACAACCATTATAGACAGGCGCGATATCTACATCTTTTAATATCATCCTGTCATCAGGGCTATAATTTGCTAAACCGTCATCATGTGAGATAATGCTGCATAAACTTAACATTGCCTGTTCTTCTTCTTTAGAAATATTTCCTTGTTCCATCACCTGTTGTTGTACAGCATTGATTTTCATTATCAAATCACTTTCTGTGTTTTTTAAAGGTTCAGATGTTGTTTTACAAGAAACACATATGAAACCAATAGAGATGATTATAATAGCCACTAAATTTTGTTGACTTTTTATTCTTTTCAAATTGAATTTCATACGTTTTGATTTTTAGTTTGTTGCCAACGACTTTGTATAAGAATAGTGCGGTTTTGTGTACACACTTACTACAGCATTACTTTTATACGGTTTTGTATGCATCGTTTTTATTTATTTCCCATTTTGTTAATAATTTCTCTTAACAGGTCATTTTGTTCTTCTCTCAGAGAAATAAATTTATTCACCCATTTATAAATCAAATAAAGTACTCCAAAGAGTATCGTCAAATAAATAATAATAAACAGAAACGGAAAGAAAGTAAAAATGTTCATAGTTTAATTTTTAAGTTATTAATTGTTGAAATAGTTCAAGTGGTCTTTATTAATGACTTTAAAAGTCATTTCCCCTATTGCGATTGGATGAATCTTGTCTGCTATTATATGAAACCTACACATTTGTATATTGTTCATTGGTTTATATTTTTCATCATCAAAAAGGCTCACAACGTCTCGTATAAAAACAGTGCGTGCTGGTGTGCGTGATTGTCCGCAGGACAATCCGCTGAGCAAGCGAGCACGGACTTTCGATTCAAGACAGGTTTAAGCATTGTTTTTATATGTTGTTGTAACCAGTTTTGGACCACTTAATTTTAATAGCACTTAATCGGTCAGTTTCTAGTTTAGTTTCTTCTAATATTTGAAAATCCTGTTTTTTATAAAAGTCAGTTGGGGATTTATAAAGCTGTCCATTCGTTTTTATAAAATTGTCTGAATTTATTACCCATCCGTTTAATTGTTCATTGGCTTCTTTAGCCATATTTAATATTTGCGTTCCGAACTTTTTTCCTTGGATTTTAGAGTTTAGAATTGCCAGGAACCATCTTTCTTGATCTCTAATAAAGTCAGAATACCAACCCTCAATTTTACCATTATCATCAATTAGAAGTATGTGATTCTGATCTTCAAGCGTACTTAAATATTCATCAAGTTCCGCAATATCATTGTATTTGAGATTCCGTGGATACTCATTATTCCACAGTTCGAATATTTCTTGTTTTTGACCAGAAGTCAGTTTCTTTCTTTTAATAAATCTCACTGTGAAAATTGGTTACAACGTACATGTAAAATTACAAGTACGCTTATTTGTTTATATTAACATCTTTAGTTTTATTCTTGTTTCTATTGTCGTAAACTGCCCTTTACGATCTCAGTCCCCTGCTCCGTAACGCCAAATAAATCCATCTTTTTCGTGGAGTGCCGGCATCTCGACTGCGCTCGATGTGACACTCGGGTGGCAAAAGACTAATGAAAGCTGTGAAATTCTTGAACGCTTTATTCAACAACCGCTCTAACTGCAGACGTAGGTGATTTTTAAGTACCATATTTTGGAATAATGCCATCGAGGGGTTTGAATAGTAAAAAACAATGCTTTACCTAAATTCTGCAGGTAGGGTAGCGCAGATTATGAAGTAAGCGGTAGTAAATCTAAAAATTTTCTTAAAATAATTAACATAAAAGCTGAGAAAGTTTTTAGGTAAAAGTGGAGAATGGAGGGTTTTAATCTACAAAGCCATGTACGTTTTACCCTATACTGTATAGGGTATACAATTGCAAAGACTGGTGTAGAAAGAAGAATTTAATCACAAGAGAAAAGTAACCGGGAAGAGGTCCATAATATTTATGAAAACATTAGGATTGGTTTAAAAAACCGGGGTTGTTTAATTATCGTAAATTAAGTAATTGATTATTAACCAGTTAAATTTTTACATTATGAAAAATTACTTTTTTTATCTCACTGCATTTCTGTTCATTTTCACCTCCTGTGAAAAAGAAGAGATGAATCCGGAGCTTATGGAAGCTTCACTTCAAACTGAATTGGTAAATGGGGAAAAGGCCCATATTAAAAATGTGCAGAGCTTTAAAGCACATCTTTCCGGAGACCAGGAAGTACCTGCTGTAGCAACCAATGCTACGGGACAAACTGTTTTTAAACTTAGCAAAGATGGTAGTTCCCTCTCCTATAAATTGATTGTTGCAAATATTGATAATGTGAGGGCGGCTCATATTCATGTTGGAGAGAGCGGAAATAACGGTCCTGTAGCGGTGACTTTGTATTCGGGACTTATGGCAGGAAGAACGAGCGGTGTACTGGCTGAGGGTACTATTTCAAGCGAGGATGTTACCAACTATACCCTGGCCGAACTTGTAGACATTATGCTCGCAGGCGGTGCGTATGTAAATGTGCATTCCACCCAAAATCCCGGGGGAGAAATACGTGGGCAGATCTCCGGCAATTAAAAATTAAATTCTATTTCTCTCAAAATAGTTGAAAAACAGGTCCCTGGTTGGGGGTCTGTTTTTTTTTTTTGAAATTCTTTGGGTAAGGCACAGAATCCCAATTTAATACCGGCGTGAGAATAATGAAAAAGTGTTTCTATTGCATTTGGAGTATGTCAGGTGAGAATGGAGCAAGGACTTCTTTATTGTATATTGTATACTGTAAAATGTAGTATTGAGGTTGAGAATTGTGAAAGGGCTTCTCCATTGTATACTGTATACTGTAAAATGTAGTATTGAAGGTCGAGAATTGAGAAAATCTCTTAACACCTAACTCTTAACTCCTAACTTAAAATTTCCCATGGTCAAAACACAAATAGAATTACCGCTTGTGCTGCCACAGGTGCCAGATGAAAAGGATTCCTGCGTACAGCGGCTTATTGAGCAACTGGAAACCCGTGAGGGGATCGTGAAGGTGCATCTTGACAAAAAGAAGGAGACCGGGCAACCTGTGCTTTGTTTTCATTATGACAGCGACATTATCTCATTAGACCGCATAAGGTCGCTTGCCAAAAGCACCGGTGCCGGAATTACAGATACTTATGGACACCTGTTATTTGAAGTGGAAGGGGTACGGCACGTAAGACAGACAAGGAGAATAGAACAGGCCCTCATTCAATTAAAGGGGATCCTGGAAGCCTCGGTAACCGCCAACGGACTCATACGGCTGGAATTTGAGAAAGCCGGCACTACCTTTGAAAGCATTGCCGCCGCCCTGAAGGAAGAAGGCCTGGTGATAAAAAATGATTCGTTTACACCCAAGGATCTTCAACCGGAACCCGAAATTAAAGGAACTCATCCTCAGGAAAAATCTACCCCAAAAAAAGAAGGGCACGAGCATAAAGAAGGGGAGACCCACGAAGCCGGTCACGATCAAGAGCACGCCCATGGTGGTCTCTTCGGAAGGAATACCGAACTTATATTTTCTCTTATTTCGGGAGGGCTGCTGGCCATAGGTTTCGCATTGTCTTTTATTGAAACCCTTCCCGAATGGATAAGCCTTGGATTTTACATAGGGGCCTATTTCTTCGGAGGTTTTTATACCGCTAAGGAGGCTTTTGAAACAATTTCCAGGGGAGGCTTTGAGATCGACTTTTTAATGCTTGTTGCGGCAATAGGCGCGGCAATTTTGGGAGAATGGGCAGAAGGGGCTTTGTTGTTATTTCTATTTAGTCTGGGCCATGCCTTGGAACATTATGCCATGAACAAGGCCCGGAAGTCCATTGCAGCCCTGGCAGATCTCACCCCAAAAACAGCTTTGCTTAAACGAAACGGAAATACCGAAGAGGTGGGGATTGAAACATTGAAAATAGGTGATATCATCCTAGTAAAACCCCACAGCAGTATCGCTGCAGATGGGGTGGTGGTAAGTGGAAGCAGTAGTGTAGACCAGGCACCCATAACCGGGGAAAGTGTACCGGTAGATAAGGTGACGGTAGAGGACCCCAACCGGGATTATGGAGCAGGGGAGGAAATAAGCGAGAGAAACAGGGTGTTTGCAGGTACCATTAATGGCAACAACAGCCTTGAAATAAAGGTGCTCAAAGGCGCAAAGGATTCTACCCTGGCGCGACTGGTGCAACTGGTCAACGAGGCACAAACCCAAAAATCGCCCACCCAGCTGCTTACAGATAAATTTGAAAAATATTATGTTCCCGCGGTTTTACTTCTGGTGTTTGTATTGCTATTTGCCTTTATGGTGATAGAGGAACCCTTCAGTACCAGTTTTTACAGGGCCATGGCGGTACTGGTGGCAGCCAGTCCCTGCGCGTTGGCAATATCAACCCCCAGTGCGGTGCTTAGCGGTGTGGCCCGTGCAGCGCGGGGCGGAGTGCTTATTAAAGGGGGCAGGCCGCTGGAAGATTTGGGTACATTGACCGCAATTGCCTTTGATAAAACCGGAACCCTTACTGAAGGAAAACCTAACCTAACTAAAGTGGTACCGCTGGGAGATTTGGACGAAAACCAAGTTCTAAAAATTGCCGTAGCGGTGGAACAACTCAGCGATCATCCTTTGGCCAAAGCGGTGGTACGGGATGGAAGAAAACGGCTGTCTTCAGGTGAACAATTGCAGGCTTCCCAGCTTGAAACGGTATTGGGCATGGGAATAAAAGCCAGCCTGGAGAATGATCGCATTTACATTGGGAACCTGGATCTCTATGAAGATCTTGATGATGACAAACCTTCCGAAGAGATTAAAGCAATAGTGCGGGATCTGGAAGCAGCCGGTAATACTACCATGCTTCTTCGGAAAAATGAGACATATATTGGGGTACTCGCCTTAATGGACACACCACGAAAATCGGCAAAAGGAATGCTGCTGAAGCTAAAGGCGCTTGGAATTAAACGTATGATCATGCTTTCCGGCGACAATCAAAAAGTTGCCGATGCTATTGGAAAGGAAATTGGTCTTACCGATGCCTGGGGCGGCCTGTTACCGGAAGAAAAAGTTGCGGCTATTAAAAAATTAAAACAGGAGGAGTCCAAAGTTGCGATGGTGGGAGACGGGGTAAATGACGCGCCGGCAATGGCCCACAGCACTGTTGGAATTGCCATGGGAGCGGCGGGAAGTGACGTAGCCCTGGAAACCGCGGATATCGCCCTAATGGCCGACCGGCTTGAAACCCTTCCCTTTGCTATTGGTTTAAGCCGAAAGGCAAAAGCAATTATCAAACAAAATCTTTGGGTGAGCCTGGGCATAGTTGCCCTGCTTATTCCCGCGACCATAACAGGCTTTGCAAATATAGGGGTGGCCGTAGTGATACATGAAGGCTCCACATTACTGGTGGTATTTAATGCTCTGCGGCTGTTGGCCTTTAAGGAGAAGTGAGAAGGGGAATATTGTTTTGCAGTTTATATAATACCGTGCGATCGCCGGAGAAAAAAACTGAATAGGGTATAAGCTATATGGCAGTTTTGCAAACCACAGTTAAGCTTGTATACTGTACCTTAGAAAGGCTTGTATTGTACCAGGTAAAACTGATATTTGGAGATTTAAATATAAAAATAAGAGTTTGGAATCAGGTCTATGAATTTTTAATATCTAAATCTTAAATTTCAATAGCTTATACCTAACTCCAAACTCTCAACTTTTATCTAAACTCCTAACCTGCCTGCGGCAGGCAGGCTCCTAACTCCTAACTCTTAACTAGTTACCCCCTGGTTAACCAACCTCTTCTGCTGGCCGTGGCCATCGCATATGGGGTAATCCAGAATAACCCGAATGTATAGAAAATACTATAGGAGTATATCCAAAATGCTTCGGTTATATTATACTTTTTTGCATAAAAGAAGGCCGGTAGGCTTGAGAATATTAAAATGCTCAAAAGTGTTGAACTTATAAACAGGACAGGATTTGCAATAAGCAAGATGAACATCATCAGGATAAGCGGGTACGCGGTTATCATACCCATCCATTGGTTGAGCAGTAAGATACGGGTACCAGACCTTGATCCTTCCCTGAATGGTTTAAAAGCAAATTTGGACATCATAAGGTTCTCACGCACATTACTTCTTTCCCAACGGGTAAACATTTTATGCAGGCTGCTGTATTTTTCAGGAATATTGGTAAGTACATAGGCATTACGCTGAAACATAACGTGAAAGCCTTGTTTAAGGATCATATTGGTCATTGCGCGGTCTTCTCCAATATCTGTAGGTTGTCCCATAAATGTTTGATTCATCCATTCCTCCAGGCAGTTCATTACCGCATTCCTGCGATAACCCGCCAATGCACCCGGGGTACATAATACAGATCCCAACACACTTTGTGCAGATCTTATAAATTCAAAACTAAATACGAAACTCACATTCAGCATTCGCGGAATGATGGCCTTTTGATTATTTAAAACACGAACATTTCCTGCCACTGCACCACAATTCTCATTGGTTATAAAAGGAGATACAAGGTTGCGCAAGGTATCCTCTTCCACGATGGAATCACTATCTACAGTTACAAAAACTTCCCCTGTTCCAAGGTTGAATCCGCGGTAAAGAGCGTGTCTTTTTCCCTGATTGTGGGGTTGCTGAAATATAGAAACCCGGTCTCCCAGTTCCTTCTTTGCCTTTTGCATCCACTCCCAGGTATCATCCTTACTACCATCGTCAATGGCAAGTAACTGTAATTTTTCTGCAGGATAACTACTGTTTACCAGACTTTTCAATGTGGAATAAACTAGTTCCCCTTCATTATAGGCAGGTACGATCACGGTACAGGTAGGCAATTCTTCATTTGAAACAGAAGTTACGGGCTTGTATTGAAAAAATAACCTGGCAATATAGGCCAGAAACCCAAGCCTGAATAACAAAAGGGAAATTCCCACAATAAGCAGGATCATTCCACCCAGGGTATCCATTCTGTTCATATTCATCTCCTCGATTTGCGGCTGCAAAAGGTAAACAGAATAGGCAGCTCCAATAAGAAGTGCAAAAGTACCTGCTAAAATGGAAACGTGTCGTTTGGTAAAAATTGCTTTCTTATAATTGGTGGAACCCTGTTCCTGATCTGTTTTTCCGGAGGAAATATCTTCTTGCGGGGGTGTATTAATAAAATTTAATTTTTCAGCTGTAGCTGAAGCGTTTAATTTAATTTGTTCTGCAATCATCCTATTATCTAAATTTTAATCAATTTAATTCTTGGGGGGAATAGACTTCCTGTTGAAGTCAATAAACATTTTTCATTCTTTTAATCCACGTTACATTACCAATTTACATACCGCGAAACAAAACCGTGGTAATCAGGTTCACTTGCTGGTATAATGTGGGAAAAATTGTGGGGAAGCCGGAAAAGGTGGGGATTTAATACCCACAATAAATCGTATTAACTACCGGCAGGCGGAGGCTTCAGGCTGTTCTAAGACATGCTGCCTCTGGGGTTGGTGAATATTTTTTGTGAGATGATACTTAATACTGCACTTGCTGATAGCAAGCTGTAGTAATTATTCTTAAGTTTTGGTGTGATCATTTTTCAATCAAGAAATAACTTTTATAAATTTTAAAAGGATGTAGAGTCATCACATAAAAAACGTCGGAAAGCCGTCGTGAAATCTTTCTTTTACCTTTCGGGATGCAAAAGTAGCATTTTCCCTCCATACCGCTTCACTGCGCTTGTTTTATAATAGACCCGGGCAATCCTTAACAATTAGTGGGAGAATAATAATAACATCGCGGTTTCTAATATAATTTTCAGTAAATTTATAAGGAAACATTAATAAAGCCGGTTTTTTACTGAACTAAACGTATTTATTTGAGTGCCTTTCTGCCCAAAATTCCACCATTATTTTAATCATAAATCCTTTTTATGATCAAGTCATTTTTAATTCGTGTTTTCTTAATGATCCCTCTGTTGGGATTCGCGCAGGTAAACGACAGTCTTGGGCAACCTATTTTTCCCATGGAAAAGATGGAGCTCCTTAAGAATATAAATTTTACGTTTGATATGCGTATGGAATTCCAGGCGTACACATTTAGGGGAGGTGAGAATTATTACAATGGTATTCAATTTGAGAATGGTTTTACCGCCCTTGGAATTTCAGGGAAATTACATGAGAAGGTGTTTTTTACCTTTAGAAACCGCTTTAATAAAAACCGGGACGTGCAAACCCTGGATAATTTGGGCAATGATATTGAATTGGCAAATATCAACATCCAGGTAAGCCCCACCATTAATTTACTCCTGGGAAAAATGAATGCGTTTTACGGGGGGTATGAATATGAGTTCAGCCCACTGTATGTACTGGAATATAATGATGTTTTCAACAATGTCCTGGCATTTGTAACAGGGGCCGGAATTAATTATCAGGCTTTAGAAAATCATAATTTTGGTTTGCAGGTATTAAACTCCCGTACCATGCATTATGCCGATCTCTACGGAGATGTAGTTGCAGAAAATATAAAGGAACCCGACTGGCCGGTGGCGTTTGTTGGCAACTGGCGGGGAAACTTTTTTGACGGAAAATTTCAAACCATTTACAGCCTGAGTCATTCCAATGAAGTGAAGAACAGGGGCACCACTTTTTTTACTTTGGGCAACAAATTTCACAACGGGGATCTTACCCTTATGTATGACTTTCAATACAGCTTTGAGCAGGTGGATACAAAGGGTGTTATGACCAATCTTTTTAATGACGGCTCCATAGCAGAGGAGGTGCAGTATATTGAAAACTGGCTTAGGGCAGAATACCGCTTCAACCCAAAATTCAGCGGATTATTAACGCTCATGACCAGCAGTGCCTATGCTAATATTGAAAATAGCCAGAAACAAATGAGAAGGAGCTACGGGATGATCCCAACAATTTATTACAGTCCGTTTAAGAATTTTGATTTGCGGTTCTTCCTGGCCTATATTGGCCGGTATTTTGACCATTCAAATTATGCTATTGAAAATTTTAGTGCCACTAATTACAATAAGAATGAAGTAAGGGTAGGGATTATTGCTCCCCTGGTTTTATTTTAAGATTACCAAAAAGACAAATTTCAAATTCCAAATTTCAAATTCCATATTCCATATTCCAAATTCCAAATTCCAAATTTCTCCAACTACAACCTATTTCTCAATACATCTTTCCCCTTTTCCCAGTACATGCTGGGTGCAGGTTGAAGGTACAAAAAGGTACATTAAATTGACATGGGATTTAGCTATGAAAATTTCCTACAATTTGCAGTAATACATTCACCAATTAATTCTCTTTTCCACTGTTATCAATGAAAAAATGTATGTAGATAATATGAAATAACACAAATTGACAATCGCAGTTGGTTAATCCCAATTACCGACTTAATAAATTTAATAATAGGACAAATTGGAGAAAAAACTTATAGATTAATATTATTAGAAGTTCTATTTACCGAAAAAAAAGTATTGTTTGCTACTGAACCCAAAGCAAATTTGAAGAAATCGATAAATTATATTTTTGATTTCACATATCTTCTGCTCAATAAAGATAATCGAGTCTTTGAATATGAAGAATTAGAGGAAGTTCGGGAAAATACTTTTAATATTTTGGAGAAAATCATCCTGATAAACTAGGAAATGAACTAAGTTTCAGTGAAAATCTTTTTGTTGAGAGCTTCAAACATGTACAAAAAAAAAGACTTCGATTCAGCCATTAATTTATTGGAAAAGGCGATTAATTATGACAAATGGAATCCGGATATTAATTTACTCTTACTAGATTGTTACGTAAAAGTCAATGGACTATCATGGTTCGGAATACCTCTTATTTGATACATTTTACATGGGAATAAAGGAGAATAAAATGACTTTACAGCCTCATCAAACTCAAAAATATGAGGAACTTAAAGAAGCACAAAAGGAAATCGAATTACCACAAATGCCTGACGCTGGCCCCGATGACCCAGATAATTATGAATTTCCGTGAAAATAACCATGCACAACAAATTACACAAATTGCGGAATTCCTTTCAAAAATGGCTTTTTTGAGAGATAAATTTCTACATTTATTTCCATTAGAACAACCGTTAGGCCGGAAAGTGATCTTTCCTTAAACGTCACTTTCGTTAACCGGGAACGTTAGCATTCATTATTGATTTATGATACATTATACAGTTTTAATAATTACCAACACTAAAAGCGATCTTTCTAAATTGAATTTTCCTGATTTTGATATTATAAATATAGGATCTGAAGATTTTAGAGAATTTCAAGAGAAAACTGAACTTAAAGATTTTATTGATACAGAACATTCAGGTTTTATTAAAAAAGAAAGGTTTGCAATAATTAATAAAGATCATACAAAGAAATTTGGGTCAAAGAAGATTTTCGATTTATATAATTTTCTTCTATTAATGTTCCCAAGTAACCTGGCAGTAGAGTACATATTAGATTTTAGTATTAGGGGTAATAAGAATATTTTTAAAACTAGTACAA
>CAXAZV010000084.1:0-11619 GCA_963973375.1 uncultured Antarcticibacterium sp.
TTATTGCTCCGGAAACCCGTGATAGCAGAAAACCTGTTTGGATCACCGGAGCTTTTTCAAAGCAACTGGTTCATAAATGGCGAAGCGAGGAACAGGGAATTTTGATTGGGACCAATACAGCGGTAGAAGATGATCCTAAATTAAATACAAGGTTATGGGAAGGTCCCCATCCTACGCGTATAATAATTGATAAAAATTTACGCACCCCCATGCAGTCACACGTATATGATAAAAGTGTAAAAACTATTTTCATCTGCGAAAAGAGCCCTTCGAAAAATTTGGACGCTAACCCGGAGGAACAGCAATTAATTTTTGCAGAAATTGATTTTGAAGCCGAAATCGCATCCCAAATTTGCGAGGTCCTTTACCGGCATGAGATCCAGTCAGTAATTATCGAAGGGGGCACCCTGACGCTTCAAACTTTTATACAGGGAGGGCTTTGGGATGAGGCGCGTATCTTCACCGGCAATATCGATTTTAAGAGCGGTGTGAAGGCGCCGGAATTTCAGGGGAATTTTAAGGAGAAACGCAAAACAGGAGGAGACACCTTGAAGATATACAGCAATGATTAAAAACATAATATTTGATTTCGGTGATATATTCGTAAACCTGGATAAACCGGCCACTCTTCGGGAAATGGAAAAGCATAATATCGGGGAATTTTCAGAAGCAATCCTGCAAAAGAATCATGAATATGAAAAGGGATTGATCTCTTCCGAAGATTTTCTAAAGGCCTACCGCTCAGAATATAATTTGGAAAAAGAGGCTGTTGTAAATTCATGGAATGCCATTCTTATTGACTTTCCTGAGCATCGGTTTCAATTCATCAAAGAACTTTCAGAATCAAACAAATACCGTCTTTTTTTACTTAGCAACACTAACGAGATCCACATTGACTGGATAAAAGAAAATGTTCCCTTTTTTGAAGATTTTAAAAATTGCTTTGAAGCCTTCTACCTGTCTCATGAGATCAATTTTAGAAAACCCGATGCAGCTATTTATAAATTTGTGCTTGATGCGCGCGATCTAAAACCCGGGGAGTGCCTTTTTATTGATGACATTAAAGAAAATACAGATGCTGCAGCATCTTTAGGATTGCAAATCTGGAATCTTGACCCTACGAGCGAAGACGTAACAGATCTTTTCACCATTAAAAAAGAGCTGTTTTGATCTATCTACTTTTAAGCATCCTATCATCCAGCGTAATTTTTGTCATTTTTAAGCTGTTTCAAAGATATAGCGTCAACACCCTTCAGGCCATAATCATAAACTACTTTTTTGCATGCCTTGTAGGCTTTTTTGGATATATAAAAAATACCGATGTTACACTTATCCCCGCGAAATTGTGGTTTCCAGGAACGCTGGTATTGGGAGCCCTTTTTATTTCTGTATTTAATCTCGCGGCAATTACAACACAAAAAAGCGGACTTTCAGTAGTTTCTGTGGCCACCAAAATGAGTGTTGCAATTCCAGTGTTTTTCGGTATCATTCTTTATAATGAAAGCACAGGAATTTTTAAAGTATTAGGCATACTCCTGGCACTGGTAGCGGTATATCTCACCTCCATTAAGACTACTACCGGAATTAAGATCAAGAAAGAAAATCTCATTTTCCCCCTGCTGGTTTTTTTAGGCAGTGGAATTATTGATACTACAATCAAATACCTTGAGACCACGTATGTTGCAGAAAATGAGGTGGCTTTGTTTTCTACTTCCATCTTTGCGGTTGCCGGAATTATTGGAATTGTGATCCTTGCAGGGCAGGCTGCTATGGGTAAATTGCGAATCACGGGTAAGAATATTCTGGGTGGTATAATCCTGGGAGTTCCTAATTATTTTTCGATCTACTTTCTTGTAATGGCCTTGAGAACCGAAGGATTTGAAAGTTCCACGGTATTTACAATAAATAATGTAGCCATTGTACTCTTCTCTACCCTTTTAGGAATTCTTCTCTTCAAAGAACACCTCATAAAAAAGAACTGGATTGGGATCCTGCTGGCAATTATAAGTATATTACTGGTAGCAACAAGCTAAAAAACAGATTTGAAAGATACCTACAGAACTATATCCAAACCCTCTGAAGAAGTTTTATTCAAGGAAAAGAATTCCAAATTTTTTGGATATGCCTTTCCCGTTACGAACGAGGAGGAAGCAAAGGCCTTTATAGAGGAATTAAAGAAGAAACACCACCAGGCCCGCCACTGGTGTTATGCCTGGCAAATGGGTAAGGAAGAGGGGGAGCACCATTTTCGCGCAAATGATGACGGGGAGCCTTCAAACTCCGCAGGGATGCCTATATACGGCCAAATTCAATCTTTTGATGTTACAGATATTCTGGTGGTTGTGGTTCGCTATTTTGGGGGTGTAAAACTGGGGGTTGGTGGCTTGATTCAAGCTTATAAGACTGCCGCTCAAATGGCACTGGAAAACAGTTCTATTGTAGAAAGAACTGTAAATAAAACCTTCCGGATAAAATTTGATTATCCCGAGATGAATATTGTAATGCGCATTATTAAGGAAAACAATCTCGAGATCCTTAAACAGGACCTGGCGCTTGATTGCACCATTTTTATAAGTGTGAGAAAAAAGGATGCTGAACAAATATTTGAAAAATTTGATTCGGTCTACAAGGTAGAAATCACCAAAACCGAAACCTAAGCCTCAAGTTTTTCAAGTATAAAATCGGGACATTTTATAGGTTTTCTAGATTCCGAATCCATAAAAACCAACACCGTGGTGGCGGTAGTTAGTAACTCATTATGCTGATTATAAATTGAGTACTCAAATTCGATTTTAACCTGCGGAATTTTCTTTAAACGAGTCTCAATTTTAAGAATATCATCGAAGGTGGCCGATTTAATGAATTTAAACTCCATTGAATATACCGGAAGCATAATTCCTTCAAGTTCCATTTTTTTATATGAGATCCCAAATTGGCTAAGCCAGTCTATACGGGCCATTTCGAGATATTGCGCATAATTACCATGGTGTACTACCCCCATTTGGTCAGTTTCCGCATAACGTACTTTAACATAGGTAAGATGAGTTTTCATAGAAAAAAAGGGGTGATTATTTATTTAGGTTTTGTACTTTCATAGCCTAGAGCTAGTATGCATAAAATTTTCTTAAAATTCAATAGTAAAAGGATTTTTTTTTCACATATTTTGTTCACATATTTGTTAAACCAAAAAGATTGACAGGATATTATTGCTGCTCAATTAACAACCAACTACTAACCTAGAATAATCTAACAAAAAGCATGTCAAAAACTGCGCAATCAGTTTGGAATAGCTGTCTAGCTTTTATCAAAGATAACATAACCCCTCAAGCCTACAAAACATGGTTCGAGCCGATACAGGCAGTAAAGCTTACCGATTGTGCTTTAAGTATTCAGGTACCCTCCAAATTTTTCTATGAGTGGCTTGAAGAGCATTATGTAAAATTATTAAAGGTTTCTCTTACAAAAGAGTTGGGAGAGAAAGCCAAACTGGTGTACGTTATCAAAATGGAAAACACCTACGGTAACAAACTCCCGTTTACAGAACGAATTCCAAGTACACAACGCAGCCATATGGCATCTCAGGAAGTAGATGTACCGGTAAAGAACCGCAATCCGGAATTACGCAACCCCTTTATAATACCCGGAATTAGAAATGTGAAAATAGAGTCACAATTGAACCCGAATTATAATTTTGAGAATTTCCTGGAGGGAGATTCCAACAGGTTGGCAAGATCTGCAGGGCTCGCTGTGTCCAATAAACCGGGAGGAACATCCTTTAATCCGCTATTGATATTTGGAGGAGTAGGATTGGGAAAAACACACCTTGCCCACGCTATTGGTGTGGACATAAAGGATAAATACCCTGAAAAAACGGTTTTATATATTTCTGCTGAAAAATTCACCCAGCAGTACATTGAATCTGTAAAAAAGAACAACCGGAATGATTTCATTCATTTCTACCAAATCATAGATGTACTTATCGTAGATGATATCCAGTTACTTTCCGGTAAGGCAGGTACACAGGATGTTTTCTTTCACATTTTCAACCACCTTCACCAAAACGGAAAGCAGGTTATTTTAACCAGTGACAAGGCCCCAGTTGATATGCAGGATATAGAACAACGCCTGTTATCCAGATTTAAATGGGGACTTTCAGCCGAATTACAACATCCTGATTTTGAAACCCGGGTTTCAATTATAAAAAATAAATTATATCGCGATGGGGTTGAAATGCCTGAAGATATAATAGAGTTCCTTGCAAATAATATCAAAACCAATATCAGGGAACTGGAAGGCGCTATAATCTCCTTAATTGCACATTCCTCTTTTAATAAAAAGGATATTACCCTGGAACTGGCCAAAAAGATAGTTGACAATTACGTTAAGAATACCAAGCGTGAGGTTTCTATAGATTACATCCAAAAGATAGTAAGCGATTATTTCCAGATGGATGTGGAAACTTTACAATCTAAAACCAGGAAACGTCACATTGTACAGGCAAGACAACTTGCCATGTTCTTTGCAAAAAAATTCACCAAGGCATCCCTTGCAAGTATTGGAAGCCAGATTGGAAAACGCGACCACGCAACGGTACTTCACGCATGTAAGACCGTAGACAATCTTGCCGCGACAGATAAACAATTCAAGAAATTTGTCGAAGACCTGAATAAAAAGCTTACTCTTTAAATACCTTTTTTTTATGAAAACCCGTGTGTTAATGGTGTGCCTCGGCAATATATGCCGATCTCCCCTGGCCGAAGGAATTCTAAAATCAAAAGTTGATCCCAATAATTTTATCATAGAATCTGCCGGAACAGGATCCTGGCACGTGGACCATTCCCCGGACCCGCGCTCAATTTCAGTAGGTAAACGTTATGGGGTAGATATTACATCCCAGCGCGGAAGGCAGTTTGAACCGGCCGATTTTGACCGTTTTGATCATATCTATGTAATGGACACCAGTAATTATGATGATGTGACCGCCCAGGCGCGGAATGATGAGGATATCCAGAAGGTGAAATTAATCCTCGATGAGATCTTCCCGGGAGAAAGAGTTGATGTACCAGATCCATATCACGGTGGAGAACATGGATTTGAAAATGTTTATCAAATGCTGGATGAAGCCTGTGAGATAATTGCATCAAAACTTAACAAAGAGTAACTTTACCTCTAAGATTCATTTAATTCATATTTCATGCAGCAGTCTCCTTTTAAATTTTCGGGAAAGTTATATTTAATTCCTACTACATTAGGTGACTCAAATCCCATAGATGTTCTTCCCTATTCCATTAAAAAAATAATAGAAAAAGTAGATCACTATATTGTTGAAAATGAAAAGACGGCCAGAAAATCTATTAAACTGGTAGATCCCGGCAAAAAACAACCCTTACTTCATCTTAGCCCCTTAAATAAATTTACCGATGCCGGAAGCATCTCCTCATATTTAGATCCCTGTAAAGAGGGAATTGATGTAGGATTGCTAAGTGAAGCAGGCTGCCCCGGGGTGGCAGATCCCGGAGCTGAAGTGGTGAAACTGGCCCATGAAATGGGCATCCAGGTTATTCCTTTGGTTGGCCCCTCCTCTATACTCCTCGCTATGATGGGTAGTGGAATGAATGGGCAAAGCTTTACATTCCACGGGTATTTACCTATTGATAAAAAAGACAGGAAACACGAATTAAAAAACCTGGAGAGAATTTCACAAGAGAGAAACCAGGCACAGATTTTTATTGAAACCCCCTACCGCAACAATAATCTATTAGAGGATATTTTACAAGCCCTAAGCCCTGCCACAAGGCTTTGCATAGCTTGTGATCTTACCCTTCCCTCTGAATATATCATTACGAAAAACATTAAGGATTGGGGTAAAACAAAAGTAGACCTTCATAAAAGGCCTACAATTTTTATAATTCAGAAAGAAAATTAGTTTTAAAAGGCTACAGCCAAGGCATTTTTATCGGGTTCAATGAAGGAAGTATCGTATCCTCCAAACTTCTTTAAATAATAACCCATGGTAGTTCCAAAGGCGTCACTAAAAGCATTTGCCCCCCAACTTCTAAGATATTTTTTAACACTCCCCGGCCCTGCAAGATGGGCAGCCGCCAGAATTCCGGATTCAGTTATCTTAATCCCATTTATTACTTTACCTTCAAACCTTTTAATATCACGAATAAGAATCCATTTATTACGGGCTGCATTGGCATAAAACGCTGCCTCCTGCATTTCAGGTGAGTTTAAAAACAGGTGGGTATCTTTTATACCAATAAGGCGAAGAGTACCTTTTCCAAATTGGTATTTCCCCATATAACCAAACTCATTTATAACTTTGTAATTACCGCGGGATTCTTTAAAGGCAAGGGCTTCTTTAAAACCGGTGTAGGATTTTCCCAGTTTTGGGATCATCCTTGGGGTTTCTATTTCTACAGGTACATAATCTTCAGAAGAGATTACAGTATACTCTAAATTCTCTACTTTGGAAGTCGAAAATATATCTAAATTCGCAGCTTCTTTTGTTGAAAAACTAAAAAAAACTGAACCTGCAATAAGGGGTAGGATTGAAAATTTAAAAACTTTCTTTCTCATAAAAATTTGTTCTGAAAGGTTAGTGGCAAAAACGGTGCCCCTTTCAATTTCACCGCGCAAAGATACGATAAAATTTAAAAATCTGATTTACAGAGCGTTAATCAATTCTTAATATAAATTTTCTTTCATCCCGGAATCATTACCGTTTAACCCCCTGGGCGTTAATCCAGCGAACATATGCTTGCTTATTACGGTTGTGTTGCTCCAAATTTTCAGCAAATTTATGATATCCAAAATTTTCTACGTCGGCAACAAAATAAAAATACTCGTGCCGTTCATAATTAAGCACCGCATCTATTGAAGAAATATCAGGCATTGCAATGGGTCCCGGTGGTAGTTCCTTATACAAATAAGTATTATACGGAGAATTTAGGGTTAGATCTTTGTAGAACACCCGTTTTATAATGGTATCAAAATTTTTATTTTGCAGCTTTAGCGCATAAATTACCGTAGGATCTGCGTCCAGTTTCCACCCATTTTTTAACCTGTTCATATAAACCCCGGCTACCTTTGGGCGTTCATCTACTTTCGCAGTTTCCTTTTGAACTATGGAGGCTACTACCGTTACCTCATTAGGAGTTAACCCAATTTCTTCAGCTTTTTGTAATCTTTCGGCGGTCCAGAATCTCGTGTATTCCTTCTTCATTCGAGCCCGAAATTCTTCCGCAGAAGTATTCCAGAAAAATTCATATTGATTGGGAATATACATTGCCAGCGCATTCTCTACGCTAAATTCATTTTGACTTAAAAATTCCTGCTCCCTCATGGTCGCGAGCAGTGAAACACTATCTGCCTCAATTTGAGATGCGATCCTGCCTGCAAGATTTTCAAGCCTTTCCTGGTTATTGAATACCACCTGTACCGGTTTATTCCCAATTCTCAAAATTTCAGTAATGCGATGATTATTGGCATTTTTTTCTATTACATATTTTCCGGGCTTCACTTTACCAACGTATCCCTTTTTTTGAGCTACGTCATCAAAGGTGGCGAGGTCCTTTACATACGGCCTAAGACTATCCCGAACCTGTGCATAGGTGGCGCCGGTGGGTATATAAACCGTTACACTTTCTCTGTCAAAAGCGGTGTTAGCATTGAAGATGTTGTTGTATATTTTATAGCTGAAATAACCCAGGGCCGCAATCCCAAGGACTGCTATGAGTATGATAATTTTTCTAATGTACATTGATAAGCTGATATAATATCTCGTCCTTAAATTTTCCTTTTATTAGTACCCAGTCTTTCTTGATACCAATTTTTTCAAAATTATTCTTTTCAAATAATTTAATACTTGCACTATTATCTGCCGTTACATTGGCATAAACCTGATGAAGGCCAAGATGGGTGAAACAATAATTTGTTATTAAAGAAAGCACCTCTGCCCCGTAGCCATTTCTGCGATGCTCGCGGTTTACAATTAGAATTCCCAGGGCTGCGCGACGATCTCTGGGTTCAAGATCAAAAACATCTATCATGCCAAGCCTGGTGTCTTCCAAATCACATATCATAAGGCGCAATTGCTTGACTTCAAAAATATCCCGGTGGGAATTTTGGATATATTTCTTAATTAAATACCTGGAATAAGGAACACGTGTAGAACTCACCTCCCAAAATTCTTCGGTGTTTTCCACCTCCAGAATAAAATCGAGATCCCCGGGTTCTAATGCCCTTAAGTATACCTTATCTCCTTTTAATGTTAGCATTCAATTTCTCCTTTAAACACATATTCTGCAGGACCGGTAAGGCATATATTGAAATACTGCTCCCCTTTTTCATCAAATGAAACCTTTAGATCACCTCCCCTGGTTTTTAGTTTAATTTCCCTTGCCATAGTGCGACCCAGGGCGTGTACAGCAAGTGCAACTGCAGTTACACCTGTACCGCAGGAATATGTTTCATCTTCCACTCCCCTTTCATAGGTGCGTACTAAAAAATCATTATCACCATCCTGTTGCACATAGTTGACATTGGTACCACCGCTTTCTTCATATTTTGAAGAATACCTGATCTTTGAACCCTGCCCTTTAACATCTATATCTCCTACTTCATCTGTAAACTCAATATGATGCGGAGATCCCGTATCCAGAAAAAGCGCGGCTTCATTAAGATCTGATGCATCTACATCCTGCATTTTTAAACTAACTTCCTGCCCATTTATCACTGCAAGATGTTTCCCATCAATGGCGGTAAAACTGGCGGTTTTATCTATAATCCCTAAATATTTGGCAAATGCCACAATACATCTTCCTCCATTACCACACATCGAACTTTGGTTCCCGTCTGCATTAAAATAAACCATTTTAAAATCATCTTCATTTTCCCCGGCATTTTCCAGTAAGATCAAACCATCTGACCCAATGCCAAATCTTCGGTCACATAATTTATTGATTAGATTGGTATCATTTTTGGGGAAAATAGAATCACGATTGTCAACCATAATGAAATCATTTCCGGTGCCGTGAAATTTATAGAATACTACATTCATTGACTTTATATTGGTACGAACAAATGTACAACAATATGACAAATTTTTTCGTTCTTAAGCTAAGCAGCGAGGAAACGAAAAGTTAATTCACCTCCGGAATACAGACTTAAAATTTTAATGAAAATGAAAAAATTCTCTCAACTAGTAATTGTTTCAATGCTTGGTGGTGCTTTAACCCTGGGCTCCTATAAAATGTTTTTGGAAGAAGACCCGGCGTTATTAAGTGATCTTCCAATAGAAACTAATGCCGGTAGCATTCTTCCCGTATCTTATGAAAATATTTACGGAACCAATGCCGATTTCACAGAAGCAGCTGAAAGAACTGTACACGGCGTAGTTCACGTTAAAAATGTGGCGGTATTTAAACAGCCTACAACGGTTTGGGAATATTACTCACGTGGTGGCACGGCGGGTAAAGCCCTACGCGGCGCAGGATCTGGAGTGATTATTACACCAGATGGGTATATAGTTACGAACAACCATGTAATTGAAGGTGCCAGCGAAATTGAAGTGACCCTTAATAACAATAAAACCTACAAAGCTGAATTGATAGGATCTGATCCCCGGGCAGATATTGCTTTAATTAAAGTAGATGCCAAGGACCTTAAATACCTTCCTTTTGGAAATTCCAATGATGTAAAGTTGGGAGAATGGGTGCTTGCGGTAGGAAATCCTTTTAACCTTACATCTACTGTAACGGCTGGGATCATAAGCGCAAAAGCACGGGACCTTGGAATTACCGATGGCACACCCCAATCTTTTATCCAGACTGATGCAGCTATTAATCCGGGAAACAGTGGCGGTGCCCTGGTAAATATTAACGGGGAACTTATAGGAATAAATACAGCAATTTCTTCGCAAACCGGAAGCTATGTAGGTTATGGTTTTGCTGTTCCATCCAATAATGCCCGGAAAATTGTAGAGGATATAATGGAGTTTGGTAATGTGCAGCAGGGAATTCTTGGAATTCGAGGTCAGGATGTGAATACGGCAATCTCCAGCCAACTTGACCTACCGGTATCTCAGGGCGTGGTGGTGAGCGATGTGGATTCTGGTAGTGGAGCAGCCCTGGCCGGAATTAAACCAAAGGATGTAATAAGACAAATAGATAACATCGAAGTACGCAGAATGGCAGATCTTACCGGATATATTGGGTCAAAAAGACCGGGTGATGTGGTACGTTTAAAAATTCTTCGCAGCGGGAATGAAAGAGAGTTTAATGTGAAGATCACCAAATATGAAACTTTTGAAATTACCCCAATTGGTCTTGAAGTTACCAATGCCACGGCTGAGGACCTTAAGCAATATAAAATTGCAAAGGGGGTAAAAATAAGCAGGGCCTTAACGGGCGACAAACAATCTCAGGCTCTTATTGGTATTATTATTACCAAAATTGATAATCAGGCCGTATCCAATATTACCGAAGTTCAAAAAATTATGAACTCCAAGGATCCGGCGGAGCCCCTAAGTGTCACTTTTATGAATCGCGAAGGGCAGGAACAAACCTATATTTGGCGTTAAAAAAATTATAATAATCAGCTATAACCCGCTCCTGAAAAGGGCGGGTTATTTTTTTTATAATTGTTTTACGAAAACGTTTGAAATCTATACTTTTGCACCGTTTTAAACACACAACCTAAACGCACCACAAAAATGGGATTTAACGAAGTTTACGAAAAGGAACTTGCATTTCAGGCCGACCGTAGAAGGGCATCGGTTGAATTTATTAAGATTGTTAGCGATCTTTGGTATGATAAATCAATTGAACTGGTTTTATTCAGAAACCAATTGATAAACCGCAATGTGAGCGATATCTTAAATTTGCACGAATACGCAGGAGAATTTGTACAAAAACCTATATCCATATTTGATTCTGTTGAAATCGCCCAGGCTATTAAAGACCTGGACCTTCCCCCTGCAAAACTGGATATTGGAAAACTTACTTACGAGTACCATCTTGAAGATGTAGATTATCAAAATGCAAAGTCCTTTATTTCAGGAAAACTGAAAAACGCCAAAGACTATCATGAAGTAACCCCAAAAGATGTAGTGCTATACGGGTTTGGAAGAATTGGAAGACTTCTGGCCAGGGAATTAATGACACGAACAGGCAAAGGAAGCCAGTTAAGGCTTCGGGCCATTGTTACACGAGGTAAAATTGACAGAACTGTATTGGAAAAAAGAGCTTCTCTTTTAAAGAGTGACTCTGTACACGGAGATTTTTCAGGAACTGTAACAATAGACGAAAAAAATTCGGCATTAATAGTTAACGGAACTACGGTTCATATAATTTCAGCAAATAATCCAGAAGACATAGATTATACATCCTATGGTATTGAAGATGCATTAGTTATTGACAACACCGGTGCTTTTAGAGATAAAGAGGAATTAAGCCGTTTACTTAGCAGCAAGGGAGCTTCAAAAGTTTTACTTACCGCCCCGGGAAAAGGAATTCCAAATATTGTACACGGGGTGAACCATAAAGAATACAGCCCAGATGAGTATGACATTTTTTCAGCAGCCTCTTGTACAACTAATGCGATTGTTCCCGTATT
>CAXAZV010000085.1:0-11543 GCA_963973375.1 uncultured Antarcticibacterium sp.
TGAATTATTTCCACAGCTTCCTACTTGGGCAGTAACAGCGGTAGTGTATTTGTCAAAAACAAATACTTCTACTCTTTGTGAATTTTCTGCGACTTCGCAAGCATCTCCATTAGAGTTATATACAAGTTTGGTTTTAACTTCAAATATGTTCAATCCCACCTTAGTAGGCGGCCATGTTTCCGAATTGTTAGTTCCTATTAAAACACCCTCAGGATTCGTTGTATCTGTGTAATCTCTCCACTCCATGGTGATACCATTTGGTCCTTCCGGAATATCTATATTATCAACCGCCCAAATATCCCCTGGCCTTGCACCGACATAGTTAAACCTGATCCTTAAATTAGGACGTCCTATATAATCTCCAAGATCTATTTCAATTTTATTCTCTGGTCGAGTGTCTACTGTTCCGGTTCCAAAATTTGTAGTATTCCCACTTTGAATTCCTATAGTACCATTTACCGGAACTTCTTTAAAATATAATGTAGTATAGGTATTACCCCCGTCAGTAGATATTTCCACTCTGATAGAAGCCCCCGGAGTAAGTACGTAAGCCTGATCAAAAGTCAAAACGGCCTGATCCATAGAACCAATTGTGAAAACAGGAGTTTCCATGGTAGATTTATAATTACCTGAAATTAATGCAAAACCTTTATTGCCATCATCAATTCCGGTATCAAATAATACCCCAGATGTGCCATATGGTGAATTGATGGACGCCGTAGTAAATGCCCGAGGTGTGGCACGTTTCCATCTGTCAAACTCTGTATTATTGGCATCGGTATCGAAACCTAAATCTCCTGAAATCCCTGCCCTTCTAATTCTCCAGCCCTTATTAGTTATGGAAGCATTATCAAAAGCTCCCTCATCCAGGAAGGTTCCTCCATTTTCATAACCGGTTTCAGAATTTAATGTAACTTCTTCTCCCAGACAAACCACACCCGGTGCTGCTGTAACTGGTTTTGGAGTAATATCCGATGGTATTACAGAAATAATTGCGGTCTTGGATAAAGCATTGGGAGTACAAACCCCGCTATTTACTTCCACTTGAAAAACAGTGGTCTCACTTAGATTCATACCCTGGATCTGCGCAGCAGTTAAGGTAGTGCCAGTAAAAATTTCCCCATTAATATTAAGAGGAGTATATCCTGTAGCATCCCATGCCCTAAAATACCATCCCGCAATATTACCCTGAATACCTGTAAGATTTAGATCAACTGCATAATTACCAACAGGATTTTCGCAAATTGTAAATACCCTTCCATTGCCGGCAAAATTTAATTCACCGCCAACAGGCAGAGGATCAATTGTTATTTCTATTTCGTTGGAGGTTAATTCACTGCAAACTCCATTTTTAACCACTGCCCTAAAAGAGGTAGTTCCGGTAAGGCCGTTAAAATCTAGTGTATTTGTAGTATTAGCGATTTCTGTCCAGGAAGTTCCTCCGTTTGTAGATTGTTCCCATCTTAAAATATCCCCTCTTTGATCTGCAAGATTAAGAATTCCTGACGGCGTGGTAATACATACGCTTCCTTGCCCAGATAATGTTGAAACTATTCCTGCTAAAGTAGGTTCATCAACTTCAATGGTAATAGATTTGGAATTTTTACAACCATTTTCATTTGTTCCTACTACAGTATAGGTTGTTGCGGTAATTGGTGTTACTGTTATTGAAGTCCCAGTATCTATATTGGTTTCTCCAATAAACCATTCGTATGAAGAACCACCGGTTGCGGTTAATATTGCAGAGCTGCCTTCACAAATAGTCAGTTGATCGGCACTCACATTAATTTCAGGTAATGGATTTACTTTTACAATTATCTCCACCAATGGACTTTCACAGCCTTCAAAAGTTTCACTCACCCAATACTTAAAGGTGCCTGTGGTAGTGGTTAATGGTATAGGAGCACTCTCTAAGCTAATAGTTTTATCATCAGGACCATACCAGTTTAAAGTACTTCCAACATCATTTTTAGTTGCTGTTAGTGGCTCTATATCTGTTTCTTCAAAACAATAGGCAACTGCCTGATTTGTAGATGGTACTGCCGGAGTAGGCTTAACTGTTACAGTTAATGTGGAAGGGTTACTTTCACAAACATCTGTTGTTTGAGTAACATAATAAACAAAAGTTCCAGGTTCTGATGTCGAAGGAGTTGGTACTCCATCTATAGCGACCATGGCTGCATCATACCAGGTGAATTCTGCCCCGCTTTCTCCGGTTGCTGTTAATGGAGAAGCTTCTGCATTTTGGCAATAAACTATATCCTCAGTTCCTGGAGCGTCCGGAAGCGGGTTAATATTTAAAGTAAATGTCTTGGATACAGCATCAGAACAGGTAAAATAGGCTGGACCATTTATTCTTACAGCATAAACCCCGTTGTCTGATGGATTGGGGCCAACAATTTTAAAGGTTCCGGTATATTCTCCATCTGAACCTTCAGGACCGGTTAATTCGAATACAAACCTTGAAGTATTGGTACCCGGTATGTCCGCTCCATCTTTTATCCAGGTAAAAGTCAACGGTGCTCCCTTAGCGTGAGCTATGAATTCAAAGGTTACATCTGCCCGGTCCTGATGACAAAATTCAAGGTCTTCAGTTGGCTTTATTATGACAATGTTTTCATCAATGTTAAGAGTTACCTTTTCAGATTCTACAGTAGTGCAAGGAGATGAGCCTGAAACTACAACATAATATTCTCCTGCATTTGTTGCAGTTGCATTGCTAAAGGACAGTTTTGAAGAGTTAACACCTGTTGCGTTAGTTATTGCTGCTCCGTCGATTCTTTTCCATTCATAGGTCAGGTTATCACCTGAAGCCACAACTTCAAAAGATGCCGCTTCCGTAGAACAGATTCCTACGTTTTCTGGTTCGGTGGTAATGGTTACTTTTTGGAAAATTTCGATGTTAGTGGTTGTAACATAACTTTCACAACCTGCTCCTGCAGGTGTAGTGTATGTAATCGTATGAATTCCAGGTGTACTATTTGATGGATCAATGTTTCCAGTTGCATCTATAGAAAGTCCATTAGTACCCGAGAAAGTCCCGCCTTGATAGGCCCCGTCGATATTGCTAAAGGTGACTCCATAAATCGTAGAATCAGAACTACACAAAGGAGTAGTATAGCTTATATCCACTTTTGGTGTCTGAGTAATTGTAACAGGTGTGCTTATCTCTGAAGTTGGACAACCATTTCCGGAAGGTAAAGTGTAAATAACAATATATTCCCCCGGGCTACTTGTTTTCGCATTTATTTCTCCAGTAGAACTATTAATAGTTAATCCTGATTCCCCCCCGCCAATTGAAAAAGTTCCACCCTGATAAGCTCCTGCAGTATTGCTGAATGTTACTGTTTTAGATGTTTCATCACTGTTGCAGAACGGTCCAACATAATTTATTTCTGCTGCCGGAGTCTGGGTAATAGTAACTTCTGTTGTTGTGGTAACTTCTCCACAACCAGCTGATGGAAGTGTTTTGTAAGTTACTGTATATGTTCCAACAGTACTTGCGGAAGGAGTGATTGCTCCTGTAGTTGCATTTATTGAAAGCCCGGATGGTGCTGAAAAAGTTCCTCCTGAATAAGATTCTGTTCCCGTTAGAGAAACTACTTTTTCTGAATTGTCAGAGAGGCAAAATGGAGCATCAGGATAAGAAATAGTTGCAGTGGGTGCCTTTGTAATGGTAACCTCTGTTGTAGAAGTGACTGGACTACATCCACCTCCAGTCGGAGTGCTATATGTTACAGTATGAGTTCCTTGAGTGCTTGAACTTGCTGTTATAGCTCCCGTGCTGGAATTGATAGTTAGACCTTCAGTGGCTGAAAAAGTACCTCCTGAAAAAGCATTGGTTCCAGTGAGCGTGACCGCTTTTGCATCTGAATCTGATGTGCAGAAAGGAGTGCCGGCATAGCTTATAGTAGCAGTTGGCGCAGGTGTAATAGTTATTTGAGTAGTCGCCGTAACTGGTACGCAGCCATTAGCTTCCGGGGTATTGTAAGTTACAGTATAAGTCCCCGGAGTACTGGTTGATGGAGTAAGTGCCCCTGTAGCTGTATCAATACTCAGCCCTGGAGTAGATGAATAAGCACCGCCGGTATGTGCATTAGTGCCGGTAAGGGTTACAGATTTTGCAGCAGAATCAGTGCTGCAAAAAGGTGCTCCTGCATAAGTTATAATTGCAGTGGGTTTTGGAGTTACAGTAATCGTTGTAGATGCCGTCAAAGTATTGGAACAGGCAGGAGTATCTAAATTAAGAGCACTCACTAAAGTGTAAGTGGAATTTGCTGTTAGAGCTGCTGTAGGAACATTGATTGTTCCAGCAGCAGGAATAACTACCGTTTGGGTAGTATTATTCGGAAGCCGATATGTAACCCTACTATTAGGTGTTCCGGTAAAAGTTAATGTCGATGTATTGCCACTACAAATAGGTGATGTTGCGGTAATTGTAGCGGTTGGAAGAGGTTTGAATGTGATTTTCATCTCATCTTTACCCGGTCCACAGGCACCACTGGGAGCATCTGTTGTAAGAGTAAGGATTACTGATCCGGCGTCCAGGGCTGCTTGTGAAGGAGTAAATTTTGCGGTCAGTTTTGACGGACTATCGAAAGTACCCATTCCTGCAGGAGCTGACCAGGTGGGTTTTAAATTAGCATTTGTTCCCGAGAAACTGTACGTACCCACTATGTCTAAAGGTGAAATGACTTTACAAACTGTTTGGTCTACCCCTGCATTGGTAATAACATGATTATCAATGGCAAGGCCGTTAAGAGTGGACTTTTGGCTATTGCCGCAAATATTAATGGCCTCGACGCTTACAGCTGCATTCGCGGTTGTGGTAGCAGTAGAATTTACTCTGACAGTAATTGAATTGGTGCCTGCTCCTGAGGTTATTTCCCATCCGGAAGGAAGAGTCCATAAATAACTCTTGACCCCGGTAACGGAGGGAACTGTAAATTGTATGCCCGTGGCAGGGGGACAAATAGCGCCTGTGGGCAGATTAGGAGCTGTTATTGTACCAGGGGTAGTAGGTGCTCCAGAAATTGAGCTCACCACCAGATTTGCAGAGGCTGCACTTTCTCCACAAGTATTTTTAGCTATAACTGAAACATTCCCATTGGAAGATGTAGCGCTCACTGTTATCGTTCTCGTTCCTATACCGGCTGTTATATTCCAACCAGAAGGAAGAGTCCATAAATATTCTGTAGCATTAGTTATTGCAGGTATAGAATAGACCAGTCCAGTAGCGGTAGAACAAACTTCTACTGGTCCAGAAACGCTACCGGTCATTACAGGTGCAGGCTTATCTATAGAAACAGCAAAGATTGCTGCAATACTGGTGCCACAGTCATTTTTTGCCTTAACAGTAATACTGCCATTTCCGGTTTGTCCCGTAGTAACGGTTATTGTTTCAGAAGTACTGCTTCCGGTCCAGCCACTTGGCAAAGTCCAGATATATTCTGTTGCTCCGTCCAAGGGAGTGATAGAGTAAGTTTCGGAAGTTCCGGGACATACTATATCCGAACCAGAGATTGCTCCGGGAGTTGCCGGAGTTCCGGGTTTTACTATTAGAGCTAAGGTTTGTTCTGTACTGGTACCACAATCATTGAGTGCCTTTACGGTAATATTCCCATTGGTTGTTCCGGTAGTAACTGTGATAGAATTAGTGGTACTTGTTCCAGTCCAGCTGTTATCGGGCAAGGTCCATTCGTAAGAGGTTGCTCCTGTAACTGCAGTTATATAATATTTCTCGGAAACTCCCGGGCATACCTCTGCTGTACCTGAAATTGTTCCGGGTTGCGCCGGAGTCCCTGGTTTAACTGAAACAGCTAAGGTTTTTGCAGTACTGGTTCCACAATCATTTTTTGCCTGAACGGAAATATTTCCAGAGCCTGAAGCACCGGTAGTTACTGTTATAGAATTTGTTGTACTTGTTCCTGACCACCCGGAAGGTAAACTCCAGATATACTCAGTAGCATTGTTAACCGCTGCTATAGAATATGTTTGAGAAACTCCCGGACAAACGGCGGTTTCTCCACTTATATTGGCAGGTACAGCAGGTGTCCCGGCTTTTACGGTAATATCTGTTGTTACAGCTTCACCGGTACCGCAATCATTGATTGCTCTAACCGAAATTGTACCACCGGTCGTGCCGGCAGTAGCATTTATAGATGTGGAAGTACTGCTGCCTGTCCACCCAGATGGAAGAGTCCACTGGTAGGAACTGGCACCTGCAACTGCAGCAATAGAATAAGTTTGTGAAACACCCGGGCAAATTGCTGTTTCGGCTGCGCTTATAGTTCCCGGTTTAACAGGAGTTCCCGCCCTTACCGTAATAGCACTGGAAGTTACCTCAGCAGTAGAAGAAGTAACACATTCTATATTACTAGTTAGGACAACCCTTATTTGATCGCCATCGTTTAATGTTGTTGTGGTGAATGTTTTTGATGAGCCTGCTTGAACAGCTGAGGTTTGGTTATTCAGGAAAAATGAGTACTGCGGACTTGTCCCTCCATTAGTATTTGCTGCGGTGAAAGTTACACTTTCACCTGGGCAGATGTTAGTTTTAGAAGGTGATACAGAAACTGTAGGAGTTTGGACAGCATTTACTGTCATTGTAATATCACTACTCGAAATAGAGCATGATGTGCCATTGCCATCCGTAACGGTAACTGAAACTTTTTGTCCGTTTGTAAGACTATTTGATGAAAAAGTGTTAGCCGTACTTACTGCACCTTCATTGGTTCCGTTGATTTTCCATTGAAAGGTATAGGGCGCGGTTCCACCATTAGGAGTGGCAGTAAAAGTCACATTAGTCCCGGCACAAATAATATTGCCCGGAGAAGCAGAAATGCTTACTGAGGTAGGACACTGCGCAAACCCACTAAATGGCGCAAGTAAAAACAGGGAAATTATAAAAAACCCGGAAAGTAATTTTTTCTCCATAGTTATGCTAATTAGGAGTTTTCAATTATCGTAGGGGAAGAATTGAAGACGGTTAAATTCGTGTTAAGTCTTTGGGGAAAAGACAATTAACAATCTAAAATACAATGAATTAAAGTTAAATTCTTATCTTTTCGGTAAAGGGTAATTATAATCGTTGAAAGGAGAGGTTTTCCGATAAAACACACAACCGGCTTATGAGAAAGAAGTTTTTCCCTACAGCATTTTTAAACCTTACATCACGTGCTTTTTTGAAAAAAGATCATAAAAAAAACCACAAACTCTTAAGTCTGTGGTTTCCTTTAAATGGTATGTAATTTATTGTTATTTACCCATAAATGGATATCTGTAATCTGTAGGAGTTACAAAAGTTTCCTTGATCAGTCGCGGGGAGATCCAGCGCAGTAAGTTCAGTTTTGAACCGGCTTTGTCATTGGTCCCACTGGCACGAGCTCCTCCAAATGGCTGTTGTCCTACAACCGCCCCGGTGGGTTTATCGTTGATGTAGAAATTCCCGGCTGCATTCTCAAGTGCTTTGGTGGCCTGAGCCGCCGCATACCTGTCGGTAGCAAGAATAGCACCTGTAAGGGCGTAAATTCCTGTTTCATCTACCAGCTTTAAGGTTTCTTCCCATTTAATATCCTCATAAACATAAATAGTGATAACCGGGCCAAATAACTCGGTACACATTGTCTCATATTTTGGATTAGTGGTTACAATAACTGTAGGTTCTATAAAATAACCCTTCGACTTATCGTAATTACCGCCTGCTATGATCTCGGTATCTGCATCTTTCTTGGCCTGATCTATATAACCCGCAAGTTTATCAAATGAACCTTCGTGAATTACTGCAGTAATAAAGTTCTGCATGTCTTCCGGAGATCCCATTTTAAAGGATTTTACGTCCTCAATCACATAATTTTTTACCTCCTCCCATAGACTCTGGGGGATGTATGCTCGTGAAGCGGCACTACATTTTTGACCCTGGAATTCAAATGCTCCCCGGGAAATTGCAGTAGCTACCTGTTTGGCTTTTGCGGTTGGATGAGCAAGGATGAAATCTTTTCCTCCTGTTTCTCCCACAATACGCGGATAGGTTTTATACTTTTCAATATTATTTCCAATTTTACTCCATAACCCTTTAAATACCGAAGTGCTTCCGGTGAAATGGATCCCGGCAAAATCGGGGTGTGCAAGTATGGTATCGGTGATCATAACCGGGTCACCCATTATCATATTTATAACTCCGGCAGGAACTCCCGCCTCCTGGAATACTTCCATGATCACCTGGGCACTATATACCTGGCTGTCACTTGGCTTCCATACCACCGTATTCCCCATTAGGGCTGCACTTGCGGGAAGGTTTCCTGCAATGGCTGTAAAGTTGAATGGCGTAATTGCGTAAACAAATCCTTCAAGCGGGCGGTATTCCAATCTGTTCCAAACCCCTTCAGAAGATTCCGGTTGCTCTTCATAGATTTGGGCCATATATTCAACATTGAACCTAAGAAAATCTATAAGTTCACAGGCCGAATCAATTTCTGCCTGAAAAATTGTCTTGGATTGCCCAATCATTGTCGCTGCATTGATACGTGAGCGGTATGGCCCTGCTATCAATTCGGCTGCTTTAAGGAATACTGCCGCGCGCTGTTCCCAGGCAAGATCTGCCCATTTGGTACGTGCCTCAAGGGCAACTTTTATTGCTTTATCTACATGTTCTTTTTGGGCAAGGTGAAAAATCCCAAGATCGTGCTGATGATCATGTGGAGGGTGCATTGTAATGGTGTTTCCCGTTCTTATTTCTTCATCACCAATATATAAGGGTACATCCATTTTGGATTTGTACATTTCCTTGTAGGTTTTCAATACTGCATCACGTTCGGGAGTTCCGGGGGCGTATGTTTTGATTGGTTCATTCACCGCGGTAGGAACCTGAAAAAATCCTTTTCCCATAATAATTCTATGTTTTTTGTTTTTAATTTTAAGGATCGTAAAGATAAAAAATTTAAGCGACCTGACCTTCCCCAAAACCGGATGATTTACTGAGGTATTTTTTTGTAAATTACTAATTCTGAACTAAATTTTGATTAATGTGCACTGTAACTTTAACCACCTTGCCTCATTTTAAATATGGGTTTGTGCTTACTTCCAACCGCGATGAGGCTCCACGGCGGGAAGCCCTTCCTCCGGACTTTTACCTGGAAGCCGGGGTGAAGTTGCTTTACCCAATGGATAAGGAAAGCGGCGGAACCTGGATAGGAATTAGTGAACACTCACGGGTAATATGCCTGCTTAATGGGGGGCGGGAAGCTCACCAAAGGGAAGAAAATTACCGGCTTAGCAGGGGAGTGGTGGTTAAGGATCTTCTTAAAGCTCCTGTGCTTGACACTACTATTAACAACTACGATCTCCGGGATATTGAACCATTTACCATTATTTCTGCCGACTGGAATAAAGACCTTCGATTTCTGGAAATTGTGTGGGATGGAAAGGAAAAACATATCACAGAGCTGGATCTTACAAGTCATTTATGGTCATCTTCCCCTTTATATGACAACGGAATGAAGGAACAACGGAATGAGTGGTTCACTAATTTCATGGGGGAAAAGGAACTTACACCCGAAAATTTATGGGACTTCCATCATTCAGCCGGCATAGGGGATAAGAATATTGATGTGATTATGGATCGGGGGTTCGTAAGAACTCAAAGCATCACGCAAATAATAAATACTTCAGCAGAAACTGAAATGATCTTCAAAGACCTACAGAAGGAAAAACTTACAAAAAAAACTTTCTCAAGCGCATAAGGCTTTCAGCATTAATTCAAGGCGAAAGGCGCGCTTAGCTTAAAGGAAGGAATGGAAACTTTGAATTTTTTTGATGAGGTGAAATTGATCATGTTGTAATATCCCCGCATAGATCCAAAAGGCGAAGTGAGCAGGCAACCGCTGCTATAAGTGTGAGATTCCCCGGGTTTTAAAACCGGTTTTTGACCAATTACCCCTTCTCCCTGCACAATCTCGGTATGGTTAAGGGCATCTTTGATCCTCCAGAAGCGTGATGTAAGTTGTACGGAATCCTTACTTTGATTTTCAATAGTGATCTGGTAGCCAAAGGCAAAGGTCATTTTATGATTCTTGTAAAAAGAACCTTCAAAGCTGGTTTCTACCGAAATTTTAATACCGCTTGTTACCTGTTGTACCATATTAATATATTGCAAAAGAGGCCATTAAAGAAAAAATTGCCGCAATGACAGCTAATGTAAGGAATATTCCATTGAGTAAAATAAATTTAACAATGGTTTTAAATCTTCCCTGTTTGTAGAATTTACGCATGGCCTTATAGAGGTAGAATAAAAAAACAAGGCTGGCAAATCCTGAAAAAGAAGAGGTGCCAAAAATATAATCGAAAATTAGGGCGAAGGCCATAATTACGAAAAAAGTACTTTGTACGTGAAACGTAAAAATGAGGTGTTCCATATAATTAAATTGCCTTCTCATATAAAGCAACCATATAAAAAGAGCAAATACAGGCAGGTAGAAGAATATTATTAAAGGGAGTTTGTTGATGAAATATTTCACAAAGATCTTAGGGTCCTTTTTAAAGGCTGTATAATCAACTACTTTTTTATACATCCAATTATTATAGGTGGAGGGGTCGTGGTGAAGGCTGTCCAGAGCTGTTTCTGAATTGCGAATATCGCTCTCAAGGTAAAACTGCTCATACAATTCAAGTTGTGGGACAAAGGATTTGAACAGGCCCAAACTGTCCATTTCTTTTTCTGAAATATATTTATCATTAAATGTTTTTACTGAAGGAGCTTGTTCCCCCAGCAAAAGCGAATCCAAATTGAGCGTGGAAGTTTTCAGTGCCGGCACCCTGTTGAGGTCATTACGTAATTTCTCAATCTCATCCGGGCTTAATTCCTGTGCTTCCCTTAAATTATTTGCATTTGCCTCACCCAAATCAAAACTACTTGTAAGATTATAGATAATAAAAAAGATTATGGAGATACTTAAATAGAATTTAAATGGATTGGCATATCTCACACGTTTCCCATTCTTATAATCTTCTGTAAGTTTTCCCGGACTAAACAACATGACGGTAAGGGTATTCCTTAATTTGGAATCATAGGCAAAGACCCCGGCAAAGAATTCATATAAAAAATCGTCAAAGGAAAGTTTTTTAGTGCTGTTCAATTGCCCACAGGAAGGGCAATACTTATCGCTTTTGTCTAAGGGATGATCGCAATTGAGACAGCTTTTGCCTCTAAACTCAATTGAAGAGCGATGGTCTTTCATAAATGGGTAATATTATGATCAAATATTTTAAGGTGTAATATTAATTGAATTTGCGCTTCCCACTCCAATTATTTGATCATAACGGGCACCTATATCCCGGAAATACACCAGGATTTGATATTCATTTTCTGTCTTTTCAAAATTTCCGCTTATATATCCACGGTCTATACTGCCATCTTCATTTAAAAGTACATAATTATAATCATAGTAGCCCTGTTTAAACAAAAGGGCGTTTTCATATAAGCCAGATTCGGCATTGTATTTCATCAATGTGGAATCATCCAATTCAAAATTATTGAAAGACCCATA